>NZ_JBFODH010000018.1:248348-314833 GCF_040908225.1 Aeromonas sp. R5-3 | reverse complement strand
GATCGCCGCCCCCTGGCCGTTGGCAGCCAGCGGATCCACCGCATAGAGGCCGCTTGCCACGTTGCTGCCGCTCAGCGCCAGGCTGTAGCCGATGCTGCCCGCCCCGTCGGCCCCGAAGGCCGGGTTGAACTGGGCCTGCACGTCGGCCGCGCTCAGGCTGGCACTGGCCACCCCGTCACCGCCCACTCCACCCAGGCTGACCAGGCTCTCGTCCACGGATACCGTGCCCAGCCCTTGCGTATTGGAGGTCAGGGTGACACTGGGAACATCATCCAGAATGACGACATCCAGACTGCCATTGGCTGTGTCACCATCCGGATCGACCAGCACAACATTGAAACTCTCCACCAGTGATGCATCGTTAGCTGGTTGAGTGTGTGTCTCGCTGTCGTTCAGCGTATAGCTGTAACTCACACTCCCCGTTCCAGTTGCAGGGTTGTAATTGATGCCAGTAACAGTCAACTGATTGCCCAACGGGCTGGCGATGGTTTGCGGGAACGAAGTGATGGTTTGTCCATTGGTGATCAGTGCAACACCACCCAGGGTCAGACTCTGGACACCATCGGCCGCACTGAAGGTAAAAATACCGCTCTGAGTCAAGGCTGCTGCATTGGGATTACTGCCATCTGCCAAAGAGGCTTCATTGAGCGTCAGCTCTCCTCCTTCCACCTGCAAACCAGCCAGTTCGACCGGTTCATCAACCGGCGTGATAGTGATGGTCAAAGTGGATTGGACGGTATCTACACCATCGGTGACGGTGTAGCTGACGGCGGGAACGGGACCATCATAATTGGGAGCCGGCGTGAACTGATAGCTACCATCCGCATTGATCAGCAGAGTACCGATCCCTGCCAGGCTGACAGGTGTACCTAGGGTGGCATTGGCAACCCCACCCCAGCTAAATCCAGACACGGAAGCCGCCTGCGGACCATCATTGTCGATGGTGTTGGCAAGCAGATTGCCCGATACGGCTACATCTTCCGTCACCACCACACTCTCTCCCTCATCGGCGAGATCATTGATGGGGGTGATCGTCAACTCCAAGGTGGATTGCACCGTGTCGGTGCCATCAGTCACGGTATATATCACTGGTGGAACGGCGCCATCGTAGTTGGGGGCCGGTGTGAATGTGAAGCTGCCATCCGTATTGACGATGAGCGTACCTACCCCATCGATGGTCACGCTGGTACCGGCAGCTATATTGGCATTGTCCCCCCAGGTGAAGATCAGTACTGACGCAGCCTGCGGCCCATCGGTATTCACCGTGTTATCCAGCAGATTACCACTCAGAGATCCGTCTTCAGCAACGGTCAGTTGCTCTCCCTGATCCGTCAGCTCATTGACCAGCAAGGGCTCCGCTATCTGCTGGGTATCCACCACCGGCTCAGCTTGGTAGGTAGTGTCAAACCCGGCGGCGGCGATAGTGGCATCGCCAATCCTGTCGATGGTTACAAAACCACCGTTACCGCTGGCTCCAGCAACCCCACCGATCCCACCGCCACCACCTGCAGCCGGAGCACCACCCGCAGCTGACGCTTCAAAGTTTTGCGTCGGGTCAACCCCTTGCAAAATCGACTTTTGCAAGGCGGCTATATCAGGAGAGGCCGCATTTCCGGCATCCGGAGCCGGTGGCTGGCCGGTAGCAGGCGCATCATGGGCAGGAGCATCCGGTGTGGCAGCCGCCGGTGAATCATCGTAGGGCGCCAATAACAATTTGGCATCATCTGCAATGTTGAGCTTTGCCCCGGGTTGCAGGATCTCTCCTTTTTGCAGAGGGCGGCTGCTTCCATCAGCCAGCACGATTTGCACATTGCCTTCAACTGCAGAAACCACAACGGTTTTGTCGATGATTTGGGTACGCATGTCCATTGCTCCAACGTGACGGATCTCGATGTCTACACCATAGATGTCCGTGTTTCTTGCATCCGTTGCAAAAATGTATGGGATTCGTGTCAAAACTGGGGAGGGGAAATGTACGAAATCGAATGTTCTTTTTTATATCGTCAAATCAATCAGTTGCGCGACACCAAATGAAACCATCTAGTTTAATTAAACTGAGAATAAGCATGCTTATTAATTTTTCGAATAAAAAAGGGGCCCTTGTGGGCCCCTGAAATACTTGGTCATGCTCACGGCAACGGAAATGCCGGGTGTACAAAGCCCTGGTAACCATCGATATGAAGCTTTGAGAGCAACTCGACCTGGTGTTGATCTTCCACTCTGGTCGCAATGGTTGTAACGCCGGCATTGTGGGCGGCACGACATACCGCAGCCAGGAAGGAAGTATCAGCCCCAGGCTCCATAACCTGGCTGGTATAGCCGTGGTCAACCTTGACATAGGAAGGCGCAAGCTCCTCCAGATACCCCAGTGACTGGAAGTGGCGTCCATAGTGATCCACACCCCACTGAAAGTCATGCTCTTGCAGAACATGAACCAGAGCGGTCACATGCTCCTTGTGCTTCATGATAGCGGCTTCAGGGATCTCGAACAGCAAGCGCTCTTTCAATCCGGCATTGTCGCTCAGATAACCGGTCAGCCAAGTACGGAATTCATCTGAGCACAGCGAGCCAGCCGTAATATTGACCGCCAGGACCAGATCAGGTTGCTGCTGCATTAATGGAACTGACGCATCCAGTATTGCCTGGTCAAACTCACCACCCAGCTTGAACTGCTCGATGGCAGGCAGGAACTGGCCTGCGAAATAATCGGTACCATCGCGAGAGATAGAGGCAAACAGTTCTGCATGCATACGTAGACCATTATCAAATCGGCAGGCTGGCTGCGCCTTGAAACGCCACAAATGCCGTGCAATCGCATCCTGAACCAGATCACGCCAAGCCAGGCGTCCCATCAACCCCTGATCTGTGCCCCCTTCCATGACCACGGCACCACGACGTTCATTGCGGGCCCGGCCCAGCGCATTGTCAGCCTTGGTCAGCAGTGCCGACAAATCATCGTTACCATCTCGCCCAGCAATACCAATGACGGACAAGGCGCCCCCCTCACCCATGGGATTTACCACCAGATCGGCGATGCGACTGTTGATCACTTCAGCCAAATCCTTCAATTGGGAAAGGTCATCTGTCGGGCACAACAGGGCATATTCCGTTGCCGAGATCCGCGCCACAGCAGAGCCATCCCACCCTTTCAATTGTTCTTTCAAAGCCTGGGCTATCGATTTGACCATGTTGTCACGCGCAGCAAATCCCTCTTCGCGGTACAGCTCGTCCAGCATGTCGACGGCAACCAGCATGACCCCCCCTTGACCAGCCTCTGCAATCCAGGCGTTGACCTGACCCACGAAATAAGCCCGGTTGCCCAAGCCGGAAACGGCGTCGACGTAGACCCGCTCCCGCAGTTTTTCAGCCTCGTCGGCCTGCTCTTTGAATTGCACGGCCAACTTGCTGGAGAGGGTATTGATGGCCTGAACCACCTGTTTCAATTCATGGGTCTTGGGTTCGGGAATGGCATGACCAAAGTGATGCAGCTCTATCTCGACGGCCTGCTCACAAATCTGCTTGAGCGGCTTGAGCAGGTAGTTGAGTGCCCGCATGAGCAAGATGGTGGTGATCAGAAAACCTATCAGGAACCAGCTGGCAAGCTCACTCATTCCGCGCCACAACTCGTAATAGGCCTGGCCGGGATGACCAACGACCTTCAATTTACCCAGTTGCAGCCAGCCCGATGTCAGGATCGACTCATTGGATACCTCGGGAAACAACCCAAGATTGATGAACCATTGGGGAACACCTTGAATGTTATTGGTATTTTCCTGCTCGATGACATCCTTGGAAGCCAGCAAGTCCAGACGGACCAGACGATAATATCCCCCGTCAAATATCGCCTGAATGACGGACTCAGCCCCCACCTTGTCACCATTTTCCAGATAAGGGGTCAGTGCCAGCCCCAGAGACGTGGCTGTATTGATGACGGTGGTTTCCTGCTGTTGGGCCAGATAGGTACGAGTCGAGTTGAATTGCACCCAATAGGTAGCTGCAAACAACAACCCGAACAGGATCAACATGGTTGCCAATAATTGTCTGTAGAGCGTCATAGGTTAATCATCCAAATTCAACACAGGCTGAGCCAATCGCCCCGACGTCATGCGATTGCGTAAATCATTCCATAATCCCAGGCGTGAGGACTGTCCAGCCAGTTCCCCTTGACCACGCGCCTTCATCAACCACAAGTGACTACCGTTAAAGCTGTATATCGGCACCAGATCCCTACGTTGACTGGCAGGCCGGATCGACCCTATCAAATTATCCAAAATGACGGGCACCGCAGACGGTGTTTCATAGTAAGCGACGACCATATGAAACTGGTTGTAATCCAATGCCTTGACATAGACCATCCGCATCTTTTCATCCGGAACACCCAGCTCCAGCAGGGTAAAGTATTTTGAAATGCTGAAGTCTTCACAATCGCCACCAGCCGCTCCCAAAAACTCCAGCGGGGTTGCCCAGTAGTCTTTTTTTCGCCACAACTTGATGTCGTCGATAAACCGCATCTGGTTGAAAAACTGGTTAACCTTCTCCAGCTTCTGACGGTCGGTCAGGCCGGCAGCGCGGTTTTGCATTACCAGTGTGCGCCAGGTGGTAACCCGTTTGCCGGCTCTGACGCCGTAGGTCTCCTGAGCCCGTTGTACCAGTTTGAGATCTTCAGGGGTAAGAGGCTGACTGGCGGAGAGCAGTAGCGGCAGAGATATCAGCAGCAGCCAAAGTGACCAGCGTAACCAGCGAGCGCGCAGCAACTGGGTCAAACCGGAGGTTGACGCCATGCCGATACTGCTTGCTCTATCCCATCCGGTCACATGCATCTTCGACAGATCCAATGGTACTCACTGCATTGGCCAGAGATGGCCGTCAGAGACAAGGGATGGCGGCAGTCCGGCTGCAACCATCCCTTTCACTCGCATCAAACCTGATGCGCACTCCATTACTGTTTGGCTTGCCAATCGGCCGGCTGCTTCACATTGAATGCGTTGAGCAGGCTGCCAGTGGCATTGAGGATCCGATAATCCGCCAGCAGGGAGTCATACTCGGCTGTAATGTAGCTGCGGCGCGCTTCAAACAATTCGTTTTCGGTGTTCAATACGTCCAACAAGGTACGTTGACCGAGACCAAACTGCTTCTTGTACGCCTGCACAGTGTCATAGCTTGCATCCACGTGTTCTTTCAGGAAGGTCTTCTGTTTAGCCAAAGACTCTTTTGCGTTCCAGGCCAGGCGGGTTCCTTCCTCTACCTGACGGAAGGCATTCATGTGAATATCCTTGGCCTGGGAATAGAGTGCGGAAGTGGCCTTGCTCTGGGCCAGATCGGAACCACCGCGGAACAAGTTGTAGCGCATCCGAACCATGGCGGTCAGGTCATCGTTGCGCCCCTTGACGGCATCGATATCCTCATTCCAGTTTTGATCCACTTCAAAGGTGACGTTGGGATAAAAACCGGATTTGGAACCTTCATGCTGGTATTTGGCGGCTTCGATATCCTGCAGGGAGGAGAGCAGCGTTGGGTGAACTTCGGTTGCCGTCTTCAGTGCCGCATCCAGGCTGCTAGGAATGAGCTGAGCATCCGGAACCGGCTGTACCAAATCTTTTGGCATCTCGTTGACCACCCGGATGAACTCACTTTCGGCATCGCGATAGTTGTTCTCGGCGGCAGCCTGGTTGGCGTAGGCTCTGGCTACCCGACCATCGATCTGGGTCTGGTCAGCGGTCGAACCCAACCCCGAATCGGTCCGCTTGCTGATGTCGCTACGGATCTGTTCGTGGGTTTCCAGGTTCTGCTTGGACAGCTCCAGGATCTCCTGCTGGCGCAGCATGTTGAGGTAGACCTCGGCCACCCGCAGTGCCGTGTTCTCAGCCTCGGAGATCATGGCCAGGCGCTGGGCATTGGCTTCGGCATCAGTACGTGCCACGTTGCTGCTGACGTTGAAGCCGTCGAACAACATCTGGCGCAGGCTGATGCCGGCCTCTTTACGGGTCATCGAATCGTCACTATTGGGGTTAAGACGAGTTGATGGACTATCAGTCTTCTCATAGCCGACACCGCCACGCAGATCGATGGTGGGGTAGTAACCACCTTTGGCCCCGTCATGCTGATACAGTCGCGCCTGATAGAGATCAAAAGCTTCCTTGATTTTGGGATGGGTAGCCAATGACTGTGCCACTGACTCCTCCAGTGTTTGTGCCTGGCTTAGGCCCGGGAACAGCACAGCGCCACTTACTAACATGGCAACAATCGTCTTCTTCATGGTATCTCCAGTCATGTTGTTTTTAGATTGTTGGCTTATCGTTCTCTCAGTGCCGACTGCTTTGCCCGTAATATCGGCTTAAGCAAATAGTCTAGGACACTTTTTTTACCAGTAATAATATCTGTACTGGCTAACATACCGGGGATGATGGGAAGTGCGTTAAGCTCATCGCCCAAGTAACTCTTCTCGGTGCGTACCCGAACCAGGTAGAAGGAATTGCCATCTTCATCCTGAATTGAGTCGGCACTTATCTGCTCAACCTTGCCATGCAATCCACCATAAATGGTGAAGTCATAGGCAGTGATCTTGACCACGGCTTCCAGCCCCGGTCGCAGGAATGCGATATCTTTCGGCGACACCTTGGCTTCGACCAGCAGGGTGTCTTCCAGCGGTACTATCTCCATCAGATCCATGCCGGGCTGGACAACGCCACCCAGGGTATTGATCTTGAGCTTCTTGATGGTCCCTTTGAGCGGAGCGATGACGCTGGTGCGATCCACTCGGTCACGCAATCCCACCTGCCCCTCGGACAACTGGCTCAGTTTGCCCTGCCGCTCGTTGAGTTCGGTTTGCGAATCGGCCCGAAACTTCAGCGCAATATCGTTGCGCTTGGAGATGGTTTCCCGCAACACGGAGTCAAGCTTGGGGATCAGCAGCCTATTGCTCTCAAGCTCCCCCTGCATCTCGTTGACCTGGCGCTCCAGCTTGATCAACTCAACCTGGGGCACGATCCCCTCTTTGGCCAGGGGACGGCTGATATTGAGCTCCTGGCGCGCCAGATCCACACTGCGTGCCACCGTCCTTATTTTGGCATTGAGCTCTATGGTCTCCTGCTCTTTCTGCTCGATCTGCTGACCAAGAATATAGAGCTGGTTGCTCAGGTTGTTGAGGCGCTCATTCTGCACCGACTTTTCCCGTGTCGCATATTCGGCAAACACGTTCTCATAACCGTCCGGAAAAACGATGGGCTGCTTTTCAACCACCACCTGTTCACGCCAACCCAGATTGGGGCCGGTCTTGACCACCACGCTCTGGATCTCCGCCCGCAATCTGGCGATGTCCCCCTTGAGGGTCACCAGCTCCTGCTCCCGCTCCCGAAAGTCGGAACGGAAACGGGTATCATCGATGCGCAGCAGTGGCTGCCCTTTCTCGACGATATCCCCTTCCTTCACGAAGATCTCCTTGACGATCCCCCCCTCCAGGTTTTGGATCACCTGCAACTGACGTGACGGGATCACCTTGCCCTGGCCGACGGTCACCTCATCAAGCTCGGCCCAGGCTGCCCAGATGATGGCACTCATGAAAAACAGGAAGCAGGCCCACAGCAGGGCACGTGCCCGCGTCGGGGTACTCAGCAGGACGGCGGCCGCACCGTCATCCACAAACTCAAGGTGTTCCGGGGCCGGCAACACAGTATCGGAAGGCGCCTTCTTGAACAGGCCAAACTTAGCCATTGGAGGCCTCCTGTACGCGCACCTTGCCCTCTTTCAGCTGTTGCAACACCATTTCCTTCGGACCATCGGCCACCACCTGGCCCTGTTCGATCACGATGACCCGTGAGGCTACGTCAAGCATGGTGGTTTTGTGGGTGATGACGATCAGGGTCGTTTCCGGCCCAAGCCTGGCCAGCTCATGCTTGACCTGCATCTCCGACTGGTTATCCATGTTGGAGGTCGGTTCGTCCATTACCAGTATGGGGGGATCATTGAGCAAGGCCCGGGCCAGCAAGATGGCCTGACGCTGACCACCGGAGAGCTGACGGCCCCCTTCCCCTATCTGTCTATCCAGCCCATTGGGATCCCGGTTGGTGAAGTTGGTCACCCCGGCCCGCTTGGCAGCCCGCATGACTCGCACATCATCCACCAGCGGATTGCCCAGCATGATGTTGTCGCGTACCGAGCCAAAAAACAGGGTCACATCCTGTGGCACACAGCCTATATTGCGGCGGATCACCGAGGCCGGCAGCTGATCGAGTTCAAAACCATCGAGCCGTACCGAGCCGTCGGTAGGCCGATAGAGGCCCATCAAAATCTTCTCGAGCGTCGTCTTGCCCGCCCCGATCCGGCCAATGATGGCCACCTTCTCACCCGGCTCGATGCGCAGGTTGATATTGTGCAGGGTGCTGGTTTCCATCCCGGGATACTTGAACGATACCTTGTCAAACTCGATCCGACCGGAGATCACGGGATGGTGGATGTACTGCTTGCCCTCCTCCTGCTCGCCCGGCGTGATCATGATCTTCTCCAGGATCTCCAATGCAGACTTTGCCTGGTTGTAGCGGGTCGAGAGAACCGACAGCTGTACCATGGGCGCGATGGCGCGGCTCGACAGCATGACGGCGGCAATCATGCCCCCCATGGTGACCAGTCCTTCCGAGATCTGGTAAACCCCGACAATCACCAGTGCCACCGTCACCACCTGCTGGATGTAGCTGGCCAGCGATGACATGGAGTTGGTAATGCGACGGGTCTGTACGCCCCAGGTCGAAATGTGGGACACAGCCTGCTCCCAGCGGTGCTGAAACATGCTCTCGGCACCAAAGATTTTCACGGTTTCGAGGCCCGAGATGCTCTCGATCAGGTTGGCGTTTTTCTGGGAAGCCAGCCGTGAGCCCTCTTCGATGGACTGTTTGAGCGGCGCCTGGATATAGAAGCTGTAAATGATGAGGATCACCATGGCCACGATGGGCACCACCACCATGACACCGGCAAAGATCCAGATGATGAACAGGAAGAAGATGGCAAAGGGCAGATCGATGAGGGTAGATACCGTCGCGGAAGTGAAAAACTCCCGCACCGATTCAAACTCCTGCAGATGCTTGGCAAAGGCGCCGGTCGACGCAGGACGCGACTCCATCCGCATCCCCATCACCTTGGCAAAGATCTTGGCTGATAGCAGCACATCGGACTTTTTGCCGGCGATGTCGATGAAGTAGCTGCGCAGCTGGCGCATCACGAAGTCGAAGGTGAACACCACCATGGCGCCAACCGCCAGTACCCAGAGCGAATCAAACGCCAGGTTGGGCACTATCTTGTCGTAGACGTTCATGGTGAACAGAGGGCTGGCGACGGCAAACAGGTTGATGAGGATGGAGGCGACCAGCACATCCCGATAGATGCCGCGAGATTCGAGCAGGGTGCTCCAGAACCAGTGACCATCGCGGGTCTCCAGCACCTTGGGTGAACGCTCATCGAACTTGAACTGCTTTTTGACAAAAAACAGCCGCCCCAGATACTCATCACCCAGTTGAGATGCACTCAGCCACTGGGCCGCATCCCCCGCCTGAGGGAAGATCACCTTGCCCTGGGTTCTGTCTTCGTTCCACTCCAGCAGAATGCAGGCGCCGCCGTTGCGCATCTGCAGCACACAGGGCAGCAACAGGGGGGAGATCTCGTCGAGAGACTGGATGACTTCCCGGGCGGACAAGCCACCCCGCTCGGCGGCACGGCCGAACAGATTGGGCGTCAGCAGACCGGATACCAGCGGCAGGCCGGTGGTGAGAGCGTCCTTGCTGTTGGGTACCCCATAAAAGCGGGTCAGAAAGACCAGGCACTCCAACAACTCGTCAATACGGTTAGTTTCTGCTTGCATAGCATCCTGTCACTGCATGATTGGGCCGGCTGTCTCGCCATACCGATATTCAAGCCTCACGGGCATCGTTGGCGCAGACATGCCCGTGACATAAAGAACAGCGCTCCCCAAAAAAGGAGCTACAGCCTGATACACACTAAAAGCACAGGTACATGACACTGGATGTCATCGACAGACCTGAACGGCATTATGCCCAAAGCGGGGACGGCAGGTCAGGCTGTTGATCGCGACACAGGGTGGCGCCATGCCCGATATATCCCGTCCAAATTGGAAATAATACAAGCTTATTGATAATGATATCTTTTTCAAGCCAAGTACTATATCAAGACAATTTTACCGAAACTATACCGCAAAGACTGAATTTCATCTAATAACCCACTGTTTTTTTAATGAAATCTGACGACCTAATCAATATTGCCCACAAGGGAAAACGGGCGCCCCAACGCCTGACCCTGAGGACCGGTGCGGGCCAGCGCACTAGCAATATCAGCCATCGCTGTCCAGCGGTTCTCGCACCAGGCGGGGGCCAACAGGGTTGGCCGGCGCGCTGAAGCCGAGATGCGGTGATACACCACTTCGGGGGGGGTGTGCTGGATCATGGCGACTGCCGCCTCGACATACTGATCCAGACTCAAGACATCGAGCCTCCCCGCCTGCCAGGCCTTGCCGAGGGTGCTGCCCTCCACCACATGCAGCGGGTGAAGCTTGATCCCCTCCACGCCGGTATCCACGATACGGTGCAGGGTATCCAGGCTGTTCATCGGCACCTCGCCGGGCAAACCCACGATGAGGTGGGCACACACCTTGATGCCCCGCTGATGGGCCCGGGTCACCGCATCCACATAGGCGGCATAGCCGTGGCCCCGGTTGATGCGCTGCAGCGTCTTGTCGTTGGCGCTCTGCAGCCCCAGCTCCAGCCACACCTCGTAACCCCGGGCCTGATAACCGGCCAGCAGGTCCAGCACCGCATCCGGCACGCAATCTGGGCGCGTCCCCACACACAAGCCCACCATGTCGCTCACCGACAGCGCCTCTTCATACATGCGCTGCAGGTACTCCACTTCGGCATAGGTGCTGGTATAGGCCTGAAAATAGGCGAGATAGCGCTTGGCGCGGGTCACTTCGTCCCGACGGGCCAGCAGTTGCTGCACCACGGAGAGCTGCTGGGCCGATTCGTCGGCAAAGGAGGAGACATTGCAGAAGGTGCAGCCACCACGCCCCAGGGTGCCATCACGATTGGGGCAGGTGAAGGCGCCGTGAATGGAGAGCTTGTGGATCTTCTGGCCATGGCGCTGCTTGAGATCCTGGCCGAATGTATTGACGAGTTCGTGTAACTGCATGACACCTCCAGTAAAGGAGCGTCATTGTACGAGCTTGCCCGTACGGGGTGCTGCGCTGGATCAAGGGATACGAGAGTCAGAAAAACATATAAATATTCACCAATAACAGGATAAATATCAGTTAACCGGACATTCTCGACGCTTTCGAGACCCATCCCCCTTCTGACCAGCCTTCAGCATGGCTGCATAATTGTTAGCTAACATTCTGTTGAATAATGAAAATTTTTCTTTAGACGGGGATTTGGCAAATGCAAGTCATTCACATCAGTAATGTGATCTCAACCAGCCACTCCGGCAGTGAATTGGTAAATTTACTACAAACACCCACACCCACCGAGTCAACCAACAAAACCCGACACATCAGGATTTAATCTCGCAAAAATAAAAAACACCAGAGCAATAGCCAATTACCACCCCATTTATCCTCGCGCATCGAGATTTTGTTATGACATTGTAATAATGAAAACAGCCGGGATGTCCAATTGACCTTGCCGAAAAATCCCATTAGTTTGGAGATTCGCCACCTCAGGCGGACGGAACCACAAGAGCCAATCGCAATTTATGCAGTCTGTTGACGACAGCGCGATGCAAGGCCGAGCAAGGGAGAAATGCAATGTCACTATATGATCCAAAGCTGGAGAGGGATAACTGTGGCTTCGGCCTGTT
Source organism: Aeromonas sp. R5-3 (assembly GCF_040908225.1). NCBI lineage: Bacteria > Pseudomonadati > Pseudomonadota > Gammaproteobacteria > Aeromonadales > Aeromonadaceae > Aeromonas > Aeromonas sp. R5-3. The sequence continues at coordinate 302,980 of NZ_JBFODH010000018.1, read as the reverse complement.
GGCCCACATGGAAGGTGAAGCCAGCCACAAGCTTGTCCGTCTCGCGATGTCAGCATTGGCTCGCATGCAGCACCGCGGCGGTATCTCCGCCGATGGCAAGACCGGCGACGGCTGCGGTCTGTTGCTGCAAAAACCCGACAGCTTCTTTAGAGCGGTCGCCGAAGAGAAGGGATGGCACCTGGGCCGCAACTACGCGGTCGGCATGCTGTTCCTCAACCCCGATCCCATCCTGGCCCAGGCCACGCGCGACATCATCGACGAGGAGCTGGAAAAGGAGACCCTGAGTCTGGTCGGCTGGCGCAAGGTGCCCATCGATACCAACGTACTCGGCTCCATCGCCAAGGCATCCTTGCCCAGCATTGAACAGGTCTTTGTCAACGCCCCGCCCGGCTGGGTCGACAAGGATCTCGAGCGCCGCCTCTACATCGTGCGCCGCCGCATCGAGAAGCGCATCAGCGACGACTACTTCTATGTGGTCAGCCTCTCCAACCTGGTCACCGTCTACAAAGGGCTGTGCATGCCGGTGGACCTGCCGCGCTTCTATCTGGATCTCGCCGACATCCGCATGCAGGCGGCCATCTGCGTGTTCCACCAGCGCTTCTCCACCAACACCAGCCCGCGCTGGCCGCTGGCGCAGCCATTCCGTTATCTGGCCCACAACGGCGAGATCAACACCATCGCCGGCAACCGCCAATGGGCCAAAGCGCGCAGCTACAAGTTCGCCACCCCGCTGATCCCGGATCTGCAAGAAGCCGCCCCCTTCGTCAACACCACGGGGTCGGACTCCTCCAGCCTGGACAACATGCTGGATCTGTTCCTGGCCGGCGGCATGGACCTGTTCCGTGCCATGCGCCTGTTGATCCCGCCTGCGTGGCAGAAGCACCCGAACATGGATGACGACCTGCGCGCTTTCTACGACTTTAACTCCATGCACATGGAGCCCTGGGATGGCCCGGCCGGCATCGTCATGACCGACGGCCGCTACGCCACCTGTGCGCTCGACAGAAACGGCCTGCGTCCGGCCCGCTATGTCATCACCAAGGACAAGTTCATCACGCTGGCCTCCGAAGTGGGCACCTGGGACTACACCCCGGACGAGGTGCTGGAGAAGGGCCGGGTCGGCCCGGGCGAGCTGTTCGTGGTGGATACCAGCAACGGCAAGATCTGGACCAGCTTCGAGATCGACGACGACCTCAAGAGCCGTCACACCTACAAGCAGTGGATGGACAAGCACTGCAAGCGATTGGTGCCGTTCGAGCAGATGGATGACGCCAGCACCGGCGCCCGCGAGTTCTCCGACGAGCAGCTGAAAACCTATCAGAAGCTGTTCGGCTACTCCTATGAGGAGCTGGATCAGATCATCCGGGTACTGGGTGAAAACGGCCAGGAAGCGGTGGGCTCCATGGGGGATGACACCCCCATGGCGGTGCTCTCCTCCAGCCAGCGCACCCTGTACGACTACTTCCGCCAGATGTTCGCCCAGGTGACCAACCCGCCCATCGATCCGCTGCGAGAAAACCACGTGATGTCGCTGGCCACCTGTATCGGCCGCGAGCAGAACGTGTTCAACGAGACCTTCGGCCACGCCCACCGGGTGCTGTTCCAGTCGCCGATCCTGCTCTACTCCGACTTCCACCAGCTGCTGGCCCTGGAAGGGGAGCACTATCGCCATCAGGTGATCAGCCTCAACTTCAGACCCGAAGAGGGGCTGGAAGCGGCCATTCTACGCGTCTGTGAAGAGGCAAAGGCTGCCGCCAAGGCCGGCACCGTGCTGCTGGTGCTCTCGGATCGGGACGTCAGTGCCGACACCCTGCCCATCCCGGCCGCCATGGCGGTGGGGGCGGTGCAGCGTACCCTGGTGGACAACAACCTGCGCTGCGACGCCAACATCCTGGTGGAGACCGCCAGCGTGCGCGACCCGCACCACTTCTCGGTGCTGCTGGGCTTTGGCGCCACCGCCATCTACCCCTACCTCGCCTACGAGACCCTTGCCAAGCAGGTAGAAGAGGGCGTGCTCAAGATGAGCCTGCGCCAGGCCATGCTCAACTACCGCAACGGCATCAACAAAGGGCTCTACAAGGTGATGTCCAAGATGGGCATCAGCACTGTGGCCAGCTACCGTTGCTCCCAGCTGTTTGAAGCGGTGGGCCTCTCCAAAGCCGTGGTCGAGATGTGTTTTCGCGGCGTATCGAGCCGCATTCAGGGCGCCGACTTTGCCGACATCCAGCAGGATCAGTTCAATCTGGCGCGTCAGGCCTGGCTGGCTCGCAAGGCCCTCACCCAGGGCGGCCTGCTCAAATTCGTCCACGGCGGCGAGTACCACACCTACAACCCGGACGTGGTGCAGACCCTGCAGACCGCGGTACGCTCCGGCAACTATGCCGATTACAAGGAGTACGCCCGTCTGGTGAACGAGCGGCCGGTAGCCACCCTGCGCGATCTGCTCACCCTCAAGAAGGTCGACAACCCGGTGGCACTGGAACAGGTGGAGCCGGCGGCCAAGCTGTTCCCCCGCTTCGACTCCGCCGCCATGTCCATCGGCGCCCTGGGCCCGGAAGCCCACGAGGCGCTGGCGGTGGCCATGAACCGCCTCGGCGGTCAGAGCAACTCCGGCGAAGGCGGTGAAGATCCCAAGCGCTTCGGTACCGAGAAGAATTCGCGCATCAAGCAGGTGGCCTCGGGGCGCTTCGGCGTCACCCCCCACTACCTGATGAACGCCGACGTGGTGCAGATCAAGGTGGCCCAAGGCGCCAAGCCCGGCGAAGGGGGCCAACTGCCCGGTGACAAGGTGACGGCCCAGATCGCCAAGCTGCGTTACTCGGTACCCGGCGTAACGCTTATCTCGCCGCCGCCGCACCACGACATCTACTCCATCGAGGATCTGGCCCAGCTCATCTTCGACATCAAGCAGATCAACCCGAACTGCCTGGTGTCGGTCAAGCTGGTTTCCGAGCCCGGCGTTGGCACCATCGCCTGCGGCGTGGCCAAGGCCTACGCGGACTTCATCACCGTCTCCGGCTACGACGGCGGCACCGGCGCGAGCCCGCTCACTTCGGTCAAATACGCTGGCTCCCCCTGGGAGCTGGGGCTGGCCGAGACTCAGCAGGCCCTGGTCGCCAACGGCCTGCGCCACAAGGTGCGTCTACAGGTGGATGGCGGTCTCAAGACCGGTCTCGACATCATCAAGGCGGCCATCCTCGGCGCCGAGAGCTTCGGCTTCGGCACCGGCCCCATGGTGGCGCTCGGCTGCAAGTACCTGCGGATCTGTCACCTGAACAACTGCGCCACCGGCGTCGCCACCCAGGATGAGAAGCTGCGCCGCGAGCACTTCACCGGTCTGCCGGAGATGGTGATGAACTACTTCAAGTTCATCGCCGAGGAGACTCGCGAGCTGATGGCCCAGCTTGGTGTCACCCAGCTCACCGACCTCATCGGTCGTACCGACCTGCTGGAGGCCCTGCCCGGCCTCACCGCCCGTCAAGCCAAGCTGGATCTCTCCGGTATTCTGGCCCGCCCGGTAGCACCGGAAGGCTCCAGCCTGTTCAGCCAGCAGCACAACCCCACCTTCGACAAGGGGCCGCTCAACCTCAAGATGGTGGAAGACCTGCTGGACGCGGTGGAAAATATGAGCGGTGGCGAGTTCCGCTACGACATCCGCAACACCGACCGCTCCGTGGGGGCGCGCCTCTCCGGCGAAATCGTCAAGCGCCACGGCAACCAGGGGATGGCGGCCGATCCGGTCAAGGTGCACTTCAACGGTACCGCCGGCCAGAGCTTCGGCGTCTGGAACGCGGGGGGCCTCGAGATGATCCTCACCGGGGATGCCAACGACTACGTGGGCAAGGGGATGACCGGCGGCAAGCTGGTGATCAAGCCCCACGTCGGCGTGGCGTTCAAGTCCCACGAGGCGGCCATCATCGGCAACACCTGCCTCTACGGCGCCACCGGCGGCAAGCTCTATGCCGCAGGCACCGCCGGCGAGCGCTTCGCGGTGCGCAACTCAGGGGCCCTCGCGGTGGTCGAGGGGATCGGTGACAACGGCTGTGAATACATGACAGGCGGTATCGTCACCGTGCTCGGCGAGACCGGCGTCAACTTCGCGGCGGGCATGACCGGGGGCTTTGCCTACGTGCTCGACGAGTGCGGCAGCTTCGCCAAGCGCACCAACCCCGAGCTGGTTGAACTGCTGGATGTGGCGGATCTGGCCATCCACCAGGAGCACCTGCGCGGCATCATCACGGCGCACCTCAACGAAACCGGCAGCTCGCGCGCCGAGGAGATCCTGGCCAATTTCGACTCCTATGTGCCCAAGTTCAGGCTGATCAAACCCAAGTCCAGCGACGTCAAGTCCCTGTTGGGTCACACCAGCCGTTCCAGTGCAGAACTCAGAATCCAGGCGCAATAAGGAGGGAACCCTATGAGCCAGAACGTATTCCAGTTTATCGACGTCCAGCGGGTCGACCCGCCCAAGAAGCCGCTCAAGATCCGCAAGATCCAGTTTGTGGAGATCTACGAGTCCTTCAACCAGGCCCAGGTCGGCATGCAGGCGGATCGCTGCCTCGACTGCGGCAACCCCTATTGCGAGTGGAAGTGTCCGGTGCACAACTACATCCCCAACTGGCTGAAACTGGCCAACGAGGGGCGCATTCTGGAGGCGGTGGAGCTCTCCCACCAGACCAACAGCCTGCCGGAGGTGTGCGGCCGGGTCTGCCCGCAGGATCGTCTGTGCGAGGGTGCCTGCACCCTCAACGATCGCTTCGGCGCCGTGACCATAGGCAACATCGAAAAATACATCACCGACAAGGCGTTCGAGATGGGCTGGCGCCCTGATCTCTCCAAGGTGGTCAAGACCGGCAAGCGGGTCGCCGTCATCGGCGCCGGTCCCGCGGGCCTCGCCTGTGCCGACGTGCTGGCACGCAACGGCGTCACCCCGGTGGTGTTCGACAAGTATCCGGAGATCGGGGGCCTGCTCACCTTCGGCATTCCCTCCTTCAAGCTGGAGAAAGAGGTGATGCAGCGTCGGCGCGAGATCTTCGAGGGGATGGGGGTGGAGTTTCGCCTCGAGACCGAAGTGGGCCGTGACGTCACCTTCGCCGACCTGCTTGGCGAGTTCGATGCGGTCTTCCTCGGGGTCGGCACCTACAAATATATGAAGGGCGGTTTCGAGAACGAGTCTGCGCCGGGGGTTTACGACGCCCTGCCCTACCTCATCTCCAACGCGAACCGCTTGCTGGGCTTCGAGAAGGCGCAAGCCGATTACATCGACTTCGCCGGCAAGCAGGTGGTGGTACTGGGGGGCGGCGATACCGCCATGGACTGCGTGCGCACCGCCATCCGTCAAGGGGCCGATCGGGTGATCTGTGCCTACCGCCGCGACGCCGAGAACATGCCGGGCTCCAAGCGGGAGGTGAAGAACGCCCAGGAGGAAGGGGTGGAATTTATGTTCAACCTCCAGCCCATCGGCGTGGAGCTGGACGCCCACGGCCGTACCTGCGGCATCAAGGTGGTGAGCACCGAGCTTGGCGCCCCCGATGCCAACGGCCGCCGCAATCCGGTAGTCATTGAAGGCTCCGAGCAGGTTCTGGTTGCCGATGCGGTGGTGATGGCGTTCGGCTTCCAGCCCAACCCCCAGCCCTGGATGGCGGAGTACGGCATCGAGCTCGACGGCCGGGATCGCATCAAGGCGCCGGAGCAGGCCGAGTATGCCTTCCAGACCAGCAACCCCAAGGTGTTCGCCGGTGGTGACGCGGTGCGCGGCTCGGATCTGGTGGTCACCGCCATCTACGAGGGTCGCAAGGCCGCCGAAGGGATCATGGACTATCTGGCCGTATAACCCGCCATCCCTGACCTGTACCAACTAACAAACAGCCCCGCTTATGCGGGGCTGTTGTTTTATGTTTGCCGCAAACCGCGATGCAATACCGGGAACACCCTAGCCAGGTCATGTCGGTGGGGCGCCTGGAAATCATGAAAAGGGGAACATGAGGCGGGCGACGGGCTTATCACGGCACATCATGATCCCCTCCGCTGGCGGTAGCGCGCCAGCGGAGGGGATCAGGCGGGTTGCGGCTCCCGCGGTATGGTGGTGACCCAGTGGCGACGCCAGTGCGGCGCCTCGTAGAGATCGGGCCAGAACTCGGTCTGGTGCCAGATGGCATTGCCGCGCACCGTGTGAAAGGTGATGGCACGGGCCTCCACCTCGCCATCGGTGATCAGCACCTCGGTCACCACTTCCCGCCCCTGCTCCAGCAGGCGGACGACGTCGAAATTCCAGGGCCCGGCCGCCGGATAGCGCCGGTTGATCTCGACGAAGTTGCTACGCCCCTCGATCCGCTCCCCCGACTGGGGCCAGTCGCAGATGAAATCTTCACACAGCCAGCGGGCTGCCTTGGCAAAATCATTGCTCTGCATGGCGTGCCAGTAGGCCTCCACCACCGCTCTTGGTTCCATGGTCTTGTTTTCCATCCCAGCCCTCCTACAGACGCACCACCAGCCACTCCCCCTTGCCCACCGGCACCAGCACGGTCGCGAAGGCCGGATCCTGCTCCACCTCTGCCATCCACTCGGCCAGCTCCTCCCGATGGGAGACGGCATTGTCCACCACCAGCAGGCCACGGGGGGCCAGCAGGCGCTGGATCTCGGGCCACCAGGCCTGGTAATGGCGGCGATCGGAGTCGAGGAAGATGAGCTGATAAGCGGCCCTCGGCAGGGTGGGCAGCAGCGTGCCTGCGTCCCCTGCCAGCTGCTCAATCCAGGGGGCGAGCCCGGCGCGCTCAAAGTTGGCGGCCGCCATGGCCCGTTTGCCCTCGTCCAGCTCTATGGTGATGACCCGCCCGCCCAGCCGTTTCACTGCTTCAGCCAGCCAGAGGGTGGAGTAGCCGTTGGAGGTGCCTATCTCCAGCACCGCATCGGCCCCCCTGGTCTGTACCAGCACCGCCAGCAGTTCGCCGGTGTCGCGGGTAATGTTGAGCATCTTGCTGCCACGGGAGTGTTGTGCGCCGTCGTGCCGCTCGCCAAACAGCTCCAGCTCCCGTTTCAGTTGTTCCAGTGCCATGTCTCCTCCTTGACGGTGTAAACGAGTCGGCCCGGTGCATGGCATGGCTGGGCCGACCCCGATGTTCATCATGTGGCTGCCTGTTCGTCATCCGGGGGCGTATCCCCCAGCAGGTAGCGAGGGCCGCTGCCAAGGGCGGCGGCCTGATCATCCGGATTGTAAAGTGCGCAGTGCTCCAGCGAGAGGCAACCACAGCCGACACAGGCGCCGAGCTTTTCCTTGAGCTGCTGCAGGGCCGCGATGCGCCGATCGAGCAGCCCCTGCCACTGACCGGCAATCCCGACCCAGTCGCTGCGATCCGGGGTGCGCCCCTCGGGCAGGCCGGCCAGGGCCTCGCCTATCTCGCCAAGGCTCAGCCCCATGCCCTGCGCCACCCGGATGAAGGCGATGCGACGCAGCACATCCTGCGGATAGAGCCGCTGTCCCCCGTCGCTGCGCACGCTGCGGATCAGCCCCTTCTGCTCGTAAAAGCGCAGGGCGCTGGCCTTGACGCCCGAGCGTTTGGCAATCTGGCCGATGGCCAGCCATTTGCGTTCCATCGCCACGCTTGACCTCAAGTTAGCTTTAACTTGCACAATCCTGTCTCCCCTCATGAAAGGAGTCAAATGATTATGCATTATCTTCATCAACTGCTCGATGCCAACCAGGCATTTGCCCTCAATGGTCGCGGCACCACCAACCACTGCCCGATGGCGCTGCACGCCCTGCATGAGATGAGCGCCAGCCCAGCGCGGCTGCAGCGTTTCTTTGCCCACTGGCAGGCCAACCATGCCCTGCCGGGGGGTGAGCAACAGCAGGGGGATGAAAAGGAGATGCAGTTTGTCCGGCTGCGTCAGCAGTTGGCAGCACGGCTGGCCGCTGAGGGTTGGCTACCCGCCTTTGGCGACCTGCTGGAGCAGGGGCTCTCCCCGGCAGGCGGCGCCTTTCATCCGCTGATCCGCCTGGCCTGCGCGCTGGAAAATGGTCACCTGGGAGAGCAGGCCGCCGCCCTGGCTGCCTGGCAATGCGACCCCTTGCGGGTGCCGGCCGGGCAGGGAGCACCGGTGCAGGATATCGACGGCCTGCTGAGCGTACTGGCGCAGCAGTGGGAAGGGTCGCGCTGGCAGGGCGACTGGATCACCGAGCGACTGCGGCAGGTGACGGATGCGCCGATCTGGGCGGCGAGATTGCCGGGCGGGCTCCCGTCATCCTCGGATCTGCTGGTGCAGCTGGCCGACGCAGCCCTCGCCCTCTACTGGCAGACCGGCAACTTTACCGTGCTGCACATGGTGACCGGCAGTCGCGCCGCCGCCATCGTCGCCCGCCATTTGCCCGCGCCATGGCAAGGGTGCTGGCAGACCCTGATGTGGCAGGCGGTGGCGGCCGCCTATGTCACGGTCGGCGCACCGTCACTGAAAAGGCAGGTCTGGCCCGATACCGGCAAGCTGGTGTGGCAAAACGTGCTGGCCAGCGCAGTGGAGAGCCTCGACGATCATGTGATCAAGCTGGTGCACTGCTGCTGGCGGGAGGGGCTCGCCAGGCCTTTACTGGCGGAGCGTTATCTGGCGGTGGCAGCCCGTGCAACGGGTCTGCTGGCGCCCCTTAGCAGGCCGGATGCCATCTAAGGGCTGGGCTCCACAGGATGGGGCCGCCCTTAGGAGGCGGGCAGCCGGGTGAAGTGAATGACGGGGCAGCGGGGGGCCACGCCCCGGGTCAGGGTCAGCGGCTGGGCACGGTAGCTGAGCCGGTAGCTGCCGGGCCGGGAGAGATCGTAGACCAGGGTCAGATCCGCGTCGGCCTGACTCTGCTGACCAGCCCCCAGCAGAAAGAAATCCTCGGCGCCCGGGTTGCCCCGCTTGGCGAGCGGGCCCTTGTAGGGCAGCGGCTGTTCATCGAGGGTGAGATCGATGGCATCGGCAAACCAGCCTTCGAACGGCGTGAACCAGCTCAGCACCTCGAGCGGTCCCTCCCCCCGGTTGGTCAGGGTCATCACCAGCGGCAGCGGCTCGTTGACCCGGCTTTGTGCCTTGACCGACAGCTCGCACTGCAGGGGGGCCAGCGCCAGGGTGGTGAGCAAGAGTGTCATCATGGTCGCTCCTTCCTGTGACAAACGACATGGACAAAAAGGGGCCTTGCGGCCCCCGGTCGGCAAATCAGTTTTCGCTCGGCGTGTTTTCGGCGAAGTACTCGTGGTTGTCGGCGTTGTTGAGCGCCTTGACCGGATCCGTCTTCGCCAGGTTGCGGGCATTGGCCTGACCGTAACCCAGATCGTCGGTGCCCGCCACCACATTGAAGTGGCTCAGCTCGTGGACAATGGTGCCGGCACGGGAATCGGTCCCGCTGACCGGTGCGGTCCAGAAGCTCTTGCACAGGTAGACCTTGTAGGGCTGATCCGGATAGACATAGGCAAAGTAGCTCTGCTTGCAACCACAGTCGAAGGTGAGCGGCTTGTTGTCGATGGCATCCTTGATCTTACTGAAGTGGGTCTCGGCCTGATCCCAGCGCGACGCATCATAGGCGCCAAACCAGCTGCGGTAACGCTGGCCATCCGGCTTGTCCACCGCCAGGTAGCTGCTGGAGTTGTTGGTGATGCCGCTGGCGGCATCCAGCGCCGCCAGGATGTCGCTCTTCTGTGTGTTGGTGCAGCGGCCGCTGAAACTGACCGAGGCGGTCACCGTCTGCGGCTCGACCAGGGGAGCCGCCTTGGCCAGCACCCGCTCGTCGCTCACCCCTTCCACCCACAGGGTCACGGCATTGGACTCGCTCGCCTGGGCCTGCTTGGCCTTGGCGGCTTTCGCCTCTTGTGGCAGCGTCGGCAGCAGATAGCGGATGCTGTACTGGCCCTGGGCGCTCATGTCGTAGAGACCGGAGACTTCAGCCTGCACCGTCAGGCTCTGGCCGGCCTTGAGCAGCTGGAAGTCCTTGTCGGTCGGGGCAGCCCGCTTGATCAGGGCCCCCTCATAGCTGACCTGCTGGCCGTCCCGCTCCACCAGGAACAGGGGGGCATCCTCGCTGCCCGGCAGTTGCCATTTGAGCAGGCGAACCGGCTTGTCCCCTGTGTTGGTCAGGGTCAGGTTGACGCGCACGTCGTCGCTGCTGCCATCCACCAGGGTGAGCTTGGCATCGAGCCCGGCGGCGCAGAGCGGAGAGGCCAGCACGCCGGCCAGCAACAGGGCAATGGGAGTCGCTTTCATCATGTTTCCTCATTCATTGAGTGTCGCCTTGTCAGGCGGTTTGCTTCCTTCAAGGCCCTCTTTGGGGCTCAACCACCCTAGAGCAGTTTTTTTCTGCGACCATCCCACCATATGGGTGACGCCCCCCAGGATAGGGGGAACGCCAGGCATCCCTCGCTGCTGCGACAACAATCGCGGCCCCTCCCCCTTGCCCCTTGTCTGCGGCGGATTGCGTCCATAAAAGACCCCGGCACCGAGCCGGGGTCTTAGACAAATGGCACTCACTCTTTGCAGGGGCCCGCCAGCAGGGCCAGCGCTGGCAGCGCATTGCCCGGCACCAACCGGTAGGCCTTGTGGTGCTTGACCAGGGTGGTCTTCTTGTTGCCCTGGCTCAGCAGCAGGCCGTGGGTGAAGGCGCCTTGCGCCAATCGGGCCTCGTCGCCGCGCACATAGAGGGTGAGCGGCTTGACCAGCTCACCCGCCTCGATATGGCCCTGATATTCGCTGGCACTGATGATGAGGCTCGGCTGGCCGCCCGACTGCAGGCGCAGCTTGGCGCTCACCTCGCTGTCGGTGATCACTAACCAACCCTCGGCCGCGAGCTCGGCCAGCAGGGCCGCCAGCTTGCTCCCCAGCTGCAGCGGTTCGCATGTGGCCCGCTCATACTGGCGAATGATCCGCTCAAGCAGCCCCTTGAGATCGGCGCCGGCCCCCAGGGTGCGGCCCAGCTGCACCCACTCTTTCAAATCTTCCATCACCAGGCGGGAGAAGCGCTTCTCCTTGAGGGATTCCGCCATCCAGCTGCAGAGAAAGTGGCTCTCTTGCGCCGGGGTGCGCTTGCCAGCCTTCTGCTCGGCGGTACGGGCCAGTTCGGCCAGGCTCTGGCCGGCCATCTCGAGCAGGGCCTGATTGTAGGTGGGAGAGGTCATAAGCAATCCTTCAGTTGACCGCGACGGGTCAACACCGATGACAGAGAAGGCAAAGGCGCCAGTGGCGCCTTTGCGGTTCAATAGAGCGTGCGCCCTTATTTAGGCTGACGCGGCTTCTTGGCGGCCGCCAGGCGCTTGAGGCGCTGGCCCTGCAACTTGGACTCCGCCATGGCCTGGGCGGCGGCGTTGTCTTCACGCTGGGGGCGCTTGCCGAAGCGGCGGCGCTCCTGCAGCTGCTTGATCAGCTCGTCGCGGCTGCTCACCTCGTAGCCCGGCACCATGATGCGGCGGATCTTCTGGCCGATCAGCGCCTCGATCTCCAGCAGGGTGCGCTCTTCTTCGCGGCTGACGAAGGAGATGGCCATGCCGCTCTTGCCGGCGCGACCGGTACGGCCGATGCGGTGCACATAGTCTTCGGCGAGGAACGGCAGATCATAGTTGACCACGTATTCGAGGTTCGGGATGTCCAGCCCGCGCGCGGCCACTTCGGTGGCTACCAGCACCCGCAGCTTGCCTTCGCTGAATTCGCGCAGGGCGCGGCGACGGCTGCCCTGGGCCTTGTCACCGTGCACCACGGCGGACTTGATGCCATCCAGGTTCAGCTCCTCCACCAGCTCGTCGCAGCTCTCGCGGGTGCTGGCGAACACCAGTACCTGCTGCCAGTTCTGCTTGCCGATGAGCTCGGAGAGCAGCTCGCGCTTGCGCTTCTGCTCCACCGGGTAAACGGTGTGACTGACGGTGTCGGCAGTGGAGTTCTGCTTGTTGACCGCCACCACCTGCGGCTTGTCCAGCATCAGGTTGGCCAGCTTTTTCACCGCCTCGGAGAAGGTGGCGGAGAACAGCAGGTTCTGGCGGGTCTTGTTGACCGCCTGCAGGATCTTCTGCACATCGGCGCTAAAGCCCATGTCGAGGATGCGGTCCGCTTCGTCCAGCACCAGGGTCTCGACCCCGGAGAGGCTCAGGTTGCAAGCGGTGAGGTGTTCGAGCAGACGGCCCGGGGTCGCCACGATAATGTGAGCGCCCGCTTTCAACCGCTTGGCCTGCACGTCCTGCTTGCCGCCACCAACGATGGTGAGGGTGGTGATATCCAGATACTTGGCGAAGTCATTGATGTTGCTCGCCACCTGGGCCGCCAGCTCGCGGGTCGGGGTCAGGATCAGCACCCGGGCGTTGGAAGGCTGTACCGGCGCCGGATTGTCCACCAGTCGCTGCAGGATCGGCAGGGCAAAGGCGGCGGTCTTGCCGGTGCCGGTCTGGGCGCTGGCCAGCAGGTCGCGGCCACGGCGCACGGCCGGGATGGCCTGGCTCTGCACAGGGGTCATCTCCTGATAACCGCACTCTGAGATGGCGCGCAAAATCTCGGGGGCAAAATCGAACGATTCAAATCTCATAATGGGTTCCTGTGTTCCAGCGGGACTGTGGCTGGCCTGGTTGGCTCGGCATGAGCAAGAAGTCGGCTATGACCACCGACGGCTGTGCCTGACATCAAGTCAGAGAGTGGCCGGAAAATGGCGGGCGCGAAGTGTAACAGATAGGCGGCGCAAATTCTGCCTCAAAAACGTCCCTTTTCACGGCGTCCCGGATCGCCCCCCATGGGCCGGTCCGGGCTGGCTCCAGCTTAGCCTTCCCGCCCGTTTCTGACCTGGAAATCGCGCTGAAACAGGCACATGCGGATGGCGGTACGGTAGTGACCATCGATGAAGAACTCCTCTTTGAGCTCCCCTTCCGGCTCGAATCCCAGCGCCTGATAGATGTGGATGGCCCGGACATTGTCCCGATCGACGATGAGATAGAGCTTGTGCAGGTTGAGCACGTTGAAGGCGTACGTCATCGCCTTTAGGGTTGCGCTCCTGGCATACCCCTTCCCCTGATGGGCGGGGGCGATGATGATCTGGAATTCGGCGCGGCGATGGATGCTGCGAATGTCCACTAGCTCCACCAGCCCCACCTGGCTGCCTGCCACCTCGAGGATGAAGCGGCGCTCATGCTGGTCGTGGATGTGCTTGTCATAGAGCTGGGCCAGCTCCATGTAAGCCTCGTAAGGCTCCTCGAACCAGTAGCGCATGATGCTGGCGTTGTTGTTGAGCTGATGAACGAACTTGAGATCCTCGCGCTCGAGGGGACGAAGGGTCAGGGTGTCGGGAGATGACATAAGGTACCTGCTTGCAGATTGGAAGGGCGCCGGCCAGCCAAAGGGGGCGGCGCCATGACATGAAGAGGGGGAGAAACGGGGACAAGGCCCCTGCCCCCTTAGCGGATGCGGTTGGTCGGTCGCTTGAGCAGACGGATGGCGATGGCCGCCATGGCAATAACGAAGAGGCCGAGCGAGGTTACCAGCAGGCACTTGGTCAGCAGCTCGTGGTGCTGGGCGAACACCGGGGTCGCCATCACGAACTTGCCCACCAGGCTCAATACCAGGGCCCAGAGGAAGGCGCTGGCGAAGCTGGCGATCATCACCCGTGGCAGATGCAGACGCGAGACCCCCATCAGCATGGGCGTCAACACCCGCACGAACGGCACGAAGCGGGAGGAGAACATGGCCCAGAAGCCGTAGTTGTGCAGCAGGCGCGAGGCTCGCGGCAGGCTGCCATCCGGTATCATTCGCTCCACGTGGCCCATGAAGGAGGTGCCGTGCAGCGCCTGGCCCTGCACGTAGGCGATGAGGCTGCCAAGCCCGGCGGCAAGCGGCATGTAGAGCAGCGTCACCTCGGGGCCGAGCACCCCCATGCCCACCAAGCCACCGGCCAGCAGCACCAGGCTGTCGCCGGGCAGGGGCAGGAACACGAAACTCGATTCAAGAAACAGGATCACCACCAGGCAGGTGACGAGCAGGCCCACGGCCTGCATCTGGATCAATTGGTCAAAGTCCTGTTGCCATATGGCAAGCAGCATCTCCTGCATCTGGTGACTCCCATCAACTTCATGAGGTGGCCCGACGGCCTCCGGTGCGGCAGACCCTCCCCTGTCGCCAACCCCTCTCTTCCCTGAGGGTGGCCCGTTATACACCCGGCCAAGTGAACAAGAAATTAATACAGGTCACGGATAGACGAGATAATCGGCTGCGGGCCCTAAAAAAATGAGGCCCGCATCTGTCGTGCGGGCCCCGGCCATCCAGGTACTCAGCTGTATTTGAGCCGCTGCAGCTTGGTGAGGGTGAGCAGGGTCTGGGCCGAGAGATCGCACACCGACAGCACGAAGGCGAGCTCGTCCGGGTGCCAGACCTCCTCCAGCCGGGCCCGCTCGGCGATGATGAAACCGAGCAGCTCATCCCCGTGCTTGAGGGGCGCCATCAGAATGGTGCCAGAGAGCCCCTCCAGCCCGAGCTGGGCCAGCATGGCGCCAAAGCGGGTCAGATCGTAGGGCTCGCGCAGGATGAGGCAGGGCTCGTGCTCGGGCTTGGAGGATTCGTAGCGCCCCTGGATCAGCGCATAGGGCAGGTGAAACCCCTGCTGATGGTGGAGCTTGGGCAGGAAGAAGAGATCCTGGCAGTACATGGATTGCCTGTCTTCGGCGCAGAACCAGACGCTGGCCCGCGCCGCCCCGGTGCCGGCGCAGATCGCCTCGTTGATGTGACGGGCGGCCTGGCCCGGATCCTCGCCGGTCAGCAGATCGCTCTTGGCCAGGTGAATGAGGGCGCCGTGCTGCAACTTCTGGCGGGCTTCGCTGTCGGCCTGCTGCTGGCGCAGGCTGTCGAGATGATCGAGCATCCGGTTGCAGTCGACGGCCACCTGGGAGATCTCGTCACTGCCCTCCACCAGCAGGCGGCGCACCGCGCCGTCCTCGCCGATGAGCCGCAGATTGGCACTCAACCGCTGCAGGCGGGCGGCGATATAGCCGTTGAGGATCAGCAGCACCAGGCCACCAAACAGCAGTACCCCCAGGCTCAGCAGCCAGAAGATGCGCCGCTCGACGGCCTTGCCCTCCAGCATCAGATCCCGTGGCAGGGTGAAGCGAAAGATCAGGGGATCTTCCTCTCGCAAGGTATCGATCTGGGCCAGGGTGAGCAGCCGCTCCTCCTGCGGCAGGATCAGGCTGTCATTGGCCCTGAGCCTGGCCAGGGTGGTGACCCCCAGGCTGGTGGCCAGCTGCTGCGGACTGAGAAACGAGAGCGACAGATTGGTGCGCTTTTGCAGCTGATGAACCAGCCGGGTATTGAAAGCCTTGAGCAGCAGCAGGGTGCCGCGGCTCGGCCCCTCCCCCTCGCTGGTCAGGATCTGGGTGGCGGCCAGCAGGTAGTAGCGCTCCCCGTCGAACCAGATGCCGCCATTGGGCTTGAGGCTGCCGTAGCGCACCAGATAGTCGGTGAGCGGCGCGAGCTCGTCCGGCGTCTGCGCCAGCAACTTGCCGCCATGATAGGCAAAGGCCACCTGCGGCTGCTTGTCGGCGTCATAAAGAGCCACCAGATCCACCGCCAGGGTCTCGAAGGTGCGGGCGTTGAGGTTGGCCGCCAGATAGGCGGGATCCCGGCTCGCCATGTAGGCGTAGGTGTCATCCCACTCAGACCAGTCCTGCCCCAGGATGGTGAGCTGATCCAGTTCGGCCTGCACCACGGCCCTGACCCGCTCGCGGTTGCGCTCCACGCTCAGGCGCTCCAGCTCGCCGAACTTGTTGCCCACCACATAATGGAGGCCGACATAGCCGACCCCCAGCAACAGCAGCAGCGTCAGCACTATGGTCAGCGTAATCTTGCGGCTGATCTTCATCTTTACCCACACTCCCGAACAGGTGACCCATTGAGTTTAATGGATTTTGCCTCGCCATCCGCCTTGTGTGCGAAAAACCTCGCCAGAGTGCTCAACCCTTCGCCGCGGGGATAAAACGTCGCCTGGAAAGGTTCATTCGACTCGGCATATGAGCTGCCAAGCCAGCCAAAAATCGCTACAGTGTAACCGTGCCTCAGCGCAAGAGGCGTCACGGAGCCCGCCATGCTCATACCACTCGTTCACCCGCTGCGCAGCGCCCTGCTGCTCACCCCGCTGCTTGGCCTCGGCCAGCCGGCCATGGCCGAGGAGGAGTCGCGGGTGCAACAACGCGCCAATGCGGTGGTCTCCCTGATGACCTTTACCGTGGTGCCCGACATCACCGCCAGCAACATCAACATCGGCAGCGGCACCAATCAATCCTCGGCCCTCAACATGACCCAGGTCGGCGGCGGCGCCACCATGAGCGAGAGCGTGCCGGTTTATCTGGAAGGAACCCTGGGATTCAGCCGCTACGATCCCCAGTTCGTGATCAGCAACGGCAGCGAGAGCCGCACCCTCCCCACCAAGTGGAACAGCCTGACGGCCACCGGCGGGATCGGCTGGGACATAGGGCTGCACCGGGACAGACACGGCGGCAACCTGGTGCTGCGCCCCATCGGCAACGTCACCCTCGGCACGGTGGCGAGCGATCTGCGCATCGGCAACTGGCTGCTGGGCCAGTACACCGGCAAGAACCTCGACTTTCTCGATGGTGGCCGGCTCGACGTCTATGGCCTCGGCGGCGCCATGATGCTGGACTACGAGCTCTTCTCCCCCGCTCAGGACATCGACGCCGAGCTGCGTTACTCCTATCAGCACCTGCAGAGTTTTGGCGGCACCGCCGCCAGCGTGACCGGCCAGGCCAACGCCGAAAACCTCGGCCTCTATCTGCGCCGCCGCGCCCCCATCGGCAGTCTGACGCTGCTGGGCAAACCCGTGCGCTACGTGCTGGAGGGGGCTCGCACCGAATACCTGGGCGAGCAGCGCGGCCTGCTCGGCTTCAACTCCCTCAACTCTCTCGGCCTCGGGCTGGAGCTCGACAGCAGCAAGTACGATATCTTCGTCACCCGCACCCGGCTGGTGGCCCGCTATATGTTCAGCCACAACACCAGCGGCTACGGCGTCGGGCTGGCGATGAGCTTCTAGGCCAATCCTTCATTTATTTGCCTGCGCCGCTGGCTCCGCAATGGGTCCAGCCTCCACGGCGACAGCATCGGGCTGGCGATGCACCGCCAGGCCAACCCCTGCACTTATTTGCCTGCGCCGCTGGCTCAGGGCGTTGTGCCGCCTTCCTCGTCAAAGGTGGCGGCCAGGGACACCAAATAGACCGTCATGCCCCGCTGGCTATCAGACACACCGCCTATCACTTTTGCCGGCCCCGGAGAGAGGAAGACCTGGTTGCTGAGCTCGCGCCGCTCGCCACTCTTGCTCAGCTGCAAGATGGTGATGTGGTAGACACCCGCGTCCTGACTGTCGCGTGTCACCTTCACCCGCTCCCCCTCTCTTTCGAACTGCCACACGGGGCCACCCTGGGCAGGGATCTCGATGTAACGGCTTTGCGCTGACAGTGGCTGCACGGTCAATTCCGTCGCACTCGCGGCAGAGCCAGCAAGCAGCAGGCTAAAGAGTATGGCGTTTGTCATGATGACTTCCTTCCCGGTTCATATGGTATTGCCGTGGCACAAGGTAAACGGGTTGCCAGCAGGCAACCCTCATTTGCTTTACAAAAAGGTGGCAATCCTAACCAGTTTTCATCGCATAGCACAGGGGCCTCCCTCAACGCGGCTCCCTACGCCAGGCTGTCACTACCAACCGCTTGATCCCGCTCGCACTTTTTCATCATTGAGTGATTTAACATTGCCAGATGACCCTGTATAAAAAGAGAACGCCCTTGTCTGCTGCACCAACCATGGATATCAGGGGCTCCCCAGACGGAAGAGATCGACAAGGACATCACCATGGCCAAGTTCCTCAATACCAGTGCAACCAATTACTTTCTTGAAGAACTGATCAAGGACGCCAAGGAGCGACTGATCCTGATCAGCCCCTTCCTCAAGCTCAATGCACGGAATGCAGATCTGGCGCCGGCTTGCCACAACACGGTACTGAGGACCAGCAAATGGGGAGATACCAGGGGCAATAGTTTCTGGGGCTGCCCCGGCTATCCCAAATGCCGCAGCATCATCCCCATCGAGACACATCCTTGACCCGGGTCTGTGAAGGCTAAATCACATGGATATCACTGCTGCCATAGCGCCGCTGCTGACTCAGTTCTGGTTTCTTCTGCCACTGCTGTTGATTGCCACCCTGATCAAAACACCCTGGTTCAAGGGGATGGTCGGGGAGTGGTTTATCAATCTCAGCCTCCGTCTCTTTCTCGACAAGCAGGAATATCACCTGCTCAAGGACGTGACCCTACCCACCCCGCAGGGCACGACCCAGATAGACCATGTGCTGGTGTCACGCTTCGGGGTCTTCGTGATAGAGACCAAAAACATAAAGGGGTGGATATTCGGCAATCCTGCCCATAAAAGCTGGACCCAGCAGATCTATCGCCGCAGGCACAGTTTTCAAAATCCCCTGCGCCAGAACTATCTGCATGTGATGACCCTCAGATCCCTGCTTGGGCTGGCGGATCACCAGCTTCACTCCATCATCTACTTCATTGGCGACTGCGCTTTCAAAACCCCTATGCCGGACAACGTGATGAACCGCGGGCTCATTCGTTATATCAAAGGCAAAACCACACCGGTTTTGACACCTGCCGAAGTCACCCGGGTTATCGACACCATCCAGCGGGGACGACTGGCCGCCAACTGGCAGACCCACAGACAGCATGTCACCCAGCTCAAGGCGCGCCATGCCGACCCATCCTTCAAAACTGTGTCCACCCATACCCCTGTCAGGCAATCAGTCACAAGCCTGCCATCACAGGACGCATCGCCACTGGACAGTCCATCTCCACTTTGCCCCAGATGTGGCAACACAATGGTCTTGCGTACCGCGACTCGGGGTGAAAACAAGGGCAGTCAGTTTTGGGGATGCAGCAGGTTTCCAAAATGCAGATACATTACTTTGTTAGATAATCAGTCCCCTATGTCGGAGAACACTATACCGAATCATTAAACGGACCAGAGATTATTGAATCTGTGCAGGGGATTATTTTATGTCTACACCCTGTCACAACTTAAACACCCTTGGTCTAGACACATCAGTACATTTATGGAGCAATAACATGCAAGTGTTTTTAGATAAACTAATGGCTCGTTTGCACAGCAGATATACAACTATTTTTTCTCACTATTACCCGGCACATGGCTCTACCGGTTTCACCGAACGAAATCTCACCAACAACTTTGTTTCTGCACTTGAAAGCCTTTACCCTGGTTCATGCTTCTCATGGTTTGAGGCTCCAATCAGCCTCACAGAAAAGAAACATATGGACGCAGTTGTTTTCACTGAAACTGAGCTTTTTCTTATTGAGGCTAAGCGTTTTACTGCACCTCAATCAAAAACTAATAGTGTCAGGCATGACATTGAGCGAATGCAGTCCAGTGAAGCCCTTCTATTGCTTGAAAAGGGATTGATTAACCCAATACCGCGCCAGCGGTATGCAGTAGTACTGGCAGATGTTTGGACAGAAACTAAAGGAAAACAAGATATCTTCGATACTTGGCCAACCTGCCTAAATAGCGGCCCATTTCTCTATAGTAAGGCACTAGATTTTTCTGATCTCCCGATCGAAGGAGAGTGGAAAAACAATTACAAGATACTGGTTGCGGTTAAAGAGTTAACTTGAAACCATGATATTTACATAAGACCAAGGCGGCCAATTGGCCGCCTTTGTTGTTGAAAGGTATCAGCGGATCGTCGCCATCTTCTGCACGCAGCGCTGTTCGCGTTCATCCACCCGCTTGGCAAACCAGGCGGTGGTGAGGTTGCGGGTGATCTTGGGGCTTTTCAGCTGGATGCCGGGCAGGATGGCGCGCGGCAGCCGTTTGCCCGCTTTCTGGTCTGCCAGCGTGAACACGCGATGATAGAGGTCGCTCTGGCCAAATTCGGCAGTATCGCCGAGCTTGAGGCTCTGGTGGATGGCCTGCTTGCTCATGCTGAGCTGGCCGGCGATGGCATGAACCGCGAGCTCGGTCTTGCCCGGCAGATCGGAGTCGTAGCGAATGAGATCCCCGTCCAGCGCCAGGGTCTTGCCGCTCAGCCGGCTCACCGCGGCCTGGAAGGCGGCATTGCGGCTCGCATACCAGCCCGCATTGAAGTCAGCGAAGCGGTAGAGGGTGTCGGGGTAGTCGGCCGGGTAGCCGAAGATGTGCTTGGTACCAAACCAGATGCCACCGCGGCGGGTGAACACCTCGTGGCGAATGGAATCCTTGACCGGATAGGGGTAGCCGCGGGAGTTGGCCTCGGCAAAGGCGACGCTCACCTGCATGGGGCCGCCGGTACGCACCGGGTTCATGTTGCCAAAGAGCTGCTTGCCCATCGGCACCTCCCCGATCATGTCTTCAAAGATCTCGCTCATCTCCCGCTCGGTACGCAACTTGTCGATGCGCTCGGCGTAGGTTTTGCCGGTGGGGGATTTGATGGAGAGCGCGGTGCGCACCACAAACTCAGGGATCAGCAGCTTGCCTGCGCGGGCGTTGATCTCCTTCCAGGCTATCTTGCCAAGGCCCGGCACCACGGGGTCGGCCTGGTAGGTGGCCTCCTGCTCGGCCACCGCCAGCACGGTACAGACGTTGTGATCGCTCACCGTCAGCCCCTGACTGGTGAGTGCCGTCACCACGTCGTTGGCCCAGCCCGGCTTGTCCACCACATTGCGCGGCAAGAAGGTGACGATGCGGCTCTTCATGTCGGCCGGCTTTTGCGGCTGCATCGCCTTGGGAATGGGACGCCCCGCCGGGGTCCCCGAGGTCGACGGCGTGGCCGGTGCAGGCGGCTCGCTGGCACAACCGGCGAGCAGCAAGGTGACGAGCAGCGGCAACCCGCGCACGACCACAGTAGGAGAGAATAGAGACATGATCATCAAGGCATCCGGTACAGAGACTGTGCCCGACCTGTATCAGGCGAGCAAATGGTCGCTCATTGTAGAGGATTGATCCACAAGGCTAAAGCCTGATGGCCGTGGCGTTCTATTATACCTGACAGCCCCTGCCGTCATCCCCTCGCAAACCTGGATACAAAGGCCCATTGATAAGCTTTTATCGAGAGTGATTTACATTTAGAATGCCGCCGCCCGGACGCTCACGGTATGGACCCCATGGACAGACTGACCCTTCTCTTTGACCCCGTGCAGCGGTGGCTGATCACGCCGCTCTGGCACTGCCTCACCGGATTGCTCGATTTCAATGGGCGCCTGGGTGTCCCCTTCCTGCTGGTCTCGGGCACGATCGCCTACCTGCTCTATCGCTATCGACGCCGCCAGGGAGATCCCGGCGCCCGCAGCTTTAGCAGTTTCCTCGGGGGCCGGGCCGTCTGGCTGCACCCCTCGGCTCTGCTCGACTACCAATACTATCTGGTGCGGGCGCTGCTCCATGTGGCGCTGATCCTGCCGATCCTGGCCCTGCTCCACCCCTGGCTGCTGCAGGCTGAGGATGTCCAGTCTGCCCTGACCCGGCTGTGGGGGGAGCGTCCCCGGCTGGCCGAGGCGAGCTGGCTGATGATGCTCTACGGTCTGGGCGTCTTTCTCATCAGCGATCTGGTGCATTACTGGCTGCACCGCGCCTTCCACAGTCGCTGGCTCTGGGAGTTTCACAAGGTACACCACAGCGCGACCGTCATGGTGCCGCCGACAGCGAGCCGCATCCATCTGGTGGAGAAGCTGTGCGAGATGCTGGCCAAGGGGAGCTGTCTTGCCCTCTACGCCGGCGCCTTCCACTGGCTGTGTGGCGGCACCGTGCGCCCCTACACCCTGTTCGGGGTGAGCTACCTGGTGCTGCTGTTTAACTCCCTGGCTGCCAACCTGCGCCACACCCATGTCTGGCTCTCGTTTGGCCCGCGGCTCGAACATGTCTTCAACAGCCCGGCCCAGCACCAGATCCACCACAGCCGTGATCCCCGCCACTTCAACCACAACTTCGGCACCAACCTCTCGCTCTGGGACTGGTGGTTCGGCACCCTCTATGTGACCAACAGCCAACCCGAGCCACTCTCTTTCGGGGTCGGTCCCAGGGACAACGAGCGCTACAGCCACCTGAGCGCGCTCATCCTGCGCCCCTTCCTGGTCACCGCACTCAAGCTGTGGCGCACCCTGCCGCGCCCGCGCGGGCGTAATGCGATGGCCGATTGAGCCTGGCAGCCATAAAAAACGCCACCTTGCAGTGGCGTTTTTTATTGGCGAAGAAGCGTGCTGGCTCAGGCGCTCTGGCGCAGCGCCTCTATCTGGGCGGCGCCATTGATCACCGCCTGCAGGGAGGCGCTGACCACGTCGCGGCCGATGGCTACCCCGCAGGTGCGGGTCCCATCGACGCTCAGCAGCACATAGGCCGCCGCGCGGGACTCGGTACCGGCGGTGAGGGCATGCTCGGAATAATCCAGCACGTCGATGTGCATCCCGGTCTGACGCTGCCAGCCGTTGACCAGGGCCGTGATGGCCCCCTCCCCTTCACCACTGAGCTGCAGCGAGCCGGTCGGGGTCTGCAGCTCCAGGCGCAAACTCTCCTGGCTGTCGCGACCAAGCTGGAAGCGACCGATGCGATAGCCGTGGGCAGGCTCGAGGTAGTGGCGCTCGAACAGGGAGCGGATCTGCTCCGGGCTGATTTCGCTGCTGCAAGCCTCGGCCTCGGCCTGAACCCGGCGGCTGAAGTCAATTTGCAGCCAGCGTGGCAGTTGCAGACCAAGGTCGCGCTCCAGCAGGTAGGTGACGCCCCCCTTGCCGGACTGACTGTTGATGCGGATCACCGCCTCGTAACTGCGACCGAGATCGGCCGGATCGATGGGCAGGTAAGCCACGTCCCAGTAGTGATCCGGCTTTTCTGCCGCGAGAGACTTGCGGATGGCATCCTGGTGACTGCCGGAAAACGCGGTGTAGACCAGCTCGCCGGCATAGGGGTGGCGCGGATGCAGGGCAATCTGGGTACAGGCCCCCACGGTGGCGACGATGGCATCCATGTCGGAGAGGTTGAGCTCGGGGTTGATCCCCTGGCTGTAGAGGTTCATGGCCATGGTGACGATGTCCATGTTGCCGGTACGTTCACCGTTGCCGAGCAGGGTGCCCTCGATGCGATCCGCCCCCGCCAGCACCGCCAGCTCGGCGGCGGCCACCCCGCAACCCCGATCGTTGTGGGTATGGATGGAGATACTCACCTCGGGGCGCGCCTTCAAATTGCGGCAGAACCACTCCACCTGATCCGCAAACACGTTGGGGGTGCTCACCTCCACCGTGGCGGGCAGGTTCAGGATCATGGGGCGGGCTGCGCTGCGCCACTCATCGATGACGGCGTCACACACCTCGACGGCAAACTCCACCTCGGTGCTGCTGAAGCTCTCCGGCGAGTACTGAAAGCTCCACTCGGTGCCCGGATTGCGGGCCGCATACTCCCGCACCCAGCGCGCCCCCTGCACGGCGATGGCCTTGACCCCGTCGCGACCTGTGTTGAACACATAGTTGCGCTGGGTCGGGTTGACCGAGTTGTAGACGTGCACGATGGCCCGCTTCGCCCCCTTGAGGGCCTCGAAGGTGCGGGCAATCAGATCTTCGCGCGCCTGCACCAGCACCTGGATGGTGACATCGTCCGGAATCAGGTTGCGGTCGATAAGTTCGCGTACGAAGTCGAAATCGGGCTGGGAGGCGGCAGGGAAGCCCACCTCGATGTGCTTGAAGCCGATGTGCACCATCAGCGCCCACATCTGCAGCTTCTGGGCCACCGTCATGGGCTCGACCAGCGCCTGGTTGCCGTCGCGCAGATCCACGGCGCACCAGAGCGGCGCCCGCTCCAGCACCCGGTTGGGCCACTGGCGATCCGCCAGATTGATGACGGGGGCACGGCGGTATTTGCGATGATCGAAGCTCATATTCTGATTCCCTTGGCTGATAGACGAACGGCTGACTGGCGGCTGACAGAGGGACGAAGAGAGGGAAGCGGGGCGGCGCGGTAACGCCGGCCCTGACGAGTCGCGAGGCGGTAACCCCACGCCCGGTATCCTGTGGCCCTTCCCGGTAAGAAGGGCCGGCCGCACAACCCGATAAGGCTGCGGGCCCGATCTGTTCGCCCCTGCATCGGCAGGCGCAGACGATCTGATCCGTTGACTCCTGTGACGAGAACCCAGTATAGAGAGGCGACGCAGGTGAGAGATTGCAAAGAGCGCTGTGAAATACATCTATTGCACAATCATTGTGATGTTTTATCTGATTATTGAGTGACTATCTCCCTCAGGTTCCCTGACCAGGCATTTTCCCCTCTGCCCCGCAGCCTTCGGCCAATAAAAAACCCCGCCATCGCTGGCGGGGTTTTATCGGGTCACGAAGGAGGCGTCCCTCCTTCATCACGCGCTCTTAGCGGCTCTTCAGCTGGCTCTCGACCTTCTGGTGCAGCTCCTGCACCGAGCTCACGTTGGCGGTAGCATCGACTGTGATGGCCATGCAGGTGGCGAACGCCGCGTGCAGCGTGGTGGTGTAAGCCACCTTGTGCTGCAGGGCGCCACGGCGCAGCTGCTTGGAGTCCTCGATGGCGCGGCGGCCCTCGGCGGTGTTCACGATGTAGGTGTACTCGCCATTCTTGATGCGGTCCAGAATGTGCGGACGGCCCTCGTGTACCTTGTTCACCAGGCGCGGGTTGATGCTCGCCTCACCCAGGGTCACCGCAGTGCCGTGAGTAGCGTCGAGGTCATAGCCCAGCTCCAGCAGCTTGGCGGCCAGGTTCACCACCCGCTCCTTGTCGCTGTGGCGCACGGAGAGCAGGGCGCGACCTTCGCGCGGCACCTGGTGACCGGCGCCCAGCTGCGCCTTGGCATACGCCTCGGCAAAGCTGCTGCCCACACCCATCACTTCACCGGTAGAGCGCATCTCCGGTCCCAGCAGCGGGTCGACACCCGGGAACTTGGCGAACGGCAGCACTACCTCTTTCACCGAGTAGTAGGGCGGGATGATCTCGCTGGTGAAGCCCTGTTCTTTCAGGCTCTGGCCGGCCATGACGCGGGCGGCGATCTTGGCCAGCGGGGCACCGGTGGCCTTGGAGACGAACGGCACGGTACGGGCGGCACGGGGGTTCACCTCGATGAGGTAGATCTCGTTGTCTTTCACCGCGAACTGCACGTTCATCAGGCCCACTACGCCAAGCTCCAGCGCCAGTTTGCGTACCTGCTCGCGCATCTCGTCCTGAATGGCCTTGGACAAGGTGTAGGGCGGCAGGGAGCAGGCGGAGTCACCGGAGTGGATACCGGCCTGTTCGATGTGCTCCATGATGCCGCCGATGACCACATCCACGCCGTCGCAGATGGCGTCCACGTCCACCTCGGTGGCGTCGTCCAAGAAGCGGTCCAGCAGCACCGGCGATTCGTTGGAGACGCTCACCGCCTCGGCGAAGTAGCGACGCAGGTCCTGCTCGTCATAGACGATCTCCATGGCGCGGCCACCCAGCACGTAGGAGGGACGAACCACCAGCGGGTAGGTGATGCGCTCGGCGGTCAGCACCGCCTGCTCCAGCGCGGTGACGGTGCCGTTCTCCGGCTGCTTGAGGCCGAGGCGCTCGACGGCGGACTGGAAGCGCTCGCGGTCTTCGGCGCGGTCGATGGCATCGGGGCTGGTACCGATGACCGGCACGCCATTGGCTTCCAATGCTCGCGCAAGCTTGAGCGGAGTCTGGCCGCCGTACTGGACGATGACGCCCTTGGGCTGCTCGACCCGCACGATCTCCAGCACGTCTTCCAGGGTGACCGGTTCGAAGTAGAGGCGGTCCGAGGTGTCGTAGTCGGTGGAGACGGTTTCCGGGTTGCAGTTGACCATGATGGTCTCGTAACCGTCTTCGCGCAGGGCCAGCGCCGCGTGTACGCAGCAGTAGTCAAACTCGATACCCTGGCCGATACGGTTCGGGCCGCCACCGATGACCATGATCTTGTCGCGGTTGGTGGGGTTGGCCTCGCACTCCTCGTCATAGCTGGAGTACATGTAGGCGGTGTTGGTGGCGAACTCGGCCGCGCAGGTATCGACCCGCTTGTAGACCGGGAAGATGTTGTGGCGGGCGCGCAATTTACGCACTTCACCTTCGGCCACGCCGAGGATCTTGGCCAGACGCGCATCGGCGAAGCCCTTGCGCTTAAGGCTGCGCAGGAAGTCGGCATCAAGGCCCGCCATGCCGCGCTCTTTCACCTGCTCTTCCAGCTTCACCAGCTCTTCAATCTGCACCAGGAACCAGGGGTCAATCTTGGTCAGGCGGAACACGCCGTCCATGGAGAGACCGGCGCGGAAGGCGTCAGCGATGTAGAAGATACGGTCGCTACCGGCATCCTGCAGCTCGTGGCGGATGCGGGTCAGGGCGTCAGGGGCGTTGAGATCCAGCATGGGGTCGAAGCCGGTCTTGCCGGTCTCGAGGCCACGCAGGGCCTTGTGCAGGGACTCCTGGAAGTTGCGGCCGATGGCCATCACTTCACCGACGGACTTCATCTGAGTGGTCAGACGGTCGTTGGCGCCGGCAAACTTCTCGAAGTTGAAGCGCGGCACCTTGGTGACCACGTAGTCGATGGCCGGCTCGAAAGAGGCCGGAGTGCGACCGCCGGTGATATCGTTCATCAGCTCGTCCAGGGTGTAACCGATGGCGAGCTTGGCGGCGATCTTGGCGATGGGGAAGCCGGTCGCCTTGGAGGCCAGTGCGGAGGAGCGGGAGACCCGCGGGTTCATCTCAATGATGACCATGCGGCCATCTTTGGGGTTGATGCCGAACTGGACGTTGGAACCGCCGGTCTCGACGCCGATCTCGCGCAGCACCGCCATGGAGGCGTTGCGCATGATCTGGTACTCCTTGTCGGTCAGCGTCTGGGCTGGCGCGACCGTGATGGAGTCACCGGTGTGGATGCCCATGGGGTCGAAGTTCTCGATGGCGCAGACGATGATGCAGTTGTCGTTGCGATCCCGCACCACTTCCATCTCGTACTCTTTCCAGCCGATCAGCGACTCGTCGATGAGCAGCTCCTTGGTCGGCGACAAGTCCAGGCCGCGCTCGCAGATCTCGACGAACTCTTCGGTGTTGTAGGCGATGCCGCCACCGGAGCCGCCCATGGTGAAGGAGGGACGGATGATGCAGGGGAAGCCCACTTCGGCCTGCACTTTCCAGGCTTCTTCCATGTTGTGGGCGATGCCGGCGCGCGGGCACTCCAGGCCAATGCTGCGCATCGCCTTGTCAAAGCGGGAGCGGTCTTCGGCCTTGTCGATGGCGTCGGCGGTGGCACCGATCATCTCGACACCGAATTCGGCCAGCACGCCGTGCTTCTCCAGATCCAGCGCGCAGTTCAGTGCGGTCTGGCCGCCCATGGTGGGCAGGATGGCGTCCGGGCGCTCTTTCTTGATGATCTCGCGCACCACTTCCCAGGTGATGGGCTCGATGTAGGTGGCGTCGGCCATCTCCGGGTCGGTCATGATGGTGGCCGGGTTGGAGTTCACCAGGATGACGCGGTAGCCCTCCTCGCGCAGGGCCTTGCACGCCTGGGCGCCGGAGTAGTCGAATTCGCAGGCCTGGCCGATGACGATGGGGCCGGCGCCGAGGATCAGGATGCTCTGAAGGTCGTTACGTTTTGGCATGGCTCTCTTTATCCTCTTAGGCGCGATACTGCTTAATCAATTCAATGAAGTGGTCGAACAGACCGGCACAGTCGTGCGGGCCCGGGCTCGCCTCAGGGTGACCCTGGAAGCTGAAGGCCGGACGGTCGGTGCGATGAATGCCTTGCAGGGACCCATCGAACAGGGAGACGTGGGTGGCGCGCAGGCACTCCGGCAGGCTGTTCTCGTCCACCGCGAAGCCGTGGTTCTGGGCGGTGATCATGACGGTGTTGTCGTCCAGGCTCTTCACCGGGTGGTTGGCACCGTGGTGGCCGAACTTCATCTTGACGGTCTTGGCACCGGAGGCGAGACCCAGCAGCTGGTGACCCAGGCAGATGCCAAACACCGGGGTGTTGGTATCAAGGAAGGTCTTGATGGCCTCGATGGCGTAGTCGCACGGCTCGGGGTCACCTGGGCCGTTGGAGAGGAAGATGCCATCCGGGTTCAGCGCCAGTACCTCGGCTGCCGGGGTCTTGGCCGGCACCACGGTCAGGCGGCAGCCGCGGTCCACCAGCATGCGCAGGATGTTGCGCTTGACGCCAAAGTCGTAGGCCACCACGTGGTATTTGAGCTGGTCGGCATCCGGGGTGACGTGCCCCTTGCCAAGCTGCCAGCTCCCTTCGGTCCAGTTGTACGCCTCGCCAACCGTGACCTCTTTGGCCAGGTCCATCCCCTTCAGGCCGGGGAAGGCGCGCGCCTGTTCGAGGGCATAGGCTTCATCAACTTGTTTCCCGGCCAGAATGCAGCCGGCCTGGGCGCCTTTCTCGCGCAGGATGCGGGTCAGTTTGCGGGTGTCGATGTCGGCGATGCCAACGATGTTGTGGGACTTGAGGTAATCGGAGAGGGATTGCTGATTGCGGAAATTGGAGGCAAGTATCGGAAGGTCCCGGATGATCAATCCCTGAGCGTGGATTTGACTGGACTCTTCATCTTCGCTGTTGGTGCCGGTGTTGCCTATATGGGGGTAAGTGAGGGTGACTATCTGACGGGAATAAGAGGGATCGGTGAGGATTTCCTGATAGCCCGTCATCGACGTATTGAAAACCACTTCACCAACGGAACATCCCTCGGCGCCTATCGACACGCCTTTGAACACAGTTCCATCTTCCAGCACTAGCAATGCAGTGTGATTCAAGACAACCTCCAGTTATTTAGCTTTAAATTCAGCAATTTACCTGGGTGTTGCGGGCTCGATTCCGGCCTTGGACAGGACTCTAACCCGGCAGATTTCTGGCAAATTGGGCGCATTCTACTTAAAAACGATCGCATTTCAACGTCTTTTCTCATTCGAAATGCATCTAAATTCAATAAACAAGCAACATTACCCATTATCTATGCACTTCATTGCTTTGCAACCCCCTCCCTGAAAAGAAAAGGCAAAAGTTGCTGCCAATCCAGACCAAGAGACCATCATTGATACAAAAACCAATTTTTAATCCTTAAAAAACAATGCAATGAAGTTTCATGTAAAAAATCTCAAAGCCTGCAATCAGCTTTTTCAGGGAGGATGAGTGGCCTTGAAAAATGGAAAACGTTTTTCTGCGTTTGAATTTTTAGTCTGTTTTGATGGATGTAAAAAAATGCCCTGGTAGGGGCTATTGAGGCCCATTTTCGTTACCAGTCGATGACATTCATGCAATGCAGGATCCGGTAAAACAGCAGAGAGGGGAGATTTATCTCGTTTCGTGCAAAAATCACCATGTAAGCGGCATTTATACAAAATCACCAATAAAAAACCCCGCATGAGCGGGGTCTTGAGCAGACGACGGGCCGGGCAGCCCTTCGTGCACACCACGGGGCCCCTGGTGTCAGCTGATGTGATTACTTGAGGCCGAGCACGTCCTGCATGTCATAGAGGCCGGCGCCCTGCCCCTTGAGCCACTTGCCGGCGCGCACCGCACCGTTGGCGAAGGTGAGGCGGCTGGAGGCCTTGTGGCTGATCTCCACCCGCTCGCCGATGTCGGCGAACATGACGGTGTGCTCCCCCACCAGATCGCCGGCGCGAATGGTGGCAAAGCCGATGGTGTTGCGATCCCGCTCGCCGGTGATCCCCTCGCGGCCGTAGACGGCGCACTCTTTCAAGTCACGTCCGAGCGTCTTGGCCACCACCTCGCCCATGGAGAGCGCAGTGCCGGACGGTGCATCCACCTTGTGTCTGTGGTGCCCCTCGATGATCTCGATGTCGGTGTAATCCCCCATCACCTTGGCGGCCTGCTCCAGCAGCTTGAACACCAGGTTGACGCCGACCGAGTAGTTGGAGGCGAAGACGATGCCGATCTCGCCAGCGGCGGCCTTGAGTGCCGCCTTGCCCGCGTCGTCAAAGCCGGTGGTGCCGATCACCATCTGCTTGTGGTGGGCCCGGGCGAAGGCCAGGTTGGCCAGGGTCACCTCGGGGCGGGTGAAATCGATGATGAGATCAAACTCGTCCCGCACCTTGTCCAGGCTGTCGCTGATGATGACGCCGAGCCGACCCAGCCCGTTGAGTTCGCCGGCATCCAGCCCGATCACGGCGGAGCCCGGTCGCTCCAGCGCCGCCCCGACCACCACGCCCTCGGCATGGCTGATCGCCTCCAGCAACACCTTGCCCATACGACCATTACAGCCCATCACGGCCACACGGATCGGATTGTCCATCTCCACCCTCTCATCTCTATTAAGGAAAGAGACCGTTTTACCAGCCTGCGTCCGCTTTGAAAAGCCCGCCGTGGCCATCGTTGGTCACCCGAAAAATCAACAACATATTTACTGAAATCCGAATATTTGACGGATTTAATCAATTCAACAAAATCACCAGACAAAAAGCAGCATCCATCTGGACGTCTATCTTGACCGGGCGGGCGCGACTCACTACTGTAGGCACCCCATAGCGGCAGGATGCCCGCCACGCTCACCCCACTGCGGGCTGGCTGAGACAGGGAGGTCATGTACAACCATCGAGGAACACATGATCCAGACTCAACCCAGCGCCAGAGCCCTGCTGCCTCTGCTGGTCTTTCTTGCTCTCTTTATCGGTACCGGCACCTGGCTGACCCTGCAGGGGGTCGAGTTCGCCTTCTATCAGCTGCCCGCCCCCGTCGCCGCCCTCCCCGCCGTCATGCTGGCGCTGGTGCTGGGCAAGGAGGGGTTCAACAAGAACCTCGAGACCTTCTTCAAGGGGGTCGGTGACAGCAACATCATGGCGATGTGCCTCATCTATCTGCTGGCAGGCGCCTTCGCCACCGTGGCCAAGGCCACCGGCGGGGTGGATGCCACGGTCGCCCTTGGTCTCTCCCTCATCCCCGGCTGGTTCCTGCTGCCTGGGCTGTTCCTCATCTCCGCCTTCATCGCCACCGCCATGGGCACCTCCATGGGCACCATAGGCGCCGTGGCACCGGTGGCGCTGGGCGTGGCCCAGGCCGCCGGCATCGATCCTGTGCTGATGGCGGGCACCATCCTCTCCGGCGCCATGTTTGGCGACAACCTCTCCATCATCTCCGACACCACCATTGCGGCCACCCGCAGCCAGGGCTGCGAGATGAAGGACAAGTTTCGCGAGAACTTCAAGATTGCCGCCCCGGCCGCCATCGGCGTGATCCTGCTCTATCTGACCCTGGGGTCGGTCGGGGATGCCCCCGCCACCGAGGCCCATATCGAGCTGCTCAAGGTGATGCCCTACCTGCTGATCCTGGTGCTGGCCCTCTCTGGCATGAACGTCTTCATGGTGCTGGGGCTCGGCATTGTGGCCGCTGGCGGGGTCGGTCTGCTGGGGGATTACCCCCTCGGCCAGTTCAGCAAGGACATCTATCAGGGCTTCACCGGCATGCAGGAGATCTTCCTGCTCTCCATGCTGATCGGCGGCCTCGGCGCCTTGATGGAACGCCAGGGAGGGCTGGCCTGGATCAGCACCCGCATCAGCGCCCTCATCGCCCGCTTCACCCGTCAGCACGACGGCGAGCAGAACGAGAAGGCGGCCGAGCTCGGCATCGCCGGGGTGGTGGGCCTCACCAACCTCTGCACCGCCAACAACACGGTGGCCATCATAGTCGCCAGCAAGGTGGCCAAGGATCTGGCGGATCACCACGGGGTCACCCCGCGCCGCGCCGCCTCCATGCTCGACATCTTCTCCTGCGTGGTGCAGGGGCTGATCCCCTGGGGCGCCCAGGCGCTGCTGCTGGGCTCCATCTTCGCCCTCTCGCCGCTGGCGGTGGTGAGCATGAGCTTCTACCCCATGGCGCTGGCGCTGGCCGCCCTGGTGGCGGTGTTCGTCAAGCACCAGATGCGCAAAGCCGCCCACGCCTGATAGTGCGGCCGCCGGGCCCCACCCGGCGGCCGAGCCGCGCTGTTCAACCCGGCGCAGCCTTGTTAAGGTGATCGCCTGCCAGTGCGATCCACGTATCGCCCCGTCGCCCGTTCATCAGAGGAGCCCCCATGCCGGATACCCAGCCTGAAAGACAATCCCTGCGCCAGCTCATCCGCCAGCGCAGAAAGAGCCTGACCCAGGCCGAACAGCAGCAGGCGGCCCAGCAGCTGGTTGCCCAGTTCAAGCAGCATCCCGAGATCCTGGCGGCCAAACGCATCGCCCTCTATCTGGCCAACGACGGCGAGCTCAACCCCCTGCCCGCCATCCACTGGCTGTGGGCCCAGCAAAAAGAGGTCTACCTGCCGGTGTTGCACCCCTTCACCCCGGGCCACCTGCTCTTCTTGCGCTACACCGCCACCAGCCCCATGACCCGCAACCGTTACGGCATCGCCGAGCCGGAGCTCGACATGCAGCAGGTGGTGCCCCACAGCACCCTCGATCTGATTTGTACCCCCCTGGTGGCGTTCGATGCGGCAGGCAACCGGCTCGGCATGGGCGGCGGCTACTACGATCGCACCCTCGCCTGCTGGCACGAGCACAGGCTCGGCCCCAAACCGCTGGGGATTGCCCACGACTGCCAGCAGGTGGACGCGGTGCCGCAGGAGGAGTGGGACGTGCCACTGCCCCAGATCATCACCCCCAGCCGCTGCTGGCACTTTCCCGACTGAGGCCGGAAGCGGCCTTGCCGCACTGATCCGCTCTTGCTGACACAGCCATGGTGCAATGACATGGCACAACAAACAGGCAAACGATTTACATCTTGCAGGTTTTTGGCCCGGAACGTGAGCTGGGTGGTCGCTCTGGGATGGCGGCTTGGATATAATGCGGCCGCTTTTTTCCAAAGGATCGATCATGACTCAAGATGAAATGAAGAAGGCGGCCGGTTGGGCTGCGCTCAAGTATGTGGTTCCCGGCACCATCGTCGGGGTAGGCACCGGCTCTACCGTCAACCACTTCATCGATGCACTGGCGACCATGAAGGACGAGATCAAGGGGGCGGTATCCAGCTCCGTGGCCTCCACCGAACGCCTCAAGGGCTTCGGCATCCCTGTGTATGACCTCAATGAGATCGACGCCCTCTCCGTCTACGTGGACGGTGCCGACGAGATCAACGGCACCCGCGACATGATCAAGGGCGGCGGCGCGGCCCTGACCCGCGAGAAGATCGTCGCCGCCGTGGCCGACAAGTTCATCTGCATCATCGACAACACCAAGACGGTCGACGTGCTCGGCACCTTCCCGCTGCCGGTGGAAGTGATCCCCATGGCCCGCGAATACGTGGCCCGCGAGATCAAGAAGCTCGGCGGCAACCCGGTCTGGCGTGAAGGGGTGGTCACCGACAACGGCAACCACATCCTGGATGTGAAAGGCATGGCCATCACCGATGCCAAGGGGCTGGAAGTGCAGCTCAACGCTATCGTTGGCACCGTCACCAACGGTCTGTTTGCCCACCGCGGGGCAGACGTGGTGGTGATTGGTACTCCCGACGGGGTCATCACCCAATAAGGTTGTCTGCCAAAACGCAGCTCAACGGCATCATGGTAGGCACCGTCACCAACGGCCTGTTCGCCCACCGCGGGCTGACGTGGTGGTGATTGGCACCCCGGACGGCGTGATCATCAGCTGACCTTCGATGGACAGGATCAGGTCACCCATGATCCATTCGCAATGAAAGACGGCGCCCCATGGCGCCGTTTTTATTTGTTGCTCAATGAGTTGCAAACCCTCGTTTACAACTATCGTTGAAAACTTCAAAGAATTTGACTTTCGTCACAAATATTCCCTCTCCCCAACGTTTTTGCTACTTTACGGTTTTCTTCACACACCATATCTGCACTCACTTTTGCAAACATAGAGGGATCGTCATGACCGCCAAGTTTTCACTGGACAAGGATAAAATCAAGGTGCTGCTGCTGGAGGGGGTTCACCCCAACACAGTGGAAACCTTTCGTGCCGCAGGTTACACCAGTGTGGAGTATCTGAAGACCTCTCTCTCCGAAGAAGAGCTGATCGAGCGTATTCGTGACGTGCATTTCGTAGGGCTGCGCTCGCGCACCCAGATCACCGAGAAGGTACTGGATGCCGCCAACAAGCTGGTGGCCATCGGCTGCTTCTGCATCGGCACCAACCAGGTATCCCTGGATGCCGCCCACCTGCGCGGCATCCCGGTGTTCAACGCCCCCTTCTCCAACACCCGCTCGGTGGCCGAACTGGTGCTGGGGGAGATCCTGCTGCTGCTGCGCGGCATCCCGGAGAAGAACGCCAAGTGCCATCGCGGTGTGTGGGAAAAGCTGGCCAACCGTTCGGTGGAAGCCCGCGGCAAGAAGCTCGGCATCATCGGCTACGGCCACATCGGCACCCAGCTTGGCATCATCGCCGAGAGCATCGGCATGAAGGTCTACTACTACGACATCGAGAACAAGCTCTCCTTGGGCAACGCCATCCAGGTGCCGAGCATGGTCGAGCTGCTCAACATGTCCGACGTCATCAGCCTGCACGTGCCTGAGACCGCCTCCACCAAGGATCTGATTGGTGCCGAGCAGTTGCGCATGATGAAACCGGGCGCCATCTTCATCAACGCCTCCCGCGGTACAGTGGTGGACATCGACGCCCTGGCTGACGTCATCAAGAGCGGCCACCTCGCCGGCGCCGCCATCGACGTCTTCCCGGTCGAGCCCAAGTCCAACGACGAGGAGTTCCTCACCCCGCTGCGCGGCCTGGACAACGTGATCCTGACCCCGCACATCGGCGGCTCCACCCAGGAGGCCCAGGAGAACATCGGCCTGGAAGTGGCCAACAAGCTGGTCAAATATTCCGACAACGGCTCCACCCTCTCCGCCGTCAACTTCCCTGAAGTCTCCCTGCCGGGTCACAAGGGCTCCAGCCGCCTGCTGCACATTCACCGCAACCAGCCCGGCGTGATGAACCAGATCAACCAGATCTTCGCCGACGAGGGGATCAACATCGCCGGCCAATACCTGCAGACCAGCAGCCATATCGGCTACGTGGTGATCGACGTGGAGACCGAACACAGCGAGAAGGCGCTGGCCAAGCTCAAGGAGATCGGCGGCACCATCCGTGCCCGTATCCTGCACTGATCAGCCTCACAGCCGTCCAGCAAAAAGCCCGTCGCAACGACGGGCTTTTTTATGCTGCGATGCTAAGCGCACATCCGCGTCGCGGCTCCTTTGCACCCTTCTCCCCTCGCGGGAGCAGGGTTGGGGATGAGGGGGAGATGAAACCTCCCTCATCCTCCCTCTTGCAAAGAGAGCGGGAAAAAACGCGACAGAAAATGAGGCCCGGCTTACCACCAACCCAGCAGGTTGCGGCCCACCAGGGCGCCCCACACCAGGGCGTTGAGGGCCAGCGCGATGAAGACGGCAGCGGAGCCCAGATCCTTGGCGCGACCGGAGAGCTCGTGATGTTCGGAGCCGATGCGATCCACCACCGCCTCGACCGCGGAGTTGAGCACCTCGACGATCACCACCAGCCAGCTGATGCAGATGAGCAGCAGGATTTGATCGAGGGTATCGCCGATCCAGAACGCCAGCGGCATCAGCAGCAGGATCAGCATCAGCTCCTGCCGGAAAGCGGCCTCGTTGATCCAGGCTGACTTGAGCCCCTTCATGCTGTAACCGGTTGCATTGATGATGCGGGTGACCCCGGTTGCCCCTGGCTTTGCCACGCTGTCTACCTCATTTGGAATCGTTTTGGGGCTCACATCCTATCAGAGCCCCTCGAGGTTTCCATCAGGGGTTTTTTGCTTTATTTTATCCCTTTGCCTTTTCTGGCACTCAGTCAACGCTACTGCCCACGCCACCCATTTCGAGAATCGAGTCGTATGTCCATTCACACCGATGAATTGCGCACCCGTCGCCTGGAGTCCCTGATCACTCCCAGCGAGCTGGCGCACGCCTTCCCGTTAAGCGACACCGTAGCCCAGAACCTGCTGGATGCCCGCCGCGAAGTGGAAGCGATCCTGGCCGGTGAGGATCAGCGCCTGCTGGTCATCGTCGGTCCCTGCTCCATTCACGATCCGGCCGCCGCCCACGAGTACGCCCTGCGCCTCAATGCCCTGCGCCAGCAGTATAAAGAGAGCCTGTGCATCGTGATGCGCACCTATTTCGAGAAGCCGCGCACCATCGTCGGCTGGAAAGGCCTCATCAATGATCCGCGCCTCGATGGCAGCTTCGACGTCAACGAAGGGCTGAAACTGGCCCGCAAGCTGCTGGTGGACATCAACGCCCTCGGCATGCCCACCGCCACCGAGTTCCTCGACATGGTGACCGGCCAGTACATCAGCGACCTCATCACCTGGGGCGCCATCGGCGCGCGCACCACCGAATCTCAGGTGCACCGCGAGATGGCCTCCGCCCTCTCCTGCCCGGTCGGCTTCAAGAACGGCACCGACGGCAACACCCGCATCGCCATCGATGCGGTGCGCGCCGCCCGTCACAGCCACATCTTCTATTCCCCGGACAAGGACGGCAAGATGACCATCTACCGTACCGCCGGCAACCCCTATGGCCACGTGATCCTGCGCGGCGGCCACCGCCCCAACTACGACACCGCCAGCATCGATGAAGCGTGCGAAGCGCTGGCCGATGTGGGCCTGCCGGAGCGGCTGGTGGTGGATTTCAGCCACGGCAACAGCATGAAGGATCACCGTCGCCAGCTGCTGGTGGCGCAGGACATCTGCGATCAACTGCGCCGCGGCCGCACCGGCATCGCCGGCATCATGGCCGAGAGCTTCCTGGTGGAAGGGCGGCAGGATGTGGAGAACGGCTGCGCCGTCACCTTCGGCCAGAGCATCACCGATGCCTGTCTCTCCTGGAGCGACACCGAAACCCTGCTGGCCATGCTGGCCGAGGCCGCCCAGGTGCGCCTTGCCAAGCAGCAGGGCTGAGTGCGGATGACGAACGCCGACTGGCGGATAGTGCCCCTCGACAAGACGCTGCTGGCGCAGTGGGCAACCCTGCGCCAGCAGTTGTGGCCGCACCACGAAATAGCGGCCCATCTGCAGGACGGGGCCGAGCTGCTGGCCGCAGCCCATCTCAACGCCTTTCTGGTGCTGGATGCGCAGAACCAGGCGGTAGCCTTTGCCGATGCGGCCCTGCGCCACGATTACGTGAACGGCTGCGAGAGCAGCCCGGTGGTCTATCTGGAAGGGGTCTATGTGCAGCCGACTTCACGCCGGCGCGGGTTGGCCCAGGCCTTGATTGCCCAGGTGGCCCAGTGGGGCCGTGAGCTGGGTTGTCGCGAGCTGGCCTCCGATGCCGCCATCGACAACCTCGCCTCCCAGCAGTTGCACCAGCGACTCGGCTTTGCCGAAACGGAGCGGGTCGTCTTCTTCAAGAAGGCCCTCGGCTGACGCCAGGGCCTTGCTTGTCTCTCACAGGCTCGGCATAAACCAGACCCGGCCGCCCGCCTCGATACGATCGGTCTTGATCTGGAATACCTGTGCCAGCAGCGCCTCGTCCACCAGCTCGACGCCCCCCTCCCGTACCACCCGCCCCTGTTGCAGACAGAGCAGGCGATCGGCCCAGTCGATGGCCAGGTTGATGTCGTGGATGGCGAGCACCACCAGCAGCCCCTGCCCGGCCAGCTGCTTGAGCAGCCGCAGCAGCGCCAGTTGATGGTGCAGATCGAGCCCGGCCAGCGGCTCATCCAGCAGCAGTATCCGTTCGCCCGGGTTGAGGCTCGGCCACACCTGCAGCAGGGTGCGGGCGATCAGCACCCGCTGCTGCTCCCCACCAGACAACCGGCTGAAATCCCGCGCCAGCAAGCCTTCCAGCTCCAGCGCCTGACACAGCGCCTGAATAGCCTCATTCTGTCTGCTAGCAGGTTGAGCCTCATCGAGCCCCAGACTCAGCACCTGAAACACCGGGATATGGAACAGCTGGGGCTGGCGCTGAGGCAGCATGGCGCGCCGCCGCGCCAGTTCCGGCCAGCTCAAGTCCGCCAGCGACTCGCCGCCGATGCGCACCTCCCCTTGCCCCGACAAGAGGCCGGCCAGGGCGCCGAGCAGGGTCGACTTGCCGCTGCCGTTGGGGCCGAGCAAGGCCACCAGCTGGCCCCCCTGCCAGGCAAGGTCAAGGGGGGCGAGCCGGTTGGCGACGGCAAGGGCGCGGGCCGTCAGCAAGGGAGGCTGACCCCCGAGGTGATCAGGTGCTGGCATGGGCATCTTGCCTCAACAACAGATAGATGAAGAGCGGAGCGCCGACCGAGGCGGTGATGACCCCGATGGGCAGCTCCCCCGCTCGCAGGGCGGAGCGGGCTATGAGATCGGCCGCCAGCAGCAAGGCGCCGCCCCCCAGCGCCGAGGCGGGCAGCAGGAAGCGCTGATCGCTGCCGCCACACAGGCGCAGCAGATGGGGCACCACCAGCCCAACGAAGCCGATGACGCCGCACAGCGCCACCGCCATGCCGGTGAGCAGGCAGACCGCCAGCACCAGCCGTACCCGCATCTTGTCCACATCGAGCCCCATCAGGCGGGCCTGGGTCTCTCCCAGCAGCAGTTGCTGCAGCGCCTTGCCCTGCCAGCCGAGCCAGCCGAGAGCCAGCGGGAACAGCAGCCACCACCAGGCGAATTGCTGGCTGCCATAGGCGAGGCTCCCCATCATCCAGAACATGAATTCACGCAAGGAGCCGTCATCGGCAAAGTACATCAGCCAGGTCATGGCGGCGTTGCTGAGGATGCCGATGGCGACCCCGAACAGCAGCAGCCTGGCGTGACCGAGCCGGGCCCGGCGCGCCAGCCGTATCAGCAGCATGGTCACCAGCAGGGCGCCGCCAAAGG
Source organism: Aeromonas sp. R5-3 (assembly GCF_040908225.1). Taxonomy (NCBI): domain Bacteria; kingdom Pseudomonadati; phylum Pseudomonadota; class Gammaproteobacteria; order Aeromonadales; family Aeromonadaceae; genus Aeromonas; species Aeromonas sp. R5-3. Next base: position 264,210 of record NZ_JBFODH010000018.1, on the reverse strand, counting down.
CCGCCAGCGACAGTCCCCAACCCGGCAGATAGACGCCGAGGGCCCTGGCCACCGCCATCGCCACCATGGCGGCCAATCCCGCCCCGCTCGAGACGCCGAGCAGGCCGGGTTCGGCCACCGGGTTGTGCAGCATCACCTGCAGCACGGCGCCACCGCAGGCGAGCGCAGCCCCCGCCAGCAGGGCCAGCAGGGCGCGCGGCAGGCGCAGCTCCAGCAGAATGCGCTGCTCGAGCTCCCCCAAGGGGTGCCAGGGCAACAGCAGGAATTCGCCCCAGATCAGGGAGAAGAGGAACAGCGCCAGGGTCAGCAACAGCAGGCCGAGCAACCAGCGCAACTGCCAGCGCTGCTGGCGGGCGAGCAAAGAGAGATACACAGAGGCTCCCCGAAGGTGAGAGTGACCCGTGCCCGGGCGGCATCAGCCACCGGGCATCAGCATGAAAAAGTCATGATAACAGCGTGTTACCACCCAAGGTCAAGGCTGGTAAGGCTTGGCGAGGGTGGCGATGTCACCGCTTGCCACCAGCTCCTGCAGGGCCAGTGCCAGCGGTTGCTGCAGCACCTGATGGGGAGAGCGCTTGCTCATGCCCAGATAGAGCACCACGGGCTGGGATGGCTGGTAGGCCGCCTTGCGCAGCCCCGCCTCCTTGCCCCGACTCAAGGCATAGTCCACCTGGCAGTCGGTGCCGATCATCAACGGCAGATGGCCGCGCTGCACCATGCGCAGCAGTTGCTCCTCGGTGGGCACCCCGTGCTTGTCGAGCCGGCTGTCGGAATCGAACGGTTCGAAATAGGCCGAATTGAGCACGTAACCCACCCTGTGCCCCAGCAGATCGGCATAGCTGCGCAGAGTCGAGACCTCAGTTCCCTTGCCATAGAAGGCGGGCCGGCACTGGTAATAGGCCGGCTGCAGATAGTCGATGAAAGTCGCCCGCTCCGCCGTCATGGCCAGCCCGATCATCAGGTCCACCTGGCCGGTCTGCATCTGTTTGAGCGCCCGCCCCCAGGGCACCTGCTTCACTTCGAAGCGGATGCCGCTGCGCCGCTGCAACAGCTGCAAGATATCCATGTCCAGTCCGCCCAGCCGACCGTCCGGCATTTCAATTCGAAACGGTGGCCAGACATCGGTGGCTACCGTCAGGGTCGGCGCACCGTGCACCTGGCAGGCAAACAGCAGACCAAGCACACCCCAGCTTGTCTTGCCCATCTCGTACAACCCTCTGTCTCTTCATCCTTGATGGATTAAAAATACCCTGCCGCCCCACTTATGAGAACCCATGGTTCGGCGATAAAATGCGATTGATTTTTAAGGAGAACCTAATGAACCCTATCTTTACCAGCATCGGCCTGCTGCTGTGCAGCAATGTCTTCATGACCTTCGCCTGGTACGCCCACCTCAAGAGTATGAATCACAAACCCTGGATCATCGCCGCCCTGGTGAGCTGGGGAATAGCGCTGTTCGAATACCTGCTGCAGGTACCCGCCAACCGCATCGGCCACACCGTGCTCTCCGTCGGCCAGCTCAAGATCCTGCAGGAGGTGATCACCCTCACCGTGTTCGTCCCCTTCTCCATCTTCTATCTGAAAGAGGATCTGAAATGGGATTACCTGTGGGCGGGCCTCTGCATCCTGGGCGCGGTCTTTTTTGTCTTTCGCGAGAAACTCACCGGCGCCTGACGCTGTACACTCAATAACATCCCCAGCAAGGCATCTCCTTGATAGACGAGGCAAAAACCATGGAATTGCGAGACATGCTACAGATCCTGGCCAAGCAGGACGGCTCAGACCTCTATCTGTCGACCGGCGCGCCCCCCTGTGCCAAGTTCAACGGCGGCCTGCGCCCCTTGAGCGAGACGCCGCTCGAGCCCGGCGAGGTGGCCAGCATAGCCGACGCCATCATGGACGGCGAGCAGAAGCAGCAGTTTGAGAAGGAGCTGGAGATGAACCTCGCCATCTCCCTGCCCCAGATAGGGCGCTTTCGGATCAACATCTTCAAGCAGCGCAACGAAGTCTCTCTGGTGGCGCGCAACATCAAGACCGAGATCCCCCGCTTCGAGGATTTGAAACTGCCCACAGTGCTGCTCGACACCATCATGGAGAAACGGGGGCTGGTGCTGTTCGTCGGCGGTACCGGTTCGGGCAAATCCACCTCGCTCGCGGCCCTTATCGACCATCGCAATCGCAACAGCGGCGGCCACATCATCACCATCGAGGATCCGGTGGAGTTCGTGCACCGCCACCGCAAGAGCATCATCAACCAGCGGGAGGTGGGGGTGGACACCCGCAGCTTCCACGCCGCCCTGAAAAACACCCTGCGCCAGGCGCCGGACGTGATCCTTATCGGCGAAATTCGCGATCGCGAAACCATGGAGCACGCGCTGGCCTTCTCGGAAACCGGCCACCTCGCCATCTCCACCCTGCACGCCAACAACGCCAACCAGGCGCTGGACCGCATCATCAACTTCTTCCCGGAAGAGCGCCGGCCCCAGCTGCTCAACGATCTTGGCAACAACCTCAAGGCGTTTGTCTCCCAGCGGCTGGTGAAAACCACTGATGGCGGCCGCCGGGCTGCGGTGGAGATCATGCTGGGCACCCACACCATCCGCGACATGGTCAAACGCGGCGAGTTTGGCGGCCTCAAGGAGGTGATGGAGAAGTCCAAGGCCCTCGGCATGGTCACCTTCGACAGTGCCCTGTTCGATCTGGTGGTCGAAGGGGTGATCGAGGAAGAAGAGGCAGTGAAGAACGCCGATTCGGCCAACAACCTGCGCCTCAAGATCAAGCTATGGAAGGAGAAGGGCCAGATCGCCAGCAGCAGCGATGCCACCGGCTGGAGCCTGGAGCCCACCAAGGACGAGAAGGACGATCTGTTCTGACCCACCTCCCCCCTTGTGCCTGCAAACACCCGCCCCGGCGGGTGTTTTCATATCCCGGCTGCCTCCCCCCTCCTCGCTCGCCCGTAGCAGACAGCGACATCTGGTGAACGAACGGCCCATCTGCGACAAAATCTGTCACCAGAAATGATAAAACCATCACTTGACCGAAAAACCATACGAGAAGTGTGAGTGAAAGCTCTTTCATACCGGCTTCAAAGGAGGCACTATCAAAGGGTTCTATCAATAAAGGGGTATTAAATGTCGTTACAACCTGCCAATACAGCACAGTCAAGACAGTTGCTGAACGAGACCATGGCCTTGGTTCTCGCAGGAGGGCGGGGCAGTCGCCTCAAACAGTTGACGGACAACAGGGCGAAACCGGCAGTACACTTCGGCGGCAAGTTCCGCATCATCGACTTCGTACTCTCCAACTGCATCAACTCCGGCATTCGCCGGGTCGGAGTGGTGACCCAGTACAAATCCCACAGCCTGCTGCGCCACCTGCAGTCCGGCTGGTCCTTTTTGCGTTATCAGATGAACGAGTTCATCGACCTGCTGCCCGCCCAGCAACGGGTGGACGAGGTCACCTGGTATCGCGGCACCGCCGATGCGGTCTACCAGAACCTGGACATCATTCGCGATCACGGCCCCAAATATGTGGTGGTGCTGGCGGGGGATCACATCTACAAGATGGATTACGCCGCCATGCTGCTCGATCACGTCAACATGGGGGCCAGGGTGACGGTGGCCTGCATCGAGGTACCGCGCCAGGAGGCGAGCGCCTTCGGGGTGATGGCGGTGGACGGGGATCGCAAGATCAACGCCTTCGTCGAAAAACCCGCCAACCCACCCGCCATGCCGGGCAAGCCCGACACCGCGCTGGCCTCCATGGGGATCTACATCTTCGAGGCGGACTACCTCTACCAGCTGCTGGAAGAGGATCTCGCCAACCCGGCCTCCCACCACGATTTCGGCATGGACGTGATCCCGCGGGTGGTGCAAGAGGGCACCGCCTACGCCCACCCGTTCGGCATGTCCTGCGTCGGCTGCTGCCCGCAAAAGCGCCCCTACTGGCGCGACGTGGGCACGGTGGATTCGTTCTGGGAAGCCAACATGGATCTCGCCTCCGTCACCCCCGAGCTCGACATCTACGATCAGGACTGGCCCATCTGGACCAGCCAGAACATGACCCCGCCCGCCAAGTTCGTGCAGGACAGAAACGGCCAGCACGGCATGACCATCAACTCCATGTTTGCCGGTGGCACCATCGTCAGCGGCTCCTTCATCGTGAGTTCGGTGCTGTTTACCAATGTGCGGGTCGACTCCTTCTGCACTCTGGATCAGGCGGTGATCTTCCCCGGAGTCGAGATAGGCCCGGGCTGCCGGCTGCGCCGGGTGGTGATCGACAAGGGCTGCAAGCTGCCGGAAGGGCTGGTGGTGGGGGAAAACGCCAGCGAGGATGCCCGCCGCTTCTACCGCTCAGAACAGGGGATAGTGCTGGTCACCCAGGAGATGCTGGCCAGGCTGTGATGCCGCCGCGCCGGCAAGCGGGAGCCCTGTCGGCTCCCTTTTTACATTTGCTTACCGCTCGCGCCTTGTCCGGCCGCCCCTGGTGCGTGCTACTCTGCCCTCGGCCCTTGCCTTCGTCTCACCATGGAATCGCATATGAAAAAACTGGATGTTGCCCGCCTTGCCAGCCTCGCCGACGAGGCCGCCCACTCCCCGCGCCTGCGCATGAACCACAATCTGCATCAGGAGCTGGCCGACCCCATCCAGCGCCTGGCCATCGCCATGGAGCCGGGTACCTATATCCGCCCCCATCGCCACCTGCAGACCTGGGAGCTGCTCACCTCGCTGCAGGGCCGCTTCGTGGTGCTCAACTTCGATGACGAGGGCACCGTCATTGCCCGCGCCGTACTGGGGGAAGAGACCTCGGTGCTGGAGACCCCGGTCGCCAGCTGGCATGCGGTGCTCTCTCTGGATCCCGGCGCCGTCATCTTCGAGGTCAAGCACGGCCCCTACGCCCCCTTTCGGGAAGAGGACTTCGCCCCCTGGTCACCGGCGGTGGATGACATCCAAGGCCAGCAGGCGCTGATGGACTGGTATCGCCACGCCGAGGTGGGCCAGCGCTGGCCGGGGCGCTGATCTGCCCTCCTTCCTACGCCAACCCAGCGAACAGGGCGAACACACGCCAATAAAAAGACCCGCCAGCGGCGGGTCTTTTTTATCTCCGAGAGTGGGATGTCGAACCCCGGCAGAGCCCAGGGCTCAACCCTTTTGTACCAGACCAATCTGGCCCGGCTCGCACCACTCGAACATCACCTCCTGACTCTTGCCACAGCAGGAGCCGCCGCACACCTGGGTCTCCCGCTTGGCGACCCGCCCCTTGCGCATCCAGACGCCGAGCATGGCCTCCACCGCATCTTCCGAGGTGTGGAAGTGGCGGGCCAGCTCGCGCCGGCTCGCCTTCTGCTGCGCGGCGAGGTACTCCCCCAGCTCACGCAGGATCATAGGGCCACCACCTTGCGAGCGACGATGTCGCCGTGGCGACGGCCCAGCCACCAGAGCAGCAGCAGGGAGAGACCGTAGCTCGCCACCCAGAACAGGCTCTGCTCGGGGTGGGCGGCGAAGGTGGCCAGCTGATAGAAGACGGTGGCACACATGAAGGCCATGTAGTTGCACCAGGCGGCGGTCAGCAGGGCCCACTGGCGGCCAGTCTCCCGCACCAGGGCGCCCATGGCGGCGGCGCAGGGCATGTAGAGCAGCACGAACAACAGGTAGGCGAAGGCACCGGCCGCCCCGTCGAAGTGACTCTGCATGTTGCCGTAGGTGGAGACGTCCACCTCCTGCGCCTCGGCGGCGGCCTGCTGGTCATCCAGGTTGCCCACCGCCAGCCCCATGGGGTCGGTCGGGTCGATGTCGGCCAGATTGGTGGCCACTGCGGCGATCGCCTCCTGGAAGCTGGTCGCCAGGGAGAACTCGCTCGCCTCCTCCTCCCCGTCGCCGCTGCCGGCGTAGAGACTGTTGAGGGTGCCGACCACCGCCTCTTTGGCGAAGATGCCGGTGACGATGCCGACCGTGGCCTGCCAGTTGTCGTCGCGCACGCCGATGGGGTGCAGCACCGGGGTCACCGCCTGGCTGATTTTGCTCAGCACCGAGCTTTCTTGGTCTTGGTGGCCGAAGCTGCCATCGGTGCCGAGCGAGTTGAGCACGCTCAGCACGGCGACCACCAGCACGATGGTTTTACCGGCGCCAAAGACGAAGGACTTGAGCTTCTGCCAGGTCTTGATGCCGACGTTGACCGGGCGCGGCCACTCGTAGTCCGGCATCTCCATCAGCATGGAGTCGCTCTTGCCCGGCAGCAGGGTGCTGCGCAGCAACAGGCCGGTGAGCACCGCCACCAGGATGCCGATGAGGTAGAGACCGAACACCAGGTTCTGGCCCGACTCGGGGAAGAAGGCCACCGCGAACAGGGCGTAGACCGGCAGACGGGCACCGCACGACATGAAGGGGGCCATGGCCGAGGTCATCAGCCGCTCACGCTCGGAGTTGAGGGTGCGGGTCGCCATCACCGAGGGCACGGTGCAGCCAAAGCCCATCAGCATGGGCACGAACGCCTTGCCTGGCAGGCCGAGGCGGCGCATCAGGGCATCCACCACAAAGGCCGCGCGGGCCAGGTAGCCGGAGCTCTCCAGCACCGCCAGGAACAGGTAGAGGCAGCCGATCACCGGGATAAAGGTGGCGACGGTCTGCAAGCCCACCCCGAAGCCGTCCGCCAGGATGGCCCCCAGCCAGTCCGGCGCATGGACCAGTCCCAGCAGGTGGTGGACGCCATCGACAAACAGGGCGCCGCCCATGATGTCGAAGAAGTCGATGAAGGCGCTGCCCACCTTGATGGCGAACATGAACATCAGGTACATCACCAGCAGGAAGAAGGGGATGCCGAACCAGCGGTTGAGCAGCACCCGATCGAGCCGCTCGCTCTGGGCCGCGGTGAGCTTGCCCTTCTGCTGGCACGCCTGGGCGGCCCACTGGTGGATGTGGCCGTAGCGGATGTCCGCCAGCTGCAGGTCCACATCCTGCCCGTGGTGAGCGCGGGCCACCACGTTGGCGGCGGCGGCCTGCTGGCCGGGCAGCAGGGTCTCCTGCATCACCGCATCCTCTTCCAGCAGACGCAGGGCGCGGCCGCGGGCGGTGAGGTGGTGCGGGGCAAGCAGGGTCTCCAGCTCCGCCAGATCTTTTTCAAGATCTGTGCCGTAGTCCAGCAACAGCGCCGGCTGCGGCTGGCCGATGAACTGCTGGATCTGGTTCTTGAAGGCGGCGACCTGCTGGCGATTGTGGGCCGAGAGGGCCACCACCGGGCAGCCGAGGGTGTTGGCGAGCTTGCTCTCGTCGATGGTGATGCGCCGCTTTTGCAGGATGTCCATCTTGTTGAGCACCACCACCATGGGCAACCCCAGCTCGCGCAGTTGCAGCGTGAGGTAGAGGGAGCGCTCCAGGTTGGCGGCGTCGATGACGTTGAGCAGCAGATCCGGCTGCTGGCCTTCCACGAAGCGGCTGGCGATCTGCTCGTCCAGGCTCCCCTCCTGGTTGGCCAGGCTATAGATGCCGGGCAGGTCCATCAGTTTGTAGTCGTGGCCCTGGGCACTGAATTCGCCCATCTTCTTGTCGACGGTGACACCGCTCCAGTTGCCCACCTGCTGGCGGGCCCCGGTCAGGGCGTTGAACAGGGAGGTCTTGCCGCTATTGGGGTTGCCGACGGTTACCAGGGAGTAGTTCATACCGGTTCGACCTCGATTTGCTGGGCCAGACTTTTCTGCATGGAGAGGCAGATCCCCTGACACTGGATCTGCAGCGGATCCCCGAGCGGGGCCGCGCGCAAATAGATGACTTCAGTCTGGGGCAACAAGCCCATCACCATCAGCTTGCGCCGCAGGGGACGGGTCAATTGATTCATGTTCTTGATGCGAGCACTCTGTCCCGGTGACAACTGCGCGAGTACCATGACTGACTCCTGAAGTTAAACAATAATAATTCTCTTTTACTTGGGGCATTATAATCCGTGTTTTCAACGCTTATTTGAGTAAAATCAAACTCCGCTTAGCTAACCCACAAATAACTGCCATGAGTCACGACAACAACAGCCGCCTGGTTTACAGCACGGACGGCGGCATCATCAAAGAACAGAGCCAGCCGCAATCCGCCTCCCCCTTCCCCACCGACGGGGTGGTGCGCATCCGCCGCGAAACCAAGGGACGCAAGGGCGCCGGGGTCATCACCATCCACGGCGTCCCGGCCGAACAGCAAAAGAGCATCGCCACCTTGCTCAAGAAAAAGTGCGGCACCGGCGGCGGCCTGAAAGAGGGGGTGATCGAGATCCAGGGGGACAAACGGGATCTGATCAAGGCCGAGCTCGAGAAGGCCGGTTTCAGCGTCAAGCTGGTGGGCGGCTGATCCCGACGCCGCCCGGCTTGCGTCACTTTCGCTTTTTCCCTAGAATGCCCGCTCCCATCGAGGGGGAGTAGTCTCGCCAGCCGGCTCCAAACCGGTTCGCGACCCTGATCAACATACTTGGTGCCAACTCACCATGGTCAGGGTGATCCACGCCAGCCGCGGATTTGACAAGACCTTTGACGGGCCAGTGCCAATACCGGGGACGGATGGCGCAGGCTTGTCTCAGGTATAACAATTCCGTCCCCCGGTCATTTTTATGGAAGCCTTGTTAACCTCAACCCTCAGCGTGGCCATCGCCGAAATCGGCGACAAGACCCAGCTGCTGGCGCTGTTGCTCATCTGTCGTTTTCGCAAACCCTGGCCCATCATCGCCGGCATGCTGGCAGCCACCCTGCTCAACCACGCCGGCGCCGCCTGGCTTGGCGAGTTCATCAGCCGCTGGCTCGATCCCAAGGTGATGACCTACCTGGTGGCCGGTGCCTTCATCGCCATGGCCGCCTGGATCCTGGTGCCGGACAAGATGGACGACGAGGAGAGCCCGCTCGACAAATACGGCCCCTTCATGGCCACCTTCGTGCTGTTCTTCATCGCCGAAATCGGCGACAAGACCCAGATCGCCACCGTGCTGCTGGCGGCCAAATACGACTCCCTGACCCAGGTCATCACCGGCACCACCCTCGGCATGATGCTGGCCAACGTGCCTGTGGTGCTGCTTGGCAAGCTGGGGGCCGACCGCCTGCCCCTCAAGGGGATCCGCATCGCCTGCGCCATCCTGTTCGTGGGCCTCGGGGTGAGCACCCTGCTGTTCGCCTGACCCGGCCGGATCAGAAGGTGGCGAGGCAAGGGTGAGCACTTGCCGACGCCACTCCCGCGCCCATGTCGTCTCTTTGCACGCAAGCCCCGTCCTCTGGCGGGGCTTTTTGCTGCCCGCGTGCCAGGCCGGCGTGCCCGCAGACGGGGGCTGCCAACCGGCGCCGTGGCCGTGGCATAATGCGGCAAACCTGATGGAGCACCCCATGCACTTCACCTCAAGACAGACGCTGCTCGACTGGGTCAGACGCGGGCGTCTCGACCGGGCCCAGTTGCCCGCCGCCCTCGCCCTGTGCGAGCTGCCCCCCGGCCCCGCCCGCTGGCAGTGGCTGTTCGATCGGCTGCTGCTCTGGCTTGGCAGCCTGTGCCTCGGCGCCGGCCTGGTGTTCTTCGTCGCCTTCAACTGGCAGGAGCTCGGCCGCCTCTCGCGCCTCGCGCTGCTGGAGCTGCCGCTGTTCGCCATGCTGCTGTTGCTGTGGCGCAAGCCCCTCGCCGACAGCCAGCGCCAGGCGCTGCTGCTCGCCATCGCCCTCAACATCGGCGCCCTGCTGGCACTGGTGGGCCAGACCTACCAGACCGGCGCCGATCCCTGGCAGCTGTTCGCCACCTGGGCGCTGATGCTGCTGCCACTGGCGGCGCTCGGCCAGAGCCCGCTGCTGTGGACCCTGAGCTGGCTACTCGGTCAGCTGGCGCTGGTGCTCTACTGGCGGCTCGGCCTGTTCAACTTCTTCTTCGCCTTCGACGAGGAGGCCCTCGGCTGGAGCCTGACCCTGTTCAACGCCGCCCTCTGGGGCATACTGCTGCTGGTGCCCGCTCACTACCGGCTGATGCCCTCCTGGCTGGCGGGGCTGGCCGCCGGGCTCGGCGTCACCCTGCTGACCCTGCTGGCGCTGTTCGATGCCGCCTCCCCCTGGGTCTGGCCGGCCTGGCTCGGTTGGCTGGCGGCCGCCTACCTGCGCTGGCACCACAGGTTCATCGCCGGGCTCGCCATGGGCTGCCTGAGCCTCATCGTGGTGCTGCTGACGGCGCTCGGCAAATGGATGGAGCCGGACGTCGACGGCTTCCTGCTGCTCTGCCTCATCGCCATCGGCCTGTCGGTGGCTGCCAGCCGCTGGCTGCAACAACAACGGAGGTCCCATGAGTGATCTGACCCCCTGGCAGCGACTGCAACGGGCCCGGCTGGTGGAAGGGGATGCCCCCCGTGACGACCAGCCCCACTGGTCGAGCCGCTTTCTGCTCGGCATGGTGGGCTGGATTGCCGCCCTGTTCCTGCTGTTCTTCCTGTTCATGTCGTTCTCCCAGCTCACCCGGGATGCCGACAGCGCCCTGTTGATGGGGGTCGTGCTGATGGCCATCGCCTTTTGCCTCAACCGCTTCGCCACCCGCAGCGATCTGTGGGATCAGTTCGTGCTGGCGCTGGCGCTGGCCGGCGACGCCTGGCTGCTCTACGGCCTGCTCGATCGGCTGGATCTGCACTCGGCCCCGCTCTGGCTCGGCCTTGCCCTGCTGTCGCTGGCCATCGCCGCCCTGTTCGAGCACTGGCTGATCCGGCTGTTCCACAGCTTCGCCGCCGCCATCCTGCTCACCCTTGGCCTCGCCTGCCTCGGCCTGCAACTGCTGGCCCTGCCGCTGGTGATGACGGCGGTTGCCCTCTGCTGGCTACAGGCCGAGCGCGATCCGGTGCGCCATCAGCTCTATGAATCCCTCACCCTGGGGCTGGCGCTCTCCCTGCTGGTGCTGGGGCGCCTGCACCACCCGCTGTGGGAGGGCGGCGCCAGCATGCTCGACGAGCTCGGCCACTCCCGCCTGCCGCTCTGGCTCAACCCGCTGCTCTGCGCCGCCCTGCTGCTGGGGCTGATGATCAGGCTGAAACTGCCGCTGCTGTACGGGCTGCCACTGGTGCTGCTCAGCGCCCTCATTCCCGGCATGGGGGCCGGCGCCCTGGTGCTGGTGCTCGGTTTCTATGCCGGCAGCGTCGGCCTGATGACCCTGGCCGGCCTGCTGCTGGTCGGCTTTGGCTCCCTCTATTACTACGATCTGGGGCTGACCCTGATGACCAAATCCTGGCTGCTGCTGGGCTCGGGCGCCCTGCTGCTCGGCGCCCGCCAGCTGCTCAAACGGCTGAGCCCGCGGAGCCCCTCATGAGACGACTCGCCTTGCTGCTGACCGGTATCACCATCCTGGCGGCCATCAATGTCACTGTCTGGCGCTACGAGCACGCCATGAGCAGTGGCGAGGTGGTGCTGCTGCGCCTCGCCCCGGTCGACCCGCGCTCCCTGATGCAGGGGGATTACATGCGCCTCAACTACGAACTCGCCCGCCAGCTCGGCAACCGGCGCCACGACGAGGCCCCCGCCGATACCCTGGTGATCCGCCTCGACGACCGGCAGATCGCCAGCTGGGTGGAAGGGGGCAAGCCGGAGCAGCTGGCCCGGGATGAGCGGCGGCTGCAGGTGCGCCAAAGCGATGGTCAGTGGCGCATCGGCCCCGACGCCTACTTCTTCGAAGAGGGCACCGGCGAGCAGTTCGAGGCGGCGCGCTACGGCGAATTTCGCCTGCAAGAGAGCGGCAAGGCGCTCTTGGTGGGGCTGCGCGATGAGCAGCTAAAACCGCTGGGCAACCCCAGAGCGCGCTGGTAACTGCTGGCAATATCAGGCTTTTTTGCCCACACTTGGGCAAGATGATCGCCCGCGCTACGCCAAGGATTGCCCATGAGGAGAGGTTTTTTCGGTTGTCTGCTGCTGTTGTCATGCCTTGGCACGGCGCAGGCCGAGCTCGGCAAGCTGGAGTACCTGACCGAGGAGTATCCCCCCTACAACTTCACCGATGCCACCGGCCAGCCCGCTGGCCTCGCGGTGGAGCTGCTGCAGCGCATCTGGCAAAACACCCAGACGCCCCCCCAGCCCATCCGCATCCTGCCCTGGGCGCGGGGTTACTACCTGCTCACCCAGAAACCCAACGTGGTGCTCTTCTCCACCGCCCGCACCGACACCCGCGATCCCCTGTTCAAGTGGGCCTGCCCCATCGGCCACGCCGAGTACGTGCTGCTGGCCTACAAGCGCCGCCCCATTACCCTGAGTACGGTCGAGCAGATCAACGACTACCGCATCAGTGCCGTGCGCTCCGATGCCTCCGAGCAGTTGCTGCTCAACCGCGGCATGGACGAGAACCGTATCATCCCCGCCAACCGGCTGAGCCAGGGGCTGAAGATGCTGGTGTCGGGCCGCGCCGATCTGCTGGCGACCGGCAAGCTGGCGGGCTACGACGCCATCAAGGAGCTGCAGCTCGATGCCAAAGCGTTCACGGTGGCCTTCGTACTGGATGCCGAAGAGCTCTGCTACGCCTTCAGCCGCCAGGTGGATGACGGGGTGATCAAGCAGTTTCAGCGCGCCCTCAACCAGGCGCTCGCCTCGCCGGACTATCAGGCCCTGCGACGCCAATACATGCCGTCAGCCGTGCCACGGCTGGCGATTTGGCCGGCTTTGATAACACTTGAGAGTGACGCAACACCCCACCAGGATGGCCAAAATGAAAAAATGGACCGGATTCGCCGCACTCGTGTTTGCCACCCTGGCCCAGGCCAGTCCCGAGCTTGGCAAGCTGCACTACCTCAGCGAAGAGTACAAACCCTACAACTTCTCCAACGAGGCGGGCGCCCCCACCGGGCTCGCCGTCGAGCTGCTGCAACAGGTGTGGAAGAAGACCAACACCCCGCCGCAGACCGTCACCATCATGCCCTGGGCGCGGGGTTACTACCTACTGACCCAGAAACCCAACGTGGTACTCTTCTCCACCGCCCGCACCGAGGCGCGGGATCCGCTGTTCAAGTGGGCCTGCCCCATCGGCTACGCCGAGATCGTGCTGATGGGGCTGGCCAAGAACCCGGTCAAGATAGCCAGGCTGGAAGATGCCCAGCAGTACAACATAGGGGCGGTGCGGGCCGACGTGGGGGAGCAGCTGCTGCTCAACAACGGCTTCGACGAGCAGAAGATCCTGCCGGCCAACCGCCTGCCCCAGGCGCTCAAGATGCTCACCTCGGGCCGGGTCGATCTCATCTCCACCAACAAGACCACCATGCTGGATCTGATCGCCTCCCAGCAACTGGATCCCGCCCAGTTCAAGGTGTTCTGGATGTTGAGCTCGGAGCAGTTCTGCTTCGCCTTCAGCCACCCGGTGAGCGACGAGCTGGTCAAGGAGTTCCAGAGCGGCCTGACCCAGGTGCTGGCCAGCAGCGAATTCCAGCAGATCCAGAGCAAGTACTTCCCCGCCCGCTGAGGGGCGGCATGAAGAAGGGGCCCAGCGGGGCCCCTTTTGTTTACCTGTCTCACCTGCCCGTCAGCTCGGCCGGCGGCGCTGGCGCTTGACCTCGTACATGCAGGCATCGGCCAGCCTCAGCGCCTCGTCCACCGTGCTGAGGGCCGGATCGGTGGCCACCACCCCCACGCTGGCGCCGGCATAATGGAGCGCTCCGGTGGGCAGCTCGAGCGACACCAGGCTCGCCTCGAACAGCCGGCGCTGAAAGCCCTGCACCGCCGCCTCCCGCGTCTCGTCGCCGCACTGCGGCCCCATCCCCACCGCCACGAACTCGTCGCCCCCCACCCGCGCCAGCAGATCGCCGCCGCGCAGCACGCTGGAGAGCGCCGCCGCCACCCGTTGCAGCAGCAGGTCGCCCGCATCGTGACCGTGGGTGTCGTTGATGGCCTTGAAGCCATCGAGATCGATAAAGCCTATCAACAGCGGATGTTCGACCCGCTCCGCCAGCGAAAAGAGGCGGTTGAGCTCGTGCATCAGTGCCCGCCGGTTGGGTAGCCCGGTCAGCGAGTCGCTCAGCGCCTGGCGCGACAGCTCGTTGTTGGCCTGCTGCAGCTGCTGCAGCAGCTGTTCGCGCTCCACCTGCTCGGCGATGAGCCGGGCGAAGAAGGCGATCAGGTGATCCGAGCCCGCCAGCAGCGGCTTGTGCTCGGCGCTGGCGGCGCACAGGGTGCCATAGAGGGAGCCGGAGGGTGTGCGCACCGGGCAACTCAGATAGGTGCGAATGCCAAGGGCCCGCGCCGCCTGGGAATCCCCCCAGCAGAGCGCCACATCCTCGGTGTAGAAACGTCCCTCATCGAGGGCCCGCCGGCAGAGGGTATCGCCCCAGGCCACCGAAGCCCCCTCGGGGATCTGCAGGTCGGCGCTGTTGCGGGCATAGCGGATATGTTGGGTGTCGTGACCAAGGTCGATTTCGGTCAGATAGGTGGATTCGAGCCCGGTGACCGTTTCGAGCATCTCCAGCAGCGGGCGGGTCAGGCTCTCCAGATCCCGCGCCCCGGTCACTTGCAGCGACAACGCCTGCAATATTCTGTCCATGCACACCTCCCTGCTTGCATGTCTATTCCTGAAACCATAGCCCCTTCACCCGCCGCCCGCCCCCATCGCGGCGTTATCTCTGCGCTTTTGCCGTCCTTTGTCGCCGAACGACCCTCGATTGTTCGGCAACGTGCTCCATTTGCAACCAACGCGAGATGGCCCCATCTGAGGGGGTATCAGCGCCCACTGCCGAAGCAAGCGGTGCCTGTCGTGCGAAGCCATTGGCTGCGGCTGCCTGCCGGTGGCGCTCAAGCGGGCGAGCTCGGTATCGTGATGGCCCCTGTCGCTGACCACCTTTATTCGTGGCGCTCCCCTGCCATTCCCCTCACCTGGCTCGCCACTCGGTTCAGCTCTCGGCCTGCCACTCTCCCCGTGTCTCTACTCGGCGGGCAGCGCAGCTCGGGGCTCGGGGCTCGGGGCTCGGGGCTCGGGGCTCGGGGCTCGGGGCTCATCTTCCATCACACCCCGGCCACGGGTCAACCGCCGGTTGCCGCTTTGCAGCAAAGGGGAAAAACCATTTAATTCTGATGGTTGCATCACTAATTTCATGGATTTGGATGGCCCCGCCGAGGCGGGTTCCGTAAGATGACCATCGGCCCCCGTTGGGCCCCGAATATTCATGGATGGTCAAGGGCGCAAGGTGGCGGCGACAGTCAGGGGCGGCAGCGTCTTTGGCGGAGACCAGCCGGTCTCCCGCGCCTGCGGCAAGGTGTGAGGGTTGCACCCTCGACGGCTGCTCTCGTCAGCCTCCGGGGCTTTGCCCATGCCCCCATGCGGATACGACGCTTGGGGCAATCTGTAAGGTCGAGTAGGGTGCAATAAGCGTGTAGGGTCGATTAGCGAAGCGTAATCGTCCGCGGTAACCATCCCCTCCCCCTTGCGGGAGACAAGTAGGGTGCCAATAAGCGAAGCGCATTGCACCACGGTAACCATCCACTCTCCACTTGCGGGAGAGGCCTTGGGATCAATGGGTGGGGTCGAGTAGGGTCGATTAGCGAAGCGTAATCGTCCGCGGTAACCGTCCCCTCTCCCCTTGCGGGAGAGGGCTAGGGTGAGGGGTCACTAGCCCTATTGGCACGGCGTCACCATGTAAGGTCGATTAGCGAAGCGTAATCGTCCGCGGTAATCATCCCCTCTCCCCTTGTGGGAGAGGGCTAGGGTGAGGGGTCACTAGCCTGATTGGCATGGCTGCGCCGTGCAGGACACGAGGACTCCGTCCTCGACGGGGTTTCGCCGCCGCTGCGCGGCTTGGCGAGTGACTTTGGAAAGACCCAAAGTCACCAAAGGTCTAATCCCCCGCTTGTTCGCCCTCCTGCGTCGGGTTCCCTCGGTTCACCCGTTTGTCCGACAGCACGCGCCGATGGGCCATCCATGGC
>NZ_JBFODH010000018.1:0-248165 GCF_040908225.1 Aeromonas sp. R5-3 | reverse complement strand
GTCCTGCCTCGCGGCCTGGACAAACGGGCTCACCTCGGCGAACAACAGGGGGGAAGTACCCAACCCTCAGCCTCGAGACAAGTTAAGCACCCCCTGTTTTTATTCGGGCAATGATCGATAGGAGTTTATCTCTGATCCAGCTCTCACCAACTCTATGGCGAAACCAGTTTTTTCACCTATGCAATAACATTCGATATAGCTGCATAAGTGAAAAATCATTGTAAGTACAACAGTATGTGGCACACATCCCTATCGGGAAACGGTTTTATATTGAAGGCCCGATAGTGAGTATTTCACCGTAATAACACCTTATTTGTCGAATGTCCGATTACGCTTCGCTAATCAGACCTACAGCCCTTCATTTACGAAAACAATGAAAATCATTGTCAATATTAAAAACCTTTTAACAGAAAAATTAAAATCATGAAATTCATCTCAGAAAAGTATCAATCAATTAAACCTGAAATAAATTACCTTACTGATCCAGTAGTTATTTCACAGGCTTGGAAAAAAACTCACTCATACATAAGAAGCTTTAATTGGTATGCTGATACACTATCTCTTGACGCATCCACTATAGCTATTGAATATGAGGCAAATAAGTGGGGGCAACAGCTAAAATTAGGAAGAGATTTGAATAAGCTAGAACTTGTTCCCGCTGCAAAAAGCGAAGCATGGATTATAGATAGAAATCTAGGATGGATACCAGCGGCATTTACAGATGATCACAACAAACAAGAGCGTAATAATACCCCACCGATTAGGCCATTAGCCCATCTCACGATACGGGACCAAACTTGGGCTACGACAGCAATGATATGCCTAGCTGATGCTATAGAGACGGCACAAGGTGATTGCAGCTCAGGAAAAGATACTTCTGTTTACAGTTATGGTAACCGCTTAATTTGTGATTGGAAAAATAAAAAAGCTTGGTTCAGATGGGGAAACAGTGAAATATATAGAAAGTTTTACTCAGATTACCAAAACTTTTTAAAAAGACCTATAGCTATTGGACGAGAGCTAGTTGAGAGAAATGCAGGCAATGTATATATAGTAAATTTGGATTTATCAAAATTTTATGACAATATAGACAGAAAAGTCCTCATACAAAGACTGAAAAAAGCATCCAGTAATTTTGGATATAATCAATGTGATATTTTTTGGCGCCGCTTTGAAAAAATAATTGATTGGCAATGGAGAGACAAAGATGTTCAATTTGCAAAAAAATTCAATATTTCTTTAGACTCCAGAAAAGGTCTACCTCAGGGGCTTGTATCATCAGGCTTTTTCGCAAATGCATACATGCTAGACTTTGATAAACAGATTGGTAACAATATTGGAACTTTGTTGCCAACACCAGGAAAGGTATTCCTTTACGATTACTGTAGATATGTTGATGATCTCCGACTTGTAATCAGCACTGATTTTGAAGACATAAAAACAATAAAAAGAGTAATACAAAGTTATATTAGCAGAATGCTGAAAAAACATGCCGGTGTTGATATAGCCTTAAATATCAAAAAAACAAAAATAACGTCTATTTCAGACCTTGATAACATAGGCAGCATGACAAACAGAATTAATATACTACGGGGAGAATTAAGCGGCCCAGCAGATAGAGATGCTCTTGATAATGCCTCAAGCATTCTAGAGGGTCTGCTTTCAATAGAAGATGATAATCTTCCCGACTTGAAAACATCTCATCAAGACTTACCTCTAGTTCAGCTAACAAAATATGATCACGACATAAGAACTGATACCTTAAAAAGGTTCGCAGCCAACCGTTTAGAAAGCATAATACGGTCCAAACGAAGCATTGGTGTTATTAATGAACAAGGATTTAATAATAAACAACTAGAGAATGAAAGTGAGTTACTCGCAAAGAAGTTAATACATGCATGGATGAAAGATCCATCTCTAAGTATCGTTTTAAGAAAAGCAATCGAAATTTATCCTTCAGCTGAATTATTTGAACCTGTATTTAACTCCATATATATAAGAAGTAGTTTTAATAAAGAAAACTCAAACGATGAGATTTCCGCCATTTTAATGGATTATCTGTTAGCCGATTTATTTAGATGTTGTTGTGACTTTGATAGCTTCTTTAAGAAGATAAAATACCCAAATTCCCTTCAACCTTTCTCAATTATTGAATTGGCATCACTTTATGCACAAAGAGTCATTGATTCAAAAATAAAAAAAGAATTTGTAGAAAGACAAGCCCTATTGTTACTGGCAATTGCAAAGAAACCACTATGTCCTCAGCTTGGAAATAAATCTATCCAAGCAGCATTGCATCTCATTTTGAATGGTAAGCAACCATCTAAAAAGGATGACTTCTGGGTTATTTATGAGATAGCTAGCCAGATAACTGGTCAAAATGACACATACGTAAAATTGTTACTAGAGCAAGTAAGTTCTTCACCTGATGCAGTAGAAATTATTGAAATGTTTGCTAAGCGCGGTGGACCATTTTGGCTTTCCATTTGGGATAGAATAAGTAAAACCAAGCTTTTAAAAATAAAGTACAGGTCCCTAGAGTGGGCATCACCAGTTATTGTGTCAAGAATCAATAACGGCAGGTTAAAACTATCCAATATAATTGCATCTGAAGAGAATTGCTTTGTACATGAAGCTGCAACAATAAAATTAGCCTTAGGATTATTAAGGCTATCGGAAAACCACCCCAATACATTAGCTTTATCTCCTAAGCAAATATTGGTTAGCTCGCCAAGCTGTATCACGTGGCGTGAAATATGGAGTCCGAAAGCAAATGAAATAAAATGTGATATTATTGAAGCTAATAAATTCACTGACCCACGATTTCAGATCCCTGAATGGCTTTTTTCAGATACAAATAGCAATGATGAAGCAGCAAAAAAAATATATTGGATTGGAACTATTTTAAGAGCTGCAGTTGTGGGTGGATGTGACTTTACAGGGAATAGATGGAAATCTAACAATTTAGATACATATAAAGGCATAAGAACTTCTTGGTTCAAGCGTCGAATGGGAATGATGCATTCACCAGAGTCATTAGTCGGTGAATATGCAACTATAACTGGATGGTTCTCAGAATTGCTCATGAGGTGTCTCCAATGGCCCGGATTTGAATCAAACTTTATTCGACATAAAGACATACTAAATATCATTGATTTAAACTCATTTGAGTCAACGTTGACAAATAGACTTTCATATCTAAACAGCCTATATTGTAAAGCCTCAAATATGCCGGGCTTGCCCTCTAAAGTAAAACGCCCCAAAATTAATGCAACACCACATTTCCGTGTAGTTATGATTCAGCAGCTACTACCACGCTCTACTGATTTTGTGAAAGCCGACCCGACATTAAATCATGCTAAAACTAGAGCTACACATCGAGAGCATTTACTTTCCGTATGCCAAGTTGCTTACAAAACGTTATCTGCAAAATTACAGGCAGATCGACAAACAGAAAGAGCCGCAGCAGATTTAATTATCTTCCCAGAACTATCGGTACATATAGAAGATCAGGATATAATTAAGCGGCTTGCAGATAAGACCCGAGCCATGATCTTTGCAGGCTTTGTTTTTAAAGACCATGAAGGGAGATTAGTGAATATTGCAAGATGGATAATTCCAGATTACAAGAAAAGTGGAAGGCAATGGATAATTAGAGACCAAGGTAAACTACATATGACCTCGGAAGAGGAAAAACTCGGAATTACTGGATTTAGGCCATGTCAACATATAATTGAGGTATATAGAGATGACCTATCACCTTTTAGAATATCAGGTGCAATATGTTACGATGCAACAGATATTAGCTTGGCTTCTGACTTAAGAGATAAGACGGATCTATTTATAGTTGTTGCTCATAACAAAGATGTAAATACTTTTGATAATATGGCTGCTGCATTACACTACCATATGTATCAACATGTTATAATCTCAAATATTGGAGAGTTTGGCGGCTCAACAATCCAGGCGCCATTTAAAGAACCTTACGAAAGACTAATTACTCACGTACATGGAGCTAATCAAATTGCGATTAATGTTGCTGATATAGATCCCTATGCATTTACCCGTGAGCATAAGGAGCATAAGAAAAGAAAAACAAAACCTGCTGGGTTAAACCGATAAAAACATTGTTGTTAATTATGGAGTTACAGTTTTAATGGATATTGATACATGGGTGAAATGGATCGGTATTGCTTCAAGCATAGCAACCGTAATAATTGCATGGTCAGCCTTGTATGTCGCAAACAAGCAATTAAAATTAGGCTGGGAACAGTTAGAGGCTAATATTGCTGAAACTAGAAACACAACAGCTCACAATTTATATCACCAATATTTATCTATGTGTATTGATAAACCAGAATTTGCCTATGGTATGGAAAAACCTGAAGAAAGGACTATAGATTATGGAAAGTACTGCTGGTTTGTTTCATCAATGCTATTTACGTTCGAGCAGATACTGGAGACTAACTCTCTAGATAAAAAGTGGCAAAGCACTATTAAATCTCAATTATTTAGGCACCGTAATTTCCTTTCAAAATCGAGTACTGTAAGAGAGCGGAATTGGAACGATAAATTACAAAAAATAATTAACGAAGTAATTATATGACTGCCATAAAGCTCCTATGGGCGCCCTTTTCTCCAAAATGAGAGGCTGTTCCCCACCCCTAAGTAAGTCACAGAAAAAACCGCAGCCTTGAGCTGCGGTTTTTATTTCTATTCCCCAAACACGCTTCTATTCCAACTAAACACTATTTCCCCAACCCCTTGCACTGCTCTCCCCCTGCGGCGGTATAGGCGGTGAGCGTCTCATAGAGGGCGGCGCGCAGGCTGCCGGATTGGCAGAAATCGCAGCTGCCGCCGGCGTCGATGTCGGTGATGCGGGCGCCTTGCGGCCCCTCCTTCACCAAATAGGTGCTGACAAAACGGTAGGTGCCGCTGGGGGCGTCGAGCGGGGTGCCCGGCTCGCCAAAGGTGAAGCGCACCTTGACCTCGCTGCGATCCCGGCTGCCGGCGATGGCGCGCGACGACAGGATCTCCGAGCCCAGCAGGTTATCCCAGGCGTTGGGCAGGAAGGGGTTGCCCTCGACAAAGGGGGGCTTCTCGTCGGGGGCCTCGCGGGTGGCTATTTCGCGCGCCTTGGAGGCGGCATTGAGCAGGCAGAGCAGCTCGGGGGAGACGATAGTGGGCAGCGCGCCACCAAGATCGCTCTGATAGAGGCCGCTCGGTTTGACCTCGCGTTCCCAGACCAGAAACTCGACCACCTTGACGCGAGCTTGGGCCTGCATATCGGGGGCAGTGGCAGCCACAGGCAGCCCGGACGCCAGCATAGGCAGGGCGAGAAACGGCCCCAAGTTCAGCTTCATGACGTCATCTCCTTGTTATTCTTGAAAAACAGAGCCGCCATCGGGCCGGTTTATGCCGTATATTGGCCCTCTCGCTACCACAAAGGAACAGCCTCTTGAGACTCTATCCCGCCCTGTTGCTCTTGCTGGCAACCACTGCCGTTCAGGCCGAGCAGGATTGTACTGCGCCGGTGACACAAACCGACATGAACATCTGTGCGTTTCAGGATTACCAGCAGGCCGATGCCAAGCTCAACGCCGCCTACAGGAAGCTGGTTGCAACGCTTGATAAGGACCAACTTGGCAGGCTGAAAACAGCACAGCGCGCTTGGATCACATTTCGTGATGCACAATGCCGTTACGAGGCAGGTGTCTATGAAGGAGGGACTATCGCGCCCCTCGTACATAGCAGTTGCCTCACCAATCTCACCGAGCTGCGCACCAAAGACCTGAACGCACTGCTGGACCAGCCATAATCAGAGGCTCCAACCAGGTTAGGTATGAACTTGGGGGTCTAGAAACAAACGGTTTAGCGGCACTCCGGCGAGTAATGACATGAGCCCCCCTCACCCTAACCCTCTCCCCCAAGGGGCGAGGGGATCAGACCGAAGGAT
The DNA here is from genome assembly GCF_040908225.1 of Aeromonas sp. R5-3. Lineage (NCBI taxonomy): Bacteria > Pseudomonadati > Pseudomonadota > Gammaproteobacteria > Aeromonadales > Aeromonadaceae > Aeromonas > Aeromonas sp. R5-3. The sequence continues at coordinate 242,209 of NZ_JBFODH010000018.1, read as the reverse complement.
GCCGAGGCTTCACGACAGGCCACAAAAAAACCGCAGCCCCAGGGCTGCGGTTTTTTTATTGGCTCAACCTGTTGCCAGCAACAGGACAACGGGCCTTAGGCACGGCGCCAGCTGGTCTTGCCGGCGCTGTCTTCCAGCACGATACCCATCTCGGTGAGACGGTTGCGGGCGGCATCCGCCGCGGCCCAGTTCTTGTCGGCACGGGCCTGATTTCGCTGGGCGATCAGTTGCTCGATTTCGGCAACCTCTTCGTCCGCTTCATCGCCCTTCAAGAAGGCATCCGGATCCTGCTGCAGGATACCGAGCACGGCGCCCAGTTCACGCAGACGGGCACCCAGCGCGGCAGCAACGGCCATGTCTTCACCCTTCTGGCGGTTGATCTCGCGCACCAGGTCGAACAGGGCGGAGTAGGCTTCCGGGGTGTTGAAATCATCGTCCATCGCCTCCTTGAAGCGAGCCACCTGCTCGTCGCCACCGACAGCGGCGGCTTCAGGCAAATCGCGCAGGGCGGTGTACATGCGCTCCAGCGCGGCGCGGGCTTGCTTCAGGTTGTCTTCCGAGTAGTTGAGCTGACTGCGGTAGTGGCCAGACATCAGGAAGTAACGGACGGTCTCGGCGTCATAGTGGGCCAAGACGTCCCGGATGGTGAAGAAGTTGCCAAGGGACTTGGACATCTTCTCTTTGTCCACCATCACCATGCCGCTGTGCATCCAGGTGTTGACGTAGTCGCCACCGTGGGCGCAGCAGGACTGGGCGATCTCGTTCTCGTGGTGCGGGAACTGCAGATCGGAGCCGCCGCCGTGGATGTCGAAGTGGTTGCCAAGGTGCTTGGAGTTCATGGCGGAGCACTCGATGTGCCAGCCAGGGCGACCCGGGCCCCAGGGGCTGTCCCAGGTCGGCTCGCCGGGCTTGGACATCTTCCACAGCACGAAGTCGAGCGGATTGCGCTTGGCATCCACCACGTCGACGCGGGCACCGGCCTGCAGCTGCTCCAGATCCTGGCCGGAGAGCTTGCCGTAGTCGGCGTAGGAGTCGACGATGAACATGACATCGCCGTTGTCCGCCACGTAGGCGTGCTCTTTATCCAGCAGGGATTGCACCAGCTCGATGATCTCGCCGATGTGCTGGGTGGCGCGCGGCTCGACGTCCGGGCGCACCATGCCGAGGGCATCGAAGTCGGCGTGCATGTCGCCGATCAGGCGCTCGGTCAGGTCGTCACAGGTGACGCCGGTTTCGGCGGCGCGCTTGATGATCTTGTCGTCCACGTCGGTAACGTTGCGCACGTAGTTGAGCTGATAGCCGCTGTAGCGCAGGTAACGGGCGACGACGTCGAAGGCGACGAAGGTGCGGCCGTGGCCGATATGACAGTGATCGTAGATAGTGACGCCACACACATACATGCCCACCTTGCCCGGGTGGATAGGTTTGAATTCTTCTTTTTGACGAGTGAGTGTGTTGTATATCTTCAGCATCTTATGACCACTGCCTGTGAGTAAAATGGCCTGCCATTCTACCCGCATCGCGCGTAGAAAACGAGGCAGAAAACGTGCCGGATCAGGCGCACCATCTATGCCGCAGGGCCCTGATGGGCTAGAATTGCCACCACTTTATGCCATACACCTGCGGGCACCTCGTCGCCCGCATCAAATGAAAGGACATATCATGGTCACTCTGCACACCAATCACGGCGACATCACCCTCACCCTGAACGCTGAAAAAGCCCCGGAAACCGTGGCCAACTTCCTGCAATACTGCCGTGACGGTCACTACGACAACACCATCTTCCACCGCGTCATCGACGGCTTCATGATCCAGGGCGGCGGCTATGCCCCTGGCTTCGAAGAGAAAGACACCCGCGCCCCCATCAAGAACGAAGCGGCCAACGGTCTGTCCAACAAGGTCGGCACCATCGCCATGGCTCGCACCATGGAGCCGCACTCTGCCAGTGCCCAGTTCTTCATCAACGTGAACAACAACGACTTCCTCGACTTCAAATCTGCCACCACTCAGGGCTTCGGCTACTGCGTGTTCGGTGAAGTGACCGCCGGCATGGACGTGGTCAACAAGATCAAGGGCGTCAAGACCGGCAACTACGGCCGCATCCACCAGGACGTGCCGACCGAAGACGTCGTGATCACCAAGGTGACCCTTGCCGAGTGATCTCTGCCTTCTGCGAGATGAACTGACTGCGGCCCCGGCCGCAGTTTTTCCATCTGCGAAGGCCGGCACCATCGACTGGCGCAGTCTCGATTACCTGGCCCACGGCAACCCGCGCCAACGCTCGGCCCATGACCTGCTCACAGCCGGGGTGTGGGATGCGCTGGCAGCGCAGTGCAGCGACTTGGCGCTGGTGAGCACGGTCGCCATCGGGCTCGACCGCCCCGGCAGCGATCTCGACATCGTCTGCCGCCATCCGGACCCGGCCGCGTTTGCCGCGACGCTTGCCGCCCAGGGTTGGCGGGTTGCGCAAAAGGGCGCTGACATCTGGCTGGCCGAGCAGAGCGTCACCGGCACCGATGGCCACCCTTGGCCCCTTGAGCTCTACCTCACCCCGGATCCCCTCGAGCGCCTCAACGGCTGGCGCCACCTCAGCCTGATGGCTGCCCTGCTTGAACAGTTCGGCGCGGCGTTTTATCACCAAGTGCTGCGCCTGCGCCTTGATGAAGGGCTCAAAGGGGAAGCGGCCATGTGCCACTTGCTGGGCCTTGCTGGCGACCCGTATGCCGCGCTGCTCACCCTGGAGGGCGGCGAGCTTGCCCCATTGGCGTGGCAGCCGAAGGCGACGGGCACCCACTTCACTTCCAGCTCTAATACCAATACCAGTTCCACTTCCAGCCACCTCAACAGGGCCCAGCGCACTTTCTCATGAGCACCCTCTTTATCAGCGACATTCACCTGTGTGCCCAGCGGCCCGACATGACCGCCGCCCTGGTGCGCTTTCTGGCGCACGACGCCCCCGGCGCCGATGCCCTCTATGTGTTGGGCGATCTGTTTGAATTCTGGATTGGCGACGACGATCCCAATCCCCTCCACGGCGAGGTGGCCGACGCCTTTGCGGCCCTGAGCCAGCAGGGGGTGCCCCTCTACTTCATTCACGGCAACCGCGACTTCTTGCTGGGCCAGGCCTTTGCCAAGCGCGCCGGCATGACCCTGCTGGGGGATCCGTGCGTCATCGAGCTCTACGGCGAGCGGGTGGTGCTGAGCCACGGCGATCTGCTCTGCACCCTGGATGAGGGCTACCAGAAGTTTCGCCGCATCACCCAGCTCAAATGGCTGCGCTGGTTGTTCCTGCGCCTGCCGCTCGCCCGCCGCCAGGCCATCGCCCACAAGATGCGTGGCCAGAGCCAGATGGAAAATGCCCACAAGAGCCAGACCATCATGGACGTGACCCCGGCGGCGGTGGACGAGATGCTGCGCCAGCACGACTGCCGGATGATGATCCACGGCCACACCCACAGACCGGCCATCCACGACTTCAGCCTCGACGGTCATCCGGCACGGCGTATCGTCCTGGGGGACTGGTTCGAGCAGGGCTCGGTGCTGGTCTGTCGCCCCGGCGAGCAGCGCTTCGAGCAGCGTGCGCTGATCTGACCAAGCAGGCTGACGGCAATAAAAAAGGCGGAAAGATCCCGCCTTTTGTTTGCCTGTGATTTTCCCGCTATCTACCTGCGCAGCGGCGACACACACCAGCTACATCACCGTCATCTGCCCCGCATAGAGGATGAAGTAGCGCAGCAGCAATATCCCCACCAGGCTCAGGCTGCAGATGAGCGCCAGCCGGGCCGGTTGATGGGCCTTGGCCGGACTGCCCACCAGCCCCAGCAGCTGGGGCAGCAGGATCCCCAGCCCCATGACCCCGAACCAGAACACCTGGGACCAGAAACCGCCGCCGATGGCCGCCCACATGGCCGCTTCCCGCTGGCCGCCACCAAAATAGAGGCCGGTGAAGAAGCAGAGCAGCAGGAACAGCTCGATGGCGACGATGGGCCGCTCGAAGCGGTGCACGAAGCTCACCCCGCGGCTGTGGCCATCCTCCCGAAACAGGGTGACCGCCAGCAGTATGGTGGAGGCCACCCCCGAGCTGATGCCGGAGACCAGAAACAACGCCGGCAGGATTGGGTTGTTGAGCATGGGGTAGGTCTTGAGGGCGGAGAGCAGAAAACCGGTGTAGGCACCCAGCAGCACGGCCAGCAGCAACAACAGTGGCGCCAGCAGCCGCTCGAGGCGGGCGAGCCAGCCGATCAACCCATTCACAAAGGCGAGCCTGTCGCTCAGCAGACGTCGGCGCAGGGCCTCGATTTCTGCCCGAAACACCACCGCCAGCCAGGCGAACAGCACCGCCATGTAGACCTGAAACAGCATGACCCCCATCGACATCACGGAGTCGAACTGGTAGTGGAACATCAGCTTCCAGAAGGTCCAGGGACGGGCCAGGTGGAAGATGAGGATGAGTAACCCCAGGATCACCGAAACGGGCGCCAGGATGGCGGTCGCCTTGATGATGCCGCTCTCGCTGCCGGCCCCCTGGCGGCGCAGCAGCACCGAGAGGGTGGCCGAGCCAGCCGAAATGCCGAGCAGGAACAGGTAGATGGCGATGGGGCCATCCCACACCAAGGAGTCGAAGTGAAACGCATCATGCCACATGGTGCCTCCCTCCCGTCAGCCGGTCTGCGTCATACGGATGAGATGGAGTCATGACTTCACCTCCCCTTTCGGCACCCGGTACATCTTGGGCGAGGTACCGAGGAACTGCTTGTAGCGATAGGTGGTCTCCTGCACCAGCCGATGGCTGATGGGGCTGTTTGGATCGTCCAGATTACCGAACACCAGCGCCTTGGTCGGGCAGGCCTCCACACAGGCCGGCTGCTTGCCCGCCGCCAGATTGGTCTTGCGGCAGAAGTCGCACTTGTCGGCAACCCGGGTGACCGGGTTGATGAAGCGCACCTGATAGGGACAGGCGGCCAGGCAATAACGACAGCCGACGCAGAGGTCGGGGTTGATGTCGACGATGCCATCCTCCGCCCGGATGTGAGAGGCGCCGGTCGGGCAGACGTGTACGCAGGGGGCGTTGTCGCAGTGCTGGCAGGATTTGCGAAAGAAGCGGTACTCCTGCGCCGGATACTCCCCCACCGGGCCGCTGCGCAGGATCTGCAGGCGGGCCACCCCTGCCGGCACCTGGTTCACCTCGCGGCAGGCGTCCATGCAGGCGGTGCAGCCAATGCAGGCCGTCTCGTCGTGGATCATGCCGTAGCGCACGCCCTTGATGGTCATGCTGTTGGCCAGGGCGCGCTGGGCCCCCGTCAGCAGGATCAGGGCGCCGGCGCTCATGCCCACCATGAAGTCGCGGCGGGTCGTGCTCATGAGCCCTCCTTGACGGCGGCGCCGAGACCAGCCTCATGCTGCTTGCGGTGACAGTCGACGCACAGCTTGATGCGCGACTTCTCGGGGATCCCCACCATGGGCTCCTTGGCCGGGTGCAGCTGGTGACAGCTGGTGCAACTGATCCGGGTGGCGTGCACGTCGTGGGCCCAGAGGGCCTTGCGCAAATCGTCCGGCTCATGGCAACTCATGCAGACGCCGTTCTGCTGGCTCAGCGGGAAGGCGTCGTCGCCAAAGCGCATCACATCGACGATGCCGCCTCGCTGTTTACGGTGATCGGCCGACGCATTGCCGTGGCAGTTGGTACAGGTAACAGCCTCCCCCGTGTTGGGATTGGTGACCTGGCCATGCTTGCCGTGCATCCCCTCAGCCCCATCGTGGCACTTCTCGCACTTGGCAAAACGGGCCGCGGCCTTTTTGGCGGCCGCCTTCTTCTTCTCCGCCTTGGCCTGCTTTTCGGCCAGGGTGGGTTGCTGCGCCTGCTCGCTCTGGGCTGCGGGGGCAGCCTCGCTTGCTGTCGTCGCGGCCAAGGCAAACTGGCTCATCCCCAGGCTCAGGGAGGCAAGCAGCAGCCACTTGATGATCTTTTTCATAGGAAACTCCGAAACGGTGGCACCCGGGGTGCCGTCTACCCGCCTGGCAACAAAAAGGAGCCGATGAGAGCTCCTTTGACGGTCATGAACACGAGACCACACCCCGCCAGAAGCGGGGTGGCTGCGTCAACGGGAGGGGCAGCGACGTTACTGCTGGCTTGCGTAGTACTCGGCCAGTGCCTTGAGGTCGGCATCGCTCATGGCGATGATGGCCTTGTTCATCTTCTCGTCGTTGCTGCGCTTGCCGGCCTTGAACTCCTGCAGGGAGGTCAGCAGGTAGCCCTTGGGCTGGCCGGCAAGGATGGAGGCCTCGTCTTCGGCCACCGAGCCGCCTTCGGAGTGGCACTTCTTGCAGCCGGAGTCGTCGTGCAGTTTCTGCCCCGCCTTGGCCAGCGCCGCATCGAACGGCTGCTTCATCGGCTGGTAGGGCAACTCGGCATAATGTGCCGCCAACTCGTCGATCTGCTCGTCGCTAAGGCCCTTAACAATGTCGGTCATGTTCCCCTTCTTGCTGGTATCACCGGTGACATGATTAACGGTCTTGGCTGGCCGGCCGTCGAGGTAGGTGCGCAACTGCTCGGCAAGATTTGATTCTGCCAATCCTGCGATGGTTGGAATATCGTTCTGGGTGCTGATCCCCTGATTTCCATGACATGAGTTACATGTATCCACCAATGAGTCCAGGCTGGCATGTGCAGTGCCAATAGAGCCCAAAAGCAGCGACAGTCCCACTATTTCCAGCTTCATACTGCGTTTCATTTCTCATCCCTCTTCCAGAAAAGGTCTATAAACCCCAGTTAAAAAAGACATTTTTATAATCCAGGTTGATTTTCGATCCGTTTTTGAGACTTAGATCAACGCTCTCTAATATATAAACCTTACAATTAAGATGGAAATGATTTATACCGTATTCAGTCCTCTTTTGACCCTTAAGTAGTATCTTTTTGGGAATTTTTTGAGCTGGCTCATATATGGAACAATAAGTCCGATAAAAAAGGATAAAAGAATGAAATACTGGAAAGTATTGGTGGCTGCAGCAATGGTGTTCACCCTCTCCTCCTGCGGGGGCGGCGGTGATGGCAACGACAAGACGGACCCACCGCCCCCTCCGCCAGGAACCCCGGATTCGCTGGTGATCTCGGCCTCCACTCCGCAACTTGGCGAGAGCGGTCAGCTATCGGTGCAGTTCAAGGTCACCGACAAGCAAGGCAAGGGCTATGACCTGGGTAGCACCCTCCCCTCCTTCACCCTGGCCAAGGTGATCCCCGGCCGTGACGCCACGCGGGAAGACCCCGTGATCTGGAAGAGCTTCATCTACAGCACCCGCAACAACCGCCCCACCGGCGAGAACGGCGGCAAGCTCGAAGCCCTCGGCAATGGCCAGTACCGCTATACCTTCTCCTTCAATGCCACCACGGTGCGCGACCCTTATCCGAGCGATTCGCAGGACAACAACGGTTTGATCCGCTGGGATGAGGCAGCGACTCACCGCCTCGGCATCTACTTTGGCGGCAGCAACGACATTCCAGTCACCGACTACGTGCTGGACTGGGTGCCGGCCGGCACGCCGCCGCTGCTGACCCGCGACATCCTGGAGCAGCAGAGCTGCGACAGCTGCCACATGAAGCAGCCTATTCACCACAGTAACCGGGCCGATCCCAAGCTCTGCGTCACCTGCCACAACGAGAGCGTGCCCGGCAGCGGACGGGGTGACCTCACCACCCTGGTGCACAAGCTGCACGGCAACCTGGATGCCACCGCCACCAAGCTGGTGAGCCACTTCCCGCAGGATCCGCGCAACTGCGACACCTGCCACAAGGGCGTCACCCCCACCACCCCGGATGCCAACAACTGGCAACACGCCCAGGAGAAACCCTGCGGCGCCTGCCACGCGGACTCCACCACCACGACCGGCTACATCAGCCACATCAACGGCAAGATCAGCAGCGGCACCCTCTGTACCCAGTGCCACGCCGAGACGCCCGGCAACACCAAGTCCCCCAGCAGCGTGCACATGGGCTACCTCGCCAACGAGGCTGCCGGTCGCGACAAGCTGGTGTTCAAGTTTGACGACGTGCGCTACGCCGCCCCCAACATCGAGGTCGAGCTGACCGTGACCGCCAACGGCACGCCGGTCGAGACCATGGACGGGGTGCTCAAGTACATCAAGTACGGCGATCTGGCCAAGGCCCCCTACGTGCTGGTCAACTGGGATCAGGGCAGCGGCTTCGAGCTGGGCTACACCAACCCGCAGACCTTCGTTGCCGGCAACAAGATTGACTTCACCAAGTGCGAAAGCCAGGGCGGCGGCAGCTTCCTGTGCCGCAAAGAGGTGGGTAACGAGGTGACCGGCACCCTGGCGGCCACGGTCGCCGAGCTGCAGGTGTGCGTGGCCCGCAAGGCGGATCGCAACGGTGCCTTCGCCGCCGGGGATCTGCTCCCCTGCAGCAGCACCGCCAGCGCCCTCTCCTACGTGCCCATCAACCCGGTCAAGGCCTACTTCCGGGCCGAAGGCGGGGTCGACGGCAGCTATGTGCTCAAGGCGGGTGCGGATCTGGCCTCCTGCAACGGCTGTCACAAGGATCTGGCCGTCCACACCGAGGGCAACGCGGGCTCGGCCCACGCCTCCAAGGACTTCGCCCAGTGCACCAGCTGTCACAACGCCACCCGCACCTCCTTTTACGCAGGGGTACCGGGGGATCTGAAGTACCACGTGCACTCCTTCCACGCCTTCGGCTCCCATCGCAGCGGTGATGCCACCTTCCCGGGCAAGCTGAACAACTGCGAGTCCTGCCACACCAAGGGTCAGTACAACCTGCCCAACCAGCAGAACGAACGACCTTCGCTGGTGGCGACCACGGCGGACAACAAGCAGCCCAAGTTCTTCAGTCCGACCCTGGTGGTCTGCGCCAGCTGCCACCTCAAGTCCCCGCTGGGACTGGTCAAGCCGGACAGCCCGGTCGCCGGGGATGAGTGGGCCACCCACATGAAGAACAACGGCGCCATCTTTGGTGCAGAGACGATAGAGGCCGCCACCGGGGTTGAACAGTGCGCGTCCTGCCATGCCGTCGGGCAGGAGCAGGGCGTCGACAAGGTTCACAAGGTGTATGACTTCCGTTGAGACCACCAGGCCGGGGGGATGCCTCCCCCCGGCCCTTTGCCGTTGAAGGACACGATATGAAAAGAATCACCCCGCAGTGGCTCCTGGCGGGTTTGCTGGCACTCGGTTGCCTGCCGGTCTGGGCCAAGAGCGATGCCCAGCCGGCGGCCGATGCCGATCCGCGCCTGCAGGTCGAGGCCACCCTCGACCAGAAATTCGATCAGGGCAAATACTCCCCCAAGGGGGCCGATACCTGCCTCAAGTGCCACGATGCCGACTCGCGCAAGCCCGCCACCGGCATCTTCCACAATGTGCACGGCAACCTCGGCAACCAGAACGGGCCGATGGCCGACAAGCAGTGTGAAGCCTGCCACGGCCCCGCCGGCAACCACCCGCGCAATCCCCGCAAGGGGCAGCAGCGGGAACCCATGATCACCTTCGGCCCCGACTCGCCGGTCCCGGTGGAGAAGCAGAACAGCGTCTGCCTTTCCTGCCACACCGATACCCAGCGGATGGGCTGGCATGCCAGCGCTCACGCGGTGGAGGATCTCTCCTGCACCAGCTGCCACAGCCTGCACCAGGCCAAGGATCCGGTGATGGACAGCAAGCTGCAGGTGGAGACCTGTACCAGCTGCCACGCCCAGCAAAAGGCCGATCTGCACAAGCGCACCAGCCACCCCATTCTCAATGGCGAACTGCCCTGCTCCAGCTGTCACAACCCGCACCAGTCGCAGAACGAGGCCAGCCTCAAGCAGCCCAGCTTCAACGAGAGCTGCTACGAGTGCCACGCCGAGAAACGTGGCCCCTTCCTGTGGGAACACGAGCCGGTGACCGAGGATTGCTCCCTCTGTCACAGCCCGCACGGCTCCATCAACCAGGCGCTGCTCAACAAACGGGTGCCCCAGCTGTGCCAGGAGTGTCACAGCGTGCCCCATGCCAACGTCTCCATCCCCGAGGGGGATCTCAAGGTGCGTGGCGGCAGTTGCCTGAACTGTCATAACCAGATCCACGGGACCAACCATCCCAATGGTCAATCACTGCGGCGCTGAGGAGAGAAGTCATGAAATACTCAACACTTTGGCTCTCCCTGCTGGCGGTCTGCTCGGCCCAGGCGGCCGAGGAGCCGCTGGCAGTCGGGGATTACGCCCTGCAGCAGAGCAAACCGGCCAAGACCGAACGCTGGAGCTGCAAGTCTTGCGAGCACGATGAGGGCTGGTTTGGCGAGGTGGGGCTGGGTGCCGGCTATGCCAACGACGATGGCGCCACCCGCTTTCGCAACTGGGTGCCCAGCCAGCAGGGCAGCGGCATGCTCGGCATCTTCAACGCCGACCTGCAATATCGGGGAGAAGGCTCCCGCTACGGCAGCCTGGAGGTGAAGAACCTCGGCATGGAGCGCTTTCGCCTGGCGACCGAACAGGGCCACTACGACGGCATGCGCGCCCGGCTGGGCTACTCGGAGTCCCCCTTCTACTGGAACAGCCACGGTCGCAGCGTCTATCAGCCGGGCGAGAGCCCGCTGACCCAGGGGTCGCTGGCCGAGTTCGACAAGGAGGTGGTGCGCAAGAAGCTGACCGCCGGGCTCGCCTATACCCCGAAGAGCCCGTGGCGCCCCTACGCCGATTTTTCTCATGAGAAAAAAGAGGCCACCCTCGCCTACTACCAGTCGAGCGTGCCCGGCATCGGCAGCGGGCCAGGCCTCTTGCCCAAGCCCGTCGACAGCAGCTCGACCACCCTGGTCAAGAGCGGCGTCAGCTACCTGGGAGAAGGCTGGCTGGTCGATCTCGCCTACAACGGCTCCCTCTACCGTACCGATGACACGGCGCTCTACTATGGCAGCGTCGCCGACCCTTACGCCAACGAGCGCGCCTACGAGCCGGACAACAACTTCCACCAGCTGAGCCTCTCTGGCCAGTACAACTGGGACAGGCAGAGCCTGACCGGCCGCGTGCTCACCAGTCAGGCCACCTCCAACGGCAGCCTGACCGCGTTTCGCAACGCCCCCATCAGCCAGGATGACTTCCACGGCGAGGTCAGCACCCTGCAGGCCGACGCCAAGTGGGTAGGCCGCTTTGGCCGGGATCTCACCCTGCGCGCCGGCGGCGAGTATCGGGACCGCAAGGACAAGTCCGATGAATACGCGGTGGTCGGCAAGCAGCGCGGCAAGAGCGATCGCACTCGCAGCAAGGCGGATCTGGCGGCCGACTACCGGCTCAGCCGCTCGGTCAAGCTCACCACCGGCTATCAGTACAAGGCGGATCAGCGCGAGCAGGCCGACCGGCAGGACACCGACGAGCACACCCTGTTCCTCAAGGGGCGCTACCGCCCGGCCGGGGCGCTGCAACTGGGCGGCAAGCTCGCCTGGAGTACCCGCGACGGCTCGGACTGGCGCCACGACAGCGCCGGTGGCAACGGCAGCCCGACCCTGCGCCAGTTCTATCTGGCGGACAGGGACAGGGTCGAACTAAGGGGGGATCTTGGCTATCAGTTCAGCGAGGGAATGGATGCCCGCCTCGAAGGGTGGTGGGCCAGGGATGACTACAAGGAGCCGGACATAGGGCGCAGCGAGGGCAAGGATTATGGCATCGACCTGACCCTCAACCAGCAGTTCGACGACAACCTGAGCGGCCACCTGTTCAGCAACCTGCAGTGGATCACCTCCAGCCAGAACCATGCCTACACAGGCGCACCGGACTGGGATCCCTACAGCACGGCGGTGCGCGACGAGATCACCACCCTCGGGTTCGGGCTCACCCAGAAGAAGGCGTTTGACCGGGATCTCGAGCTCGGGCTCGATTACAGCTTCGCCTATGGCCGCGGCAAGACCGACGCCAGCAAGGGCTATGACTACCCGGATCTCACCAGCAAGCAGCACCGGCTGGAAGGCTACGCCCTCTATCAGCTCACCAAGCAGCATTCGCTGCGCTGGGATGTGCGCTACGAATATTTCCAGGACGTGGATTACCTCTACACCGGCGAAGAGCGCAACCTCGGCAACCTGAACCAGGACTACAACGGCTACTTCACCGCCGTCTCCTGGCTCTACAAGTTCTAAAGGAGTCACCGCTCGAACTGAACGCCGCCAGCCCGACGCGGTAGCGGTCACATCAACAGCAAGGGGAGCACTGGCTCCCCTCTTTTATATCAGGCCAACCTGCACGACATGAGTGCCAACCTCATTGTCTGTACACAGAGCGGTTCAAGCACGTAACGAGAACCCGCTACCCGTCTCACTCAAGGGCCAGCAGTGCCGACAGCATGCGCCATTCATCTGCATATACCCTTCTTAAATAACGCCCTCTGAGATGAAACAGAAACCTCATGACCAAGCCGGCATTTTTCTGTTTGGCGAGGAGCGCCTGAATATCGTGCCACAGGAGTTCACTCTGAAAACCGGACCAGACGGGAGGGACGGGTGAACACCCATTCGTGCAACAGATTAGGGCAACTCATTCAAACAACACGCACTCCACATGTACCTGCGGAAAATGTCTCGCGATGGAGGCGATGTGCGCATAGTCCACTTCGTTGTCAATGAAGATGTCTGACAAGGCCTCGCACAATCCTGATCGGTCACTTGATCTGCCAACGTGCCGCCCCCTCCCTCTGTAGATAGACAGACTCGGCTCCACCCAATCGAAGCCGTTCAGGAACAGAGGAACACGCTGACAGGCTTCAAGCAACAGAGAAATGAAACACAGGCTGGCAGTCTCATCACGGCTTCACCGGCTAGGGCTACACCGCCTGCAGCTTGAAGTTAAACGCGACGGCACCTGGAATAAAACTGCGTGGACAAAATGTGGACATTGACCAAAAACAAAAAGGCCGCTATTGCTAGCGGCCTTTCGTAAGTCTTTGATTGCTTTATTCAATAACTGGTGCCCGAGGCCGGAATCGAACCGGCACGACGCGAACGTCGAGGGATTTTAAATCCCTTGTGTCTACCGATTTCACCACTCGGGCACCGCAATCGGTATCAAGCTCGCGTGGCGGGCTTGTCAAGATGGAGGCACGTTCCGGAGTCGAACCGGACTAAACGGATTTGCAATCCGCTGCATAACCGCTTTGCTAACGCGCCATGCAAAAGAGAGATACTCTCTATTGTCTGAATTTGGAGCGGGAAACGAGACTCGAACTCGCGACCCCGACCTTGGCAAGGTCGTGCTCTACCAACTGAGCTATTCCCGCATTGGTCTGGCTGACTGCCTGACTACGAGGACGCATTCTAGCGATGTTCCTCGCCCAGTCAACCAAAAATATTTAATACCCTGATCGTTCGAGTGTTTTTTGCCCTTTTCCTGCCTTTTCAGCGCTCACGACCGTTTCCCAGCCCCAAGAACGGGGAAACGGTCCTTTGTGCCGGCAGGTCAGAACCGGGAGTGATAGCTGAGATCGCCCCAGGCGGCCTTCATGTACTGGAACATGGACCAGAAGGTAAGCACGGTGGCCACGTAGAGCAGCACATAGGCGAGCCACACCATCCAGATGTCGTACTGCCAGATGAGGCCGGTCAGCGACACCATCTGGATCATGGTCTTCCATTTGCCAATCCAGCTGACCGCCACCGAGGAGCGCTTGCCCAGCTCAGCCATCCACTCACGCAGGGCGGAGATGATGATCTCGCGGCCAATCATGGTCATGGCGGGAATGGTCACCCAGATGGTGTTGTAGTGCTCGACGATCACCACCAGCGCCGCCGCCACCATGATCTTGTCGGCGACCGGATCGAGGAAGGCACCGAAGGCGGTAGATTGATTCAGCTTGCGGGCCAGGTAGCCGTCAAACCAGTCGGTCGCCGCCGCCAGGATAAAGACGATGGCCGCCGCCAGATAGGACCACTGGTAGGGAAGGTAGAACAGGATGACGAAGACGGGGATGAGCAAGATCCGAAAAAACGTCAGCAGATTAGGAATATTTGTCATTATTTTCAGCCACTTCTTGTATGCCGCTACATGGTAGCCCCAAGCCGATCACGGATGCAACCGGACAGGCGCCCGCCTTGGTCTATTAATCCATCAACAACCTCAGGATGCGGGCCATTATGGCATTTGCGGCCCCCCGGCGTCACGGCTCTTGTGTGTCTGGATCTCGCAGGGGATGAACCCGGGGTGAATGGTGTGACTCACCTCGCCCCTTGCCGATACCCGGGGCGACAGCCCCTGCTCGCCGTCAGGGCAAACAGGGGCAACACGGAGGCGCATTCCCCCTTCTCGGCTACCAATGGCTAAAGCGAGTGCAGGGCATCGTGGATGGCTTGGGCCAGCTCCTGGCTGATGCCGGGCACCTTGGCAAGCTCCTCCACCCCGGCTTTTTTCACCTCCTGCAGGCCACCCAGATACTTGAGCAGCGCCTGCCGCCGTTTCGGCCCCACCCCCGGGATATCCTCCAGGGTACTGGTGGTGCGGGCCTTCGCCCGTCTGGCGCGGTGGCCCGTGATGGCAAAACGGTGGGATTCATCGCGAATGTGCTGGATGAGGTGCAGGGCGGGCATGTCCGCCGGTAAATGCAGCTCTTCGTGACTCTCCCCCAGGATCAGGGTCTCCAGCCCCGCCTTGCGGGTCACCCCCTTGGCAATGCCCACCAGCAGCGGATATTTGCCCCCCAGAAACTCCAGCTGGCGGGCCAGGATCTCCTCGGCGCGGCGCAACTGGCCGAGGCCGCCATCGATAAACAGCACGTCAGGCACCTTGTCCGGCTCCTGCTGCTTGCCAAAACGGCGCTCCAGCGCCTGCTCCATGGCGGCGTAGTCATCGCCGCCGGTGATGCCGTCGATGTTGAAGCGACGATATTCCGATGAGAGCGGCCCCTCCCGGTTGAACACCACGCAGGAGGCCACGGTGCGCTCCCCCATGGTGTGGGATATATCGAAGCACTCCATGCGGGCGATGGGGCGCTCGAGCTCCAGCAGCTCCTCCAGCTGATCGTAGCGGGCGGTGATGGTGCTCTTGTGGGCAAGGCGCGAGCGCAGCGCGGTCTGGGCGTTGATGGAGGCGAGCTTGATGAAGCGGGCCCGCTCGGCGCGGGTACGGCTCACCACCCGCACCTTGTAGCCCGCGGTCTGGCTCAGGGTCTCGGCGATGACGCTCTCGTCTTCGAGCGCCACGTCTAGCAGCACCTCGCTCGGGATCTGCCGCCCCCCCTGCCCCGACAGATAGAACTGCAGCAGGAAGGATTGCACCACCTCGTCGAGCTGGGTATCGGCCGGCACTTTCGGGAAGTAGCTGCGCGAGCCCAGCACCTTGCCCTGGCGGATGAAAAGCACGTGGATGCAGGCGGTCCCCTGCTCGAAGGCCACCCCCACCACGTCGAGCTCGTCCAGCACGTTGCCGCTCACCGACTGCTGCTCGGTGACCCGGCGCAGCGCCTGGATCTGATCCCGGTAGCGGGCAGCCTCCTCGAAGCGCAGATCGCCGCTGGCGGACTCCATCTTGCCCACCAGCTCGCCTATCACCTGCTGGTTCTTGCCCGCGAGGAACAGCTTGGCCAGCTCCACCTGCTGGGCATACTCGGCCTCGCTCACCAGCCCCGCCACGCAGGGGCCGGCACAGCGCTTGAGCTGGTAGAGCAGACAGGGGCGGGTGCGGTTGGCATAGACTGCATCCTCGCACTGGCGTACCGGGAAGATCTTCTGCATCAGGTGCAGACTCTCGCGCACCGCGCCGCCGGAGGGGTACGGGCCGAAGTACTCCCCCTTCACCTTGCGGGCACCGCGATGGACGCCGATACGCGGATGCTGATGGGCGGTGATGATGATCCAGGGGTAGGACTTGTCATCCCGCAGCAGCACGTTGTAGCGGGGCTGGTACTGCTTGATCAGGTTGTGCTCGAGGATCAGCGCCTCGGTCTCGGTGTGGGTGACCGTCACCTGCACATCGGCGATCTGGCGCACCAGAGTGCGGGTCTTGATGCTGTCGACGTTGGCCCGAAAGTAGGAAGCTAGCCGTTTCTTCAGATCCTTGGCCTTGCCCACGTAGATGACGGTGCCGCCGCTGTCGTACATACGATAGACACCGCTCTGATGGGTGACGGCACTGAGAAACGCCTTGCTGTCGAAGAGAGGTTCAGAGGAGGTCATGCTGGCTCCGGCAACGGGGATCGAGGTGTTGGGTCTGGGATATCGCGGCAAGCGGAAGATCGAAAGAGAGGCTCATCGGCAACTCGGCTCAACGGATGAAAGCAGAAGACGGCACAGAGCATACTGCGCCAGACCGGCAAAAAGCAAAAAGGCGGCACAGGCCGCCTTTGATGGCTACACGCCGCCCGTTACAGGGTGTCGGCATCCAGCATGCCATAGCGAATGGCCAGATGGGTCAGCTCCACATCGCCATTGATGTTGAGCTTGCTGAACAGCCGGTAGCGGTAGCTGTTGACCGTCTTCGGGCTCAGGTTGAGCTGCTCGGAAATATCAGTCACCTTCTGCCCCTTGGTGATCATCATCATGATCTGCAGCTCGCGCTCGGAAAGGGACTTGAAGGGGTTCTCGTCGGCCGAGGCAAACTGGCTCAGGGCCATCTGCTGGGCGATCTCCGGGGAGATGTAACGCTGACCGGAGTGGACCAGGCGAATGGCGTGGATCATCTCGTCCGGTGCGGCTCCCTTGGTGAGATAACCGGCGGCACCCGCCTGCATCACCTTGGTCGGGAACGGATTTTCTGAATGAATGGTCAGCACTATGATGCGCACATCGGGTCGGATCCGCAGGATCTTGCGGGTTGCCTCCAGGCCGCCGATGCCCGGCATGTTCATGTCCATCAGGATCACGTCGGGATGGTTCTGACGACAGAAAGTGACTGCGGTTTCCCCGCTCTGCGCCTCGCCCACCACCTTGATCCCGCGGACATCTTCCAGAATGCGTCTTATCCCTGTACGCACCAACTCATGATCATCGACCAGGAATACATTAATCACCCAAACACCCCGTTTTTTATCTCGTTATATGCCAGTTAGGGTTAACACGGCGTCTTGCATCATAACCAAACTCGCCGATTTGGCAAACCATGGCCGGGAAAAGTTTGAAAGTGCTCATAAATGACGTTTGTAATCAAATAATTATGTAAAGATTAAACACAAAAAACGGCGCCCGCAGGCACCGTTCAGAGTCATTTTTGCTGTTGTCGGCATCAGTTCGCCAGCAGCGCACGCACCTTGTCCAGATCGGCCTGGGTATCCACCCCGACCGGCGGCGCCTCGAGGGCCTGGGCCACGTGGATCTTCTCCCCGTACCAGAGCACCCGCAACTGCTCCAGCGCCTCGACCTGCTCGAGCGCGCTCGGCGCCCAGTCCACATAACGCTGGATGAAACCGGCGCGATATGCGTAGATGCCGATGTGACGCTGATAGTGATCACCAATCTGCTCGCGGCTTGCGGCAAAACGATCCCGATCCCACGGAATGGAGGCGCGACTGAAGTAGAGGGCGTAGCCATCCTGGTCGGTCACCACCTTGACGGCGTTCGGGTTGAACGCCTCTTCGGCGTCCTGGATCGGCACCGACAGGGTCGCCATGGGCGCGCTGGCGGCGGCCAGGTTGTCCGCCACCTGACGGATGATGACCGGTGGAATGAGCGGCTCATCCCCCTGCACGTTGACCACTATGGTGTCGGCGGCAAAACCGTAGTGACGGCACACCTCGGCCAGCCGCTCGGTGCCTGACTGGTGATCCTTCGAGGTCATGCACACCTCGAACCCGGTCTGACCGGCCAGCGCCTGCTGCACCCGCTCATCGTCGGTGGCGACGATCACCCGATCGGCGCCCGACTGCAGGGCCTTCTCCACCACGTGCTGCACCATGGGCTTGCCGTGGATGTCGGCCAGCGGCTTGCCCGGCAGCCGGGTGGAGGCGTAGCGGGCCGGAATGACGACGACGAAGCTCATGACGACAGCTCGTCGCTATTGAGCGGACGGGCGCGGTTCTCCAGCAGCACCGGGATCCCCTCCTCCAGCGGATAAGCCAGCTTGTCGAAGCGGCAGACCAGCTCATGCACGGACTTGTTGTAGTGCAGCTTGCCCTTGCAGACCGGGCAGGCAATGATGTCGAGCAACTTGATGTCCAAAGCCAAAACGATACTCCTTCAACGATGTCGCGCCAGCGGCTTAATCACGCCGGCGATGGGTGTCGAACCAACCAGATGTTTCATGCGGGGCATGACAAACCCCTTCTCTCCCGCGCTGGCGAGCGAGATCAACCTTGTGCCTTGGTTGCGCCTTGCCCCTTCCCGCTCGCGCCCAGCTTGTGCAGCAGGGTATCGAGCAGGGAGGCGGGCAACTCGGCGCTGACCGGCAGATACCACCAGTTGTCGAGGGCAAAGGCGCGGCACTTGACCGCATCCTTCTCGGTCATCAGCAGCGGCTTGCCGGCAAAGCGGCCCACCAGCTCGTCCCGATCGAAGGGGTGGTGATCCCCGTAGGCCACCCGCTGATCCAGCTGGTAACCGAGCCCCTCGAGGGTGGCGAAGAAACGGGGCGGATGACCAATCCCCGCCAGCGCGTCTACCGGACCGGCCAGCGGTGTGGCCAACGGGGCCTCGTCGCGTACCCGACGGGGGGAATCGGCCACCAACCTCATGGGATACTCTCCCCGCCCCGGCTCGCCGCCGTTGCAGATGATGGCGTCCACTCGCTTGAGCCGGGTGACCGGTTCGCGCAGCGGCCCCATGGGCAGCAGGCAGGCGTTGCCGAAGCGGCGGGCGCCATCCACCACCACCAGCTCGATGTCGCGGGCCAGCGCATAGTGCTGCAGGCCGTCGTCGGTGATGATGATGTCCACTTCGCCGCTCTGCTCCAGCAAGCGCACCGCCTCGGCCCGCCTGGGTGCCACCACCACAGGGCAGCCACAGCGCCGGGCAATCAGTACCGGTTCATCCCCCGCCTGCGCCGTGGTGCTGGCGGCATCGAGCCGGTACGGGTAATGGGGCGCCTTGCCGCCATAGCCGCGGCTCACCACCCCCGGGCGATAACCGCGGGCCTGCAACTGCTCCACCAGCCAGACCACTACCGGGGTCTTGCCGTTGCCACCCACCGAGATATTGCCCACCACTATGACTGGCAAGGAGGCACGATAGCCCTTGCGCCAGCCGTGGCGATAGGCGTAGCGGCGGGTACCGCTGACAACGGCAAACAGCAGGGCAAAGGGGGCCAGCAACCAGCGCCAGCCACTCTTTGCATACCAGAGCCGCTCCAGCATCAGGCGTTGCCACCTGCGGTGGCATGACCGAACTGGATGGCGCGCAGCTGGGCATAGGTGCCCTGCTGGGCCATCAACGCCGCGTGGTTGCCGCGCTCGACGATATGGCCTTCATCGATCACCAGGATCTCGTCCGCCTTCTCGATGGTGGAGAGGCGGTGAGCGATCACCAGCGAGGTGCGCGCCTTGCACAGCTCGTCGATGGCCGCCTGGATGTGGCGCTCGGACTCGGTATCCAGCGCCGAGGTAGCCTCATCCAGCAGCAGCACGGGGGCATCGCGCAGCAGGGCGCGGGCGATGGCGATACGCTGACGCTGACCGCCGGAGAGCGACGCGCCGTTCTCGCCGACCACGGTGTCATAACCGTTGCTCATCTTGCTGACGAACTCGTCGGCGTGGGCGATGCGGGCCGCCTGCTTGATCTCGTCGAGGCTGTATTGCTCTTCCGCGGCGTAGGCGATGTTGCTCGCCACCGTGTCGTTGAACAGGTGCACGTGCTGGGAGACCAGGGCGTACTGCTTGCGCAGCTCGCTCAGGCGGTAATCACGGATATTGACGCCATCCAGCAGGATCTCCCCCTGCTCGATGTCGTAGAAGCGGGTCAGCAGGCTGGCGATGGTGCTCTTGCCAGAGCCTGAGCGCCCCACCAGGGCCACCGATTTGCCCGCCTCCACCTTGAAGCTGACGTTGTGCAGCGCCGGGGTGTCCTTGGTCGGGTAGGTGAAGGTGACGTTGCGAAACTCGATCTCGCCGCGGGCGCGCTCCAGGGTACGGGTACCGGTATCCTGCTCCGGCTCGGTATCGAGCAGGCCGAACAGGCTGTGGCAGGCGGTGATGGCGCGCTGGAACTGGTTGTTGACGTCGGTCAGGCTTTTCAGCGGCTTGAGCAGCATCATCATGGAGGTGATCATGACGGTGAAGGTACCGGCAGTCAGCTCGCTGCGCACACTGTCGATGGTGGCCACATAGAGGAAGGCCGCCAGCGCGATGGAGGCAACCATCTGCACCACCGGGCTGCCGATGGCATCGGCGGCAACCATCTTCATGGTCTGCTGGCGCATGTTGTTGCTGACCTTGAAGAAGCGCTTCTCCTCCACCTTCTGGCCGCCGAACATCAGCACCTCTTTGTGCCCCTTGAGCATCTGCTCGGTGGAGGTGGTGATGTCACCCACCGCCTGCTGGATGTGGCGGCTGATCTGACGGAAACGGCGGCTGATGAGACCGATGATGATGCCCACCACGGGCCCCACAACCAGGAAGATCACCGACAGCTGCCAGGAGTGCCAGAACATCAGGCCGAGCAGACCGATGACAGTCGCCCCTTCCCGCACCAAGGTGACCAGAGTGGTACTGGCGGCCGAGGAGACCTGACTCGCGTCATAGGTCACCTTGGAGAGCAGGTGACCGGTATTTTGGCGGTCGAAGAAGCTCATCGGCATCGCCACCATGTGGTTGAATACCTGCTGCTGCAGGCGCATCACCACGTGGTTGCCGACCCAGGCCATGCAGTAGTTGGAGAGGAAGTTGGCGACGCCGCGCAGGGCTACGATACCCAGCACGAAGAAGGGCATCCACTTGAGCACGGTCGGATCATTGCCGTTGATCCCCTTGTCGATCAGCGGCTTGATGGAATAGACGAAGGTGGTATCCACGGCGGCGTAGCCCAGCATGCCGATGATGCCGCCGATCAGGCCAAGCTTGCGGTCACGGACATAGCCGAGCAGACGCTTGAAGACAGGCCAGCTGTCTTGTGAGGTTTCTTGTTGCATGAATAGCCGTTAATAAGGGAAATGACGGGCTATTCTAGCCAAAGCGCAGGATTACACCAAGCATCGCCAGCGCATGTCCCTCGCCAAGGCAGGAAATGAAGACCGTTATGCCAGCCAAAGCCGGGTTGACGCTCAGCGCTCAGGCCAGAATGCAGGACGCCACCAGTCGCCATTGCGGCGAAACCAGGGTCCCTGCTTCCGCTCGGCACGGATCCGCAGCCCGTCCGGCGCTGGCTCGACCAGGATCTCCCCGTCCAGCCCGGTGACCCATTGCTGCGCCTCCCTGTAGCGAGCCACCACCTCGGGGCGGGGAAAGCCCCACTGGTTCATGAAGCCGGCGCTGTGTACCACATAGCGGGGGGCCACCGCCGCCACGAAGGGGGCCGTGGAGGAGGTGCGGCTGCCGTGATGGGGGCTTACCAGCAAGGTGCTGGCAAGCCCCTCCCCTTCCAGCGCCAGCAGCCGCTGCTCCGCCTGCCGCTCGATGTCGGCACTGAGCAGGATGCGCCGTTCCCCGTCGCGGATCTGCAGCACACAGCCGTCGTTGTTGTGACCGCCTCCCGGTTGCTGTGGCCAGAGCACCGCCATCTCGAGCCCCTGCCAGCGCCACTGCTGGCCACGCCGGCACAGGGTCGTGAAGCGGCCGAAGTCGAAGGAAGAGAGCTCGTGGCGTACCGGCAGAGCCTGCAGGATGGCACGCCGGTTGCCGGCGTGATCCCGGTCCTTGTGGCTGATGACCAGATAATCCAGCACCCGCACATCGAGCCGGTTGAGCAAGGGCAGGATCACGGCATCCGCCATGTTGTAGCCGCCTGGGTAGCGATCGCCGGTGTCAAACAGGATGCCGCGCTCACCCCCGGTGACCAGCACCGCCAGCCCCTGCCCCACGTCCAATACCCTCAGTTGCCAGTGGGTCGGCGCCGGCCAGGCCGCCAGCAGCAGGGCCACGCCCCCCGGCAACAGCAAGGGACGACCGCCCGGCACATGCCAGGCGCACCAGAGCAGGGTCAGCAGCGCTGTGAGCGGCAGCACCCAGCCCGGCACCGGCCACCAGAGCTGCCACTGGCTGGCCAACCTCTCCAGCGCCCACAATATCCACTGCAGGCCGACATCGGCCAGCCAGAACAGCAGGTGGGCCAGCTCCCCCGAAAGCGGCGCCAGCAACACCCCGACCAGCGCCAGCGGTATGATGCCGATGCAAAAGAGCGGCAATGCCAGCAGATTGAGCAGCAGCGACAACGGCGCTATCCCCTCGAACAGCGCCAGTTGCAACGGCAGCAGCCCCAACAGCAACAAGCCCTGCAAGCGGACGAGCCCGGGCTTGGCCTCCAGCAGGCTCGCCACCAGCAGCAGGGCCACCGCCAAGAAGGAGAGCCAGAATCCCGCCGAATAGAGGGCGAAGGGATCCCAGAGCGTCAGCACCACGAAGGCCCACAACCAGACGCGATGGGCCGGCCACTCCCGCCGTCGCCAGCGCAGCAGGCTCCACACCAGCACCATGATGAGGGCCCGCTCGGTGGCCACCGCAAACCCGGCCAGCCAGCTGTAGAGGGCGGCAAACAGCAGGGCGAGCAGAATCGCCCCCCGCAGTCCGAACAGCCGCCCCAGCCACCAGCCGAGCACCGCCACCAGCGCGATGTGCTGCCCCGAGATGGCGATGATGTGGGTCAGCCCACTGCCGCGAAACAGGCTCCACTGCTCAGTCGTGATACCCGCTTGCTCGCCGAAGGTCAGCGCTGCCAGCAGCGGGCCCTGGCTCAGATCCTGCCAGCTGACGGCGGCCCGGGCCAGCCAGCGCTCGCGCAGCCCCGCCGGCACCGCTTCAATCTGGATCACCCTGCGCAAGTTGCCGGTGGCGGTGATCCCCTTGCCGAGCAGCAGGCGCCGCCCGTCCATCCCCGCCTCGTTGGCCAGGCCGTGGGCCGGCTTGAGGGATACCTCCAGGGTCAGGCGACTGCCTGCCGTCATGGTGGGCAGCGCCTGGTAGGCATTGATGCGCACCAGGGGTGCCGGGGTGAGCGCCTGCTCATCGAGCCTGTTCACCCGCAGCACCAGCCGGACAAATTTATCGCCCTCGGGTTCTGCACTTTGCAGTTGTGCGGTTATGATGTGGCTCGTTTTTTTGCCAAGCTGATCCAGCCAGGCAAGCCGGTAGTGCAAATTCCCCTGCATCCAGAGGATGCCGAGCAGCAGAAACAGCAGCCGCCAGCAGCGGCAACCGGCGAGGGGGAACGCGAGCAGCAGCATCAGGCCACCCCATTCCCATGAAGGCAACCATGGCCAAAGCAGTGAGGAGCTTGCCCCGAGGGCAAACGACAGCAGGCGCAGATCCATGGTGCAAGTATTTAGCAAGGTTTCAATATGCCCAAACGACTCATACAACGCTGGCTGCCTGATCCGGCGACACTCAAGGAACACAAGCACTTGCGGCTGTTTGGCAAGTTGCTGCTGGACGCCAACCTGTGGCACCTCAATCGCCGCTCGGCGGCCGGTGCCTTCGCGGTGGGGCTGTTCATGGCCTGGGTGCCGCTCCCCTGCCAGATGTTGCTGGCGGCCGGCGGCGCCATCGCCTGCCGGGTCAACCTGCCGCTCTCGGTAGCCCTTGTCTGGCTCTCCAACCCCTTCACCATGCCGCCGCTGTTCTACGGCGCCTACCTGACCGGCTGTCAGCTGCTGGGGCAATCCTCCCAGCACATCGAGATCGAGTTCACCTGGGCCTGGCTGGTGTCGGTGTTCGAGACCGTGGCCCCGCCGCTGCTGCTGGGTTCGCTGGTGCTCGCCCTGCTCAGCTCCCTCATCGGCTACGCCCTCATTCGTACCTGCTGGCGCATCAGCACCGTGCGTCAGTGGCAGAAACGCAAGGTGGCCCGCGCATGCTGAATCGCTGGTTTGCCCGCTTCAAGATTGACCCCGATACCCTGCGCCAGCAGAAGTGGTTCGCCCTGTTTGGCGAGCGCCTGCTCGCCCCCGCCCTCTGGCAAGGGGGGCCGCGCGCCCTGAGCGGGGCGGTGGCTGCCGGCATCTTCGCCTGCTGGTTTCCCATCCCCATGCATTCACTCATCGCGGTCGGGCTGGCGCTGGCGTTCAGCCTCAACCTGCCGCTGGCGCTGCTGGCGGTCTGGTTCAACAACCCGCTGACCCTGCCCTTCATGTACCTCTACGCCTATCGCACCGGTTGTCTGGTGCTGCACAAGACGCCGGAGCCATTTCACCTCACCTGGACCCTGCACTGGCTGGAGCACGAAGCGGCCACCCTGGTGCCCCCCTTCCTGCTCGGCAGCCTGCTGCTGGCGGTACTGACCGCCGCCACCGGCGGCCTCCTCACCCTGCTGTTGCTGCGCCTCGGCAAGCTGGTCCGCCCCCGCTGATCTCACCCGCCTCGTCAGCCTCTGGCGCGCTGACGAGGCACTGCCTTGCCATCCCCGGCACCTGCCACCACACTCCTTGTAACCCGTTGTTTTTAGTCCCCCATTTGCCACAAGGAGCCCACCATGGCCGAACCGCTCACGCTGGCCCATGCCAGTGGTCATCCCCTCGCCCTGCTGCCAGCCATGGCCAATCGCCACGGCCTCATCACCGGCGCCACCGGCACCGGCAAGACAGTCACCCTGCAGGTGCTGGCGGAGGGGTTCTCCCGCCTCGGCGTGCCGGTCTTTCTGGCGGATGTAAAGGGGGACCTGAGCGGCCTTGGCGCCGCCGGGGCAGGTTCTGCCAAGCTGGATGCCAGACTGGCCCAGCTCGGCATCCCGGCCCCCGCCTTTGCCGCCAGCCCCACCCTGTTCTGGGATCTGTTTGCCGAACAGGGCCACCCGGTGCGGGCCACCATCTCCGACATGGGGCCCCTGCTGCTCGCCCGCCTGCTCGGCCTAAATGACACCCAGAGCGGGGTGCTGGAGCTGGTGTTCAAGGTGGCGGACGACGAGGGGCTGCTGCTGCTCGATCTCAAGGACCTGCGCGCCATGGTGCAGTTTGCCGGTAACAACGCCAAATCGCTCACCACCCGTTACGGCAACGTCTCTACCGCCTCCATCGGCGCCATCCTGCGCAACCTGCTCACCCTGGAGAGCGCGGGCGGCGATCACTTCTTTGGCGAGCCCATGCTGGACATCCAGGATCTGCTGCAGACCGATGAGGCCGGCCACGGCCATATCAATGTGCTGGCCGCCAGCAAGCTGACCCAATCCAACCGCCTCTATGCCTGCTTCCTGCTCTGGCTGCTCTCCGAGCTGTTCGAGCAGTTGCCGGAGGTGGGGGATCCGGACAAACCTGTGCTGGTGTTCTTCTTCGACGAGGCGCACCTGCTGTTCAACGACGCTCCCAAGGCGCTGCTGGAGAAGATCGAACTGGTGGTGCGCCTCATCCGCTCAAAGGGGGTCGGCGTCTACTTCGTGACCCAGAGCCCGGCCGATATCCCCGACAGCGTGCTGGGGCAGCTTGGCAACCGGGTGCAGCACGCCCTGCGCGCCTTTACTCCGAGTGACCAGAAGGCGGTGCGGATCGCCGCCAACACCCTGCGCGCCAACCCCGCCTTCGATGCCGCTGGCGTCATCACCGAACTCGGTGTCGGCGAGGCACTGGTCTCTCTGCTCGACGAGAAGGGGCGCCCCAGCATGGTGGAGCGCGCCTTCATCGCCCCGCCGGCCAGCCGCATCGGCTCCTTGAGCGACGCCGAGCGGCAGGCGCTCATTCAGGGATCCCTGCTGCACGGCCGCTACGAGACGCCGGAGGATCGCGAGTCGGCCTTCGAGCGGCTCAACGGGGGCAAGCTGACAACCACAAGCGAACAAGCCAGTAAACCGTCATCCAACGGGGAAGGCGGCCTGCTCGATGCCCTCAATGGCATCCTGTTTGGCCACACCGGCCCCCGTGGCGGCCAGCACGACGGCGTGGTGCAAACCGCCGCCAAGAGCGTGGCCCGCACCATCGGCAGCGAGGTGGGTCGCCAGCTGGTGCGCGGAGTGCTCGGCTCCCTGCTAGGGGGCGGCAAGCGCCGCCGCTAAGGCCTGAGCCGGAAAATGAAAAAGCCCGCCGGGTCTACCCGGCGGGCTTTTTACTGAACAGATGCCGATGGTGGTGCTTACAGCACCTTGGCGATGGCGTCGCACAGAGGATCTATGTTGGCACGGGTGATACCGGCCACGCTGATCCGGCCGGAGCCGACGATGTAGATGGCGAACTCGCTCTTGAGGCGCTCCACCTGATCCTTGGAAAGACCGGAGAAGGAGAACATGCCGTTCTGCTCGCGGATAAAGCTGAAGTCCTGGTTCACGCCGCGGGCTGCCAGTTTTTCCACCAGCAGCTCGCGCATCTCGCGAATGCGCACCCGCATGGCGGCCACCTCTTCCACCCACTCGGCATAGAGGGCCGGATCGCTCACCACGGCGGTGACGACGGCAGCGCCGTGTGACGGCGGGTTGGAATAGTTGGCACGAATGACGGTCTTGACCTGGGTGAAAGCCACGTCGGCGATCGCCTTGGTCGCGCTGACCAGGGTGAAGGCGCCGACCCGCTCGTTGTAGAGACCGAAGTTCTTGGAGAAGGAGCTCGCCACCAGCAGCTCGTCGTGGCACTCGGCGAAGATGCGCAGGCCTTCGGCGTCTTCCTCGATACCGCGGGCGAAGCCCTGATAGGCGAAGTCAAACAGCGGCAGCCAGCCGGCGGCGGCACTCTGCCTGGCCAGTGCACGCCACTGATCAGCGGTCGGGTCGATACCGGTCGGGTTGTGACAGCAACCGTGCAGCAGCACCAGATCACCAGCCTGCGCCTCGGCCAGAGACGCCTGCATGGCGGCAAAGTCGAGCCCCTTGGTCGCCGCGTCATAGTACTTGTACCACTTGACGGTCAGACCCGCCGCCTGGAACACGCTGACGTGGTTGGCCCAGGTGGGATCGGAGATCCAGATGGTCTTGGCGAGGTTGTTGCGTACCACGAACTCGGCGGCGATGCGCAGGGCACCGGTACCACCCGGCACCTGAGCAGTCTTGGCCCGGCCGCTGGCGACCAGCGCGGAATCCTGTCCGAACAGCAGTTGCTGCACGATGCGACCGTATTCGATATTGCCTTCGATGCCGAGATAGTTCTTGGTCTTCTCGTCGGTCAAGAGCTTCTGTTCGGCTTTCTTGACGCAGTGAAGAATGGGGGTGGCGCCGGTCTCATCCTTGTAGATCCCGACCCCCAGGTTGATCTTGTGGCTGCGAGAGTCGGCGCGGAAGGCTTCGGTCAGGCCCAGGATCGGATCCGCTGGGGCGGCAACAACCTTTTCAAACATGGTATTCCCTGTATTCCGTTGAGTTCGTTGGCTGGCAAAGCGTGTTGGCACACCGTCCGTGACACGCAAAACACGTGGCAAACAAAAGCGCCCACTGGCGAGCGCTTCGTCAACTCTTTATATCACCGTGCAAGGTGGGGGAAAACCGCTTTTTCGGCCGGATCTGCGGCAATCTCAACCGATGGCATGCCACTGTGGCGCCAACGCGCACACCTCGGCAGACAAGCCACCATTGGACTCAACCAAACCGCTACAAACTGCTAACAATGACTTGGGGATCCGGCTCGGCTCCCAGGGGCGGGAGTCAGTCAGTGGCAGGGCATAGGCCGTCATGATGGGAGCCAGCACGGTGGGCAGCCACCAGCTGGCTGGACGACCCAAACGCTGGGCCAGAGTCAGCACCCGATCCACCCCGCTCGGGTCGAGGGAGGTGAGATGACTCCACTGCACCTGAGGCGGCAGCGCGGCGATCACTTGCTGCAGCGCCTGCTGCGCCGAGGCGGGAGCCCAGATCAGCAAGCTCCCTGCCGGCAGCACCAGCTCGGCAAAGGCACCGACGCTGTCGGTGGTGATCACCCACAGCAGCTCCCCCTCCCCCCACAGGATCTTGCCGAGACTGGCCAGGGTACGCTCCGGCAACGCCACCTCGCCGAGCGCCTGCAGCCAGGGGGACGCATCGAGCAGGGTGCCGCCGCTGAAAAAGAGGCTGAACGGCTCGGGGGCACGCAGGCGCACCTGTTGATCCGAACAGAGCCGGATCCCCTTGTCTTCGAAGTCGATCTGCTCGTTGGGGGTAAAGCTCACCTCGCTCTTGCGATAGAGCGCGGCCAGCACCCGCTCGTTGACCTGCTCCGCCAGCTGCCAGCCCTGCCCATGGAGCCACTCCTCCGGGGTTGGCGGCGCCGTGGCCATCTCGGCCAGCGTCAGTTCACGGGTCAGGTAACGGCGACCGGCGGGGGTGAGCTCATAGTGGTGATTGCCCAGCGCCAGCAGCAGCTGGTTGTCCTTGAGCAGGCCCAGCAGGGGCTGCCACTGGCGGGCGCGGACCACCGAGGTGGGGTTGTCCAGCAGCTGGCGGGCCAGCTCCCGCCACTGCGGGTGACTAAAGTCAATCAAGCGTCATCCTTCCCTGTCTGCCGAACATCCTGCAACGAGCTGAATAATCTAGCGATTCGCTGGCCGGGAGCCAAGTACAGAAAAGAGACAACGTGAACTGACGCAAGTCAAAGAGGGCAAGGAGAGGTTGAGCAGCAGAGGAGAAGAGGAGAAGAGAGGCAATCCGGTGGAAAGCAGATAAAACAAAACGGCCAAGCAAGCTTGGCCGTTCATCAACTAAATCAGCGCAGAGGCTAGATTAGAAGTTGTATTGCAGGGCAACAGTCCACTCGTCGTCCATCTTGTCGATACCCTGGATCTTGTACTCGGTGTAGGCTTTCAGCTTGGAAGTGAAAGCGTACTGTACACCCAGCAGGGTTTCGTCAACCATGTCTTCGTAGGAAGAACCTGCGGTGTTGTCTTTACCTTCCTTGAAGTTGTAACCGGCCAGGAAGGTCCAAGCATCAACGTTATAGGAAGCCGCCAGCTCGTAGCCACGACCTTCACCCTTATAACCTGTGGTGTCGTTCTTCAGATCACCGTCAGTGTAGACACCAGCGAAGTAGAAGCCGTTGATGGCGTAGTGTGCACCCAGCGCCCACTCGGACTTCTTACCAGTGTTGGTATTAGTGGTACTTTCCAAATCGGAGTATGCATAACCGGCGTTCAGGCCCAGACCGAAGTCGAAGTCGTAACCGGCAGCAGCGGCGTAACCGTAGTTACGCTTGATGCCAGGGAATTCGGTAGTGAAGGAGTTACCACCGACATCAGACACTTTGACGGCTTCATTGTCATTGGTCTGATAGGACAGTTTGCCCTTGAAGCCACCGAAGGTGTTGGAGTAGATGATCTGGCCTTCTTGACGGCCGTCATAGAAGTTACCGTAGCTACCCCATTCGTTGAAGATATCGGTCGGTTCCAATACGTCGTAAAACGCAGTGTCGGTCTGACCGAAAATGATCTTGCCGTACTGGGTGCCATCAAAACCAGCATAGATGTGACGAGATTTGAATTTGGTGTCGTCAGAGTTTTCGGCAGCTACTTGCCACTCAGTCTTGGCGATTGCGGACCAAGTGTTGTTCAGCGCAACCTTGCCGGACCAGCCCAGACGGGAGGTACCGATCAGTTCTGCATCACCATGGGTATCAGCCTGAGTGAGAGGATTGGGGTTATTACTGTCACCGTAGTAGTTAGCCTGTACACGGCCGTAAACGTCAAAAGTGGTACCGTCTTTGTCATAGATCACTGCAGCGTTAGCGGCGGATGCAAACAGAGCCGGGATAGCAATAGCCAGAATTGTCTTTTTCATAGTTTCCAATGCCTACTGTAATTAAACACTAAGTCGTTGTTATTCCCTGTGTTAGCGATGTACTTTGCATCACTATGGCGCCGAGACTAGCACCGGGTTTTCCAATCCGCAATGAAAAAACTTGGAACTTTTTATGAAAAGCATAGTCACAGCGGAAAAATTGTGACCTGAATCCCACATTGTTTGCACGCCATGGGAAAACGTTTACAGCGATAACCGCTGGCAAAATTCGTCCGAATTGGTGATTTATCACACAATAACGACGACTCGCCTGATAAATAAAAGAGGAGGTCGGATCTGTGCGTTGCCACACACCTCGACCCAGGTTGCCGGTTGCAGGTATCCTGTCTTCCTTCACCCTGTGCAACGGTCATTTTCTTCATGCTGTCTACCCGTCTCAAAACCACCATTCGCAATACCTATCGGCAAATAGCCGATGGTTTACCCGGTTTTGTGCCGCGCAAGGAGCAGAATTTTCTGGTGGCCGAAATAGCCAAGACGCTGACCGGGGAGTATGACAAGCAGCGTCGCATCCTGGTGGCCGAAGCCGGCACCGGTATCGGCAAGTCCCTCTCCTATGCCCAGGGGGCCATCCCGGTGGCTCGCCTTACTCAAAAGAAGCTGGTGATCTCCACCGCCACAGTGGCGCTGCAGGAGCAGCTGATCCACAAAGACCTTCCCTTCTATCATCGCCACAGCGAGCTGCCGTTTCGTTTCATGCTGGTCAAAGGGCGCCAGCGCTACTGCTGCGAACACCTGTTGGAGCAGGCCGCGAGTGGCGGCGAGATGGCCAACTTCGAGTTTGACTTCGGAGCCCTCAGCAAACACAAGCCGTCAGACGCCGACAAGGATTGCTATCAGGCGCTGTGGCAGGCCTACACGGAAGGCAAGTGGGACGGTGATCGAGACAACTGGCCCAAGCCCATTACCGATCTCTGCTGGGATCGCATCGCCTCCGACCGCCATACCTGCAACAAGGCGCTGACTCATCATCAGCACTGCCCCTTCCACCGCGCCCGCAACGACATGGACGCGGCTGACGTGCTGGTGGTCAACCACGCCCTGCTGCTCTCCGACCTCACCATGGGGGGCGGCATTATCCTACCGCCACCGGACGAGTGTCTCTATGTGCTGGACGAGGCCCATCACCTGCCCACCATAGCCCGGGATCACGGCGCCGCCTCGGCCAGCGTCAAGGGTTCACGCCGCTGGCTGGAGAAGCTGGCGCAGGGGGCGGGCAAGCTGGCCAGAACCCTCAACAAGGAGAGCCTGCTCGATCCCCAGCTCAAGCTGCAGGACGCGCTGGCCTCCCTGCAACCGGATCTGAAGGCGCTGGAGCAGTGGCTCGCCGCCAACGACCGCTTGTTCAATGAAGAAAAACACCATCGCTTCGCCGATGGTGTCTTGCCCGACCCCTTGCCCATGCTGGCGGAGAACCTCAAGGAGGCGAGCAAGAAGGCGCAGCGGGCGCTGGACAGAATGCAGGGCGCCATCGGCGAGGCACTGAAGGATGGCGAGATCCGTCGCAAGGATGCCGAACCCCTGCTGGCGGAGAGCGGCTTCTATCTGCAGCGGCTGGAGGGTTTCTGCTCCCTGTGGGAGATGCTGGGGCGGCACGTGGCAGAAGGCAAGACGCCGCTAGCCCGCTGGATGGTCAAGAGCGATGACGGCGACATCTGGCTGCACGCCTCCCCCATCGAGGTGGGCTACCTGCTGGAGGAGTGGCTCTGGTCCAGGTGTCTTGGCGCCGTCCTGGTATCGGCGACCCTGACAGCCCTCTCCTCCTTCAGCTATTTCCGCCACCAGGTGGGGCTCAAAGAGCACGACGGTACCCGCTATCTGCGCCTGCGCTCCCCCTTCGATTACCAGAAGGCCGAACTCTATCTGCCCAGGATGGAGCACGAGCCCAACGCCCCCGCCTTTACCCAGGAGCTCGTCAGCACCCTGCCTCGCCTGCTGGCCGGCAAGGAGGCGAGCCTGGTGCTCTTCTCCTCCTACCGGCAGATGAACGAGGTGACTGTGGGGCTGCGGGCCAAGGGACTCTCTCTGCTGGTGCAAGGGGAAGCCTCCCGCAATGCCCTGCTCACCCTGCACAAACAAAAATGCGATGGCGGCCAGGCCAGCATACTGTTTGGCACCGGCAGCTTCTCGGAAGGGCTGGATCTGCCCGGTCACTACCTCACCAACCTGGTGATCACCAAGTTGCCGTTCGCAGTCCCCAACTCGCCGGTGGAAGAGGCCACCGCCGAGTGGGTCGAGAAACGAGGCGGTAATCCCTTCTTGCAACTGACGGTGCCGGAGGCGTCGCGCAAGCTCATCCAGGCCTGTGGTCGCCTCATTCGCAAAGAGGCCGATCGGGGCCGGGTCACCATCCTCGATCGCCGCCTGCTGACCAAACGCTACGGCAAGGGGCTGCTCGATGCCCTGCCACCATTTCGGCGCCGGATTGAGTAACGCCGGGGTTGACCAAGGTAGCCAACACCACTGGCCCGATGAGTTTGCATCGGGAAAGCGCGAGCCCAGACGCGGCAGAGGCGCCATAAACGCCTATTGCCGCCCTTGGGCAAACCTGCAAAAATGAGCCCCTGTTTTTCAGTGGGCACTCGCCTGACTGTTCAAGGAGATGAAATGAAACTGACTGTTCTGGTGCCAGCCCTGGCTGGTCTGTTGTGGGCAGGTAGTGCCCTGGCCGATTCCCAACTGGAAGTGAACAACCCCTATGTGGTGCAGTTGATCGATGGTCAATCCATCAATCCCAAACTGCTCGACAAGACCAACACCTTCCCCATCAAGGCCGGCAAACACCAGCTGGTCGTCGCCTTCGAAGGCAACTACTCCAGCCGCAGCGACATCAAGCTGGTCACCGCCGAGCCGCTGGTGATCAACTTCACCGCCGCCGACAACCAGAAGCTGGTACTGGACTACAAGAAGCCACGCAACGAATCCGAAGCCAAACAGTTTGTCAAGGAGCAGAAAGTCGCGCTCAAAGACAAGAGCAGCGGCCAGGTAGTCACCACCGAGCAGTTTGTGCTACCGAAGGTGGAAGGCTTCCAGCTGACCCGTGACTATCAGCAGGAGCTGCTCAACATGGGCAAGGCGTTCAACCAGCCCAAGACTGTCGCCGTCTCCACCGCTGCCGTCATGGCCGCCAACAGCGCCCCGGTTCAGGTCGCCCCGAGCAAGGCCCAGAGCAATCCGGAAGCCCTGACCCAACTGCAAAACTGGTACAACAAGGCCGATGCGGAGACCCGCAAAGCCTTCCAGATCTGGGTGATCCAGCAGCAGTGATTGCATCTGTTCGTCCCGAATTATCGGGCATGACAAGGGGAGCCTGGCTCCCCTTTTTCATATCTGCTCACAAGGCCCCGGCGTCATGTCACTGCGCATCTTCCATCATCCCCTCTACTCCGCCCTGACCCTGCCAGCGCGCCATCGCTTTCCGCTGGCCAAATACCAGGCGCTGTTCGAACAGCTGGGAAACCTGGGTTATCCGCTGGCAGAGGCCGCGCCCGCCAGTCGCGCCCAGATAGAGAGAGTGCACGATGCGGACTATGTGGACGCGGCCCTCACCGGCACCCTGGATGCGGGCGCCATTCGCCAGCTGGGGTTTCCCTGGTCCCCCGTGCTGATTGAACGCACCCTACGCTCGGTGGGGGCCACCCTTGCCGCCAGCCGACACGCCCTCGCGCAAGGTTGCGGCCTGCAGATCTCCGGTGGCTATCATCACGCCCACCGGGACGTTGGCAGCGGCTTTTGCCTGTTCAACGATCTGGTGATCGCCGCCCAGACCTGTCTGGACGAAGGGCGCTGCGAACAGGTACTGATCGTCGATCTCGATGTCCATCAGGGGGATGGCAGCGCCGCCCTGTGCCAGGGTCGGCGCGACATCATCACCCTCTCCCTGCACGGGGAGCACAACTTTCCCCGCCACAAGCCCGCCTCCCACATGGATTTTCCCCTGCCAAGCGGCATGAAGGACGATGCCTACCTCACCACGCTGGCAGAAGCGCTCAATCTGGCGCTGCGGCTCTACGCCCCCGATCTCATCCTCTATCAGGCCGGGGTGGACGTGCATCATGCCGACGAACTCGGCTATCTCTCCTTGAGTGATGAGGGGGTGCGCCAGCGCGATGCCATGGTCTTTGACTGCGCACAACGGCACGGGCTGCCCATTGCCGCCGTACCGGGCGGCGGCTACCGGCGTGACTGGCAACAGCTGATCCCACTGCATATGTCCTTGTTTGAAGAGGCACACAGGCGCTACGGCTAGCCGTTGAGTTCTGCCTGGCCACCGTTGCAGACAACAACAAGGCGGCCCCTAGGCGCTACGGCTAGCCGTTGAGTTCTGCCTGGCCACCGTTGCAGACAACAACAAGGCGGCCCCTGGGCCGCCTCTGCTTTATATGCGTGCCATCCAGCCCCCTATAGGTAAGCGAGGATGGAGCCCTGCTGCCGACCACAGTTCAGGCGTGGGCCACCGGTGTCGAGTGCTTCCCCATGGGGCGCAGCAACATCAGCAGGTAGAGCAAGGCCACACCGGCGATCATGATGAACAGCAGATTGTCCGAAAGGTGCTGCATCAGGAGCGCGGTATAGGCCGGGCCGAGCAGGCTGCCAATGGTGTAGCTCAGCAGCAGCGCCTGGTTCATGGCCACCAGCTGATGGTGCTCGACCTTCTCGCAGGCCCACGCCATGGCCACCGGATAGAGGGTAAACCCGGCGGCGCCCAGGATGAACAGCGCCGGCCCCATCGCCACGCCGCCGAGCATGGCTCCGCACCCCAGGATCACCACCAGCACCTGCACCCGCAGCACCGGCAGGCGACCGAACCTGTCCGCCAGCCGACCCACCGGCCACTGCCCCAGGATGCCGGCACTCACCATCACCGCCATCCAGTAACCAATGCCGGCATCGCTCACCCCCTGATGATTCAGGTAGAGCGGCATCAGGCCGTAGAGGGAGCCCAGCACGATGCCGGAGATGATGCAGCCATCAACCCCGAGCCGTGCCTGACGCAGCCGCAACATGGACCAGACCCGGGTTGAGCCCTGCGCTTCGCTGCGCTCACTGACGATGCGGGTGAACAACAGCGGCAGGATAGCCGCCAGGATCAGCCCACTCGCCCAGGGCAGTACCTCCATCAGGCCGGTCGGCAACTTGCTGACCAAGAGCTGGCCGAGCACAGTGCCCAGGTAGTAGACCATCATGTAGGCGGCCAGCAGACGGCCCCGATTGTGCGCGTTGCCGCTGCACATCAGCGCGCTCTCCACCACCACCCAGATCATGGCGCAGCCGATACCGGCGATAAATCGCCAGCCGAGCCAGCTCCAGAAATCAAGGGTAATGCCGAGCCCGACACAACCGGCGGCAAAGAGGGCGGAGGCCAGGTAATAGCTGCGGTTGAAGCCGCAACGCCTGATCAGGGTGCCCGCCAGCAGGGTGCCCAGCAGGTTGCCGCTGAAATAGGAGGAGCCGACCATGCCCACCTGCCAGGTCGGCAGCTGTTCATGGGCAAGCCAGAGCGGTACCAGGGTATTGAGCACCGCGATGGAGAGGGTCAGCAGCAACAGGCCACAGAGCAATAACAGCACTGGCCGGGTGTATATGGTCATGGGTAAAACCGTGAGGAGAGTCAAAAATGCGAGCGCATCATGCCACCGCCAATGCCATTGTCAATCGGCACTGAAAGCAGGATCGCAAGGTTTTATCGAATGCTGCTGGTGCGGTGCAGCACGGCACCGTTCGGCGCCTAGCTTATCCCCTTGATTCACCGACTCTTTGGCCATGATGACGGGCAGATGCCGGTTGCCTGTCGGCTTCTTCTCAATCCTGGGGGCCATAACGAGAAGAGGCGACCCCGGGCCGCCTCTTCTTTATATACCTGGCACAAGGCCGGTCAGCGCTGACGCTTCTTGGCGTACTTGCGGCGGGCCCGCGCCTGGCGCTCCTCTTCCCGCTCCGCCTTCTCCTTGGCCTTCTGTTCGGCCTCGGCATCGGCCTCCACGATCTCGCTGCTCACCATCTGCGGGGTCTCCAGCGAGATGCGGCCCAGCAGGCCAGAGCGGAATTCGTTGACCAGGATCTCGGACGCCTTGTGCAGATCCGACAGCCCCCCCTTGCGCATGAAGCCGCGCTGACGGGCAATCAGATCCAGCAGCTCGATCTCGGTCTCGGGCAGCGCGTCAATCTGATAGCGCGCCTGGATCCGCTCCGGATAGGCCTTGAGGAAGTAGTCCGCGGCGAACATGGCGATGTCCGCGTAGTCATAGACGGTGTCCTTGATGGCGGCCGTGATGGCCAGCCGATAACCGCAGGAGGGCGGGTTGAGTTTGGGCCACAAGAAGCCCGGGGTGTCGGTCAGGATGACGTTGTTGTCGAGCTTGATCCGCTGCTGGGACTTGGTCACCCCCGCCTCGTTGCCGGTGCGGGCGATGATGCGCCCCGCCAGGGTATTGATCAGGGTGGATTTGCCCACGTTGGGAATGCCCATGATCATGGCGCGTACGCCGCGCAGCTCCAGATTGCGCTCCGGCAGCATCTCGTGGCAGAGGGTCAGCAACTGCTTGATCTTCTCCGGCTCCTGCTGGGTCAGGGGCAGCGCCTTGATCCCCTTTTCCTGTTCCATGTGGGCCACCCACAGCGCGGTGATCTCGGGGTCGGCGAGATCCGCCTTGTTGAGCACCTTGATCACCGGAGTATCGCCGCGCAGCTCGGGCACCAGCGGGTTTTCGCTGGAGAAGGGGATGCGGGCGTCGAGCATCTCTATGATGACATCGACCTGGGGCATGACCTCGGCAATCTCTTTGCGGGCCTTGTGCATGTGGCCGGGGAACCAGTTGATGGACATATCCGTTACTCTCATCTAGGGACTGCGGGCGCGGGCTTGCGGTGGCGCGAGCGGCGGGCGATGGCGGACGCAGGGCGTCGCAAGGGGGCGCATTTTACCTGCACCCGCCCCGATTTGACAGGCCATTCTAGCCGCCAGCCGGCAAACCGGCCAGATTTTCGCCCGCCCCCTCCCCTCGTCAGCCAGTGTGGCCAGTCTCTGCTATTGATAGATAAGCGATTGATACAAGGTAACATTCACGCAACACCTTCATCGGATTGTCATCCAGTTTCACTAAAAGTGTCATCTGCGACCTCTAGGCTGCGCTCAGGTTTTACAAGGAGCGAACCCCAATGAGAAAGATGGCAGGACTTGCATTGATGATCGGCGCCGCCCTGGCCGCCGGCTGCAACTCCAACAACGACAGCAGTGCGCCCGAGCCCGGTGCCAAGAACGTGATCTTCTTCCTCGGCGACGGCATGGGTCTCAACACCCTGACCGCCGCCCGCATCTACGGCGTCGGTGAAGAGGGCAGCCTCACCATCGATACCCTGCCAGAGACGGCCTTCATCAAGACCTTCTCCCACGACGCCCAGGTGACCGACTCGGCCCCCTCCATGTCCGCCTACATGACCGGGGTCAAGAGCAACAACGGTGTCATCAGCATGGACGGCGATGCCACCCAGGAGAACGACTGCAGCAAGAGCGCCGGCAAGCCGGTCACCACCTTGCTGGAGCTGGCCAAGGCCGCCGGTCGCGGCACCGGCGTGGTCACCACCACCCGGGTGACCCACGCCACCCCGGCCGCCACCTATGCCCACCTCTGCAACCGGGATCTGGAAGCGGACATCGCCGCCCAGCTGGTACCCGGCGGCGCCGGTTACAACAGCGCCCTCAAAGAGGGGGTGGACGTGGTACTCGGCGGCGGCAGCAGCTTCTTCTTGCCTAAAGCCGACAAGGGCAAGCGCGAGGATGGCCGCAACCTCATCGACGAGATGAAGGCCAAGGGCTATCAGTTTGCCGCAACCCTGGACGAGCTGAACCAGGCCGATGCGAGCAAGCCGCTGTTGGGGCTGTTTGGCTCAAGCCACATGAAATATGACCTGGACCGACCCGCCAGCGAGCCTTCCCTGACCCAGATGACCCTGGCCGCCATCAAGCAGCTCAAGGACAAGAAACAGGGCTACTTCCTGATGGTGGAAGGGGGGCGCATCGACCATGCCCTGCACGACACCAACGCCAAGCGTGCCCTGCAGGACACCCTCGCCTTCGACAACGCCATCAAGGCGACCATCGACGAGGTGAAGAAAGCCGATCCCGAGCTGAAAAACACCCTGATCGTGGTCACCGCCGACCATGACCACACGCTGGTGCTGAACGGCTACGCCAAGCGGACCGGCAAGACCACCGCCGACAACCCAGGCGTACTCGGGCTGGTGAAGAACTACGAAACCGGCGAACCGAGCAAGGATGCCGACGGCATGCCCTACACCATCATCGGCTTTGGCAACGGCTACAACCGTGTGGATGGTCCGCGCAGCAGCGTGGCACCGCTGGACGACGCCACCGTCTCCGCCAACGACTATCACCAGGAGGTGGTGGTCAAGGTAGGCGAGATAGGCAACGAGACCCACGGCGGCACCGACGTCTTCCTCGGCGCCATCGGCCAGGGAGCGGAGAGCTTCCACGGCTCACTCGACAACACCGCCGTGTTCGGCAAGGTCAAGGCTGCGGCCGGGCTGTAAGGAGCATTCCCATGAAAAGCGCCATGAAACAAAAACTGCATAAAACCCTCATCAGCACGGCTCTGCTGGCCGCCCTCGGCGGCGCGGCCCAGGCACAGGCCAGCGACGCCAAAAACGTCATCCTGTTTATCGGTGACGGCATGGGCCCCACCGTGCTCACCGCCACCCGCCTCTACAAGGTGGGGGAAGAGGGCAATCTGGAGATAATGAAGCTGGCCCGCAGCGCTCGCATCAAGACCTTCTCCAACGACGCCCAGACCACCGACTCGGCCCCCTCCATGGCGGCCTACACCACCGGGGTCAAGATGAACAACGAGGTGATCGCCATGAGCAGCGACACCAAGGCCGTCGCGCCGTCCAAGGACGTCAACGGCAACAAGGGTATCAACAACTGCACCAGCGACAACGGCAAGCCGGTGCCCACCATTCTCGAGCTGGCCAAGGCGGCCGGCAAGTCGGTGGGAGCCGTCACCACCACCGAGCTGACCCATGCCACCCCGGCCGCCACCTACTCCCACATCTGCCACCGGGATGCCGCCTACGCCATCGCCGAGCAGGCGGTACCGGGCGGTGCCGGCTTCAACACCGCGCTGGGGGATGGGGTCGACGTGCTGATGGGAGGCGGCGCCAACCACTGGACGCCCTACAACAGCACCAGCAACAAGGGTGGTCGCGCCGACGGGCGGGATCTCACCGCCGAGCTGACTGCCCAGGGCTACCACTACGTCACCACCAAAGATGAGCTCTCTGGCGTCAACTCGGGCAAGGTGCTTGGGCTGTTCAGCGCCAAGTCCCACCTCGACTACGAGCTGGACCGGGTCGCCAAGGGGGCGGCGAGCACCCAGCCCTCCCTCTCTGAGATGACCGCCAAGGCGATCGATCTGCTCAGCCAGAACAGTCAGGGTTACTTCCTGATGGTGGAAGGGGGTCGCATCGATCACGCCCTGCACGGCACCAATGCCAAGCGTTCGCTCACCGACGCGGTGGCGCTGGACGAGGCGGTCAAGACGGCGCTCGGCAAGGTGGATCTGAAAGATACCCTGATCGTGGTCACCGCCGACCATGACCACACCATGACCATCAACGGCTACTCCGCCAAGGGCAACAAGGTGCTGGATCTGGTGAAAAATGGCGACGGCTCGACCCAGAACGACGTGGATGGCAAACCGTTCACCACCCTGGTGTTCGGCAACGGTCCCAACCGCGCCGACGTGCGCCCCACACTCACCAGCGATCAGGTGATGGCGGACGACTACCTGCAAGAGACCGGGGTCAAGCTAGGCTCCGAGACTCACGGCGGCGGCGATGTGATGCTGTTTGCCGACGGCGCCGGCAGCAGCCGCTTCAAGGGCACCCTCGACAACACCAAGGTGTTCGGCAAGCTCAAGGAGGCGCTCGGTCTGTAAACGGCAGGGCCCGGCCAGGTGCCGGGCCCTGCTCGCTCGAGCGAGACGGCATGATGCGATACTTATTACCCTTGTGGCTGCTTGGTTGCAGCCTCTCTTTTCCCCTCCTTGCCGACGAAGTCCCCGATCTGGCCGCCCGCATCCGCTATCAGGACAGGGTGACCAGCAGCGACGGCATCAGCAAGGAGAGCCAGTGGCAGGAGAAGTGGCTGCGGGTCGGCGACCAGGTGTGGAGCCAGCGGCTCATTCCCCTCCCCCTGGCCCGTGCCTACCACGCCGCCCACGATGCCACCCCGGGCCACAAGCACTTTACCCACCAGATGGCGGCGCGCTGGGTGACCCGCAACCAGCAGGATGAGTTGCAACTGCGCTACGCCGACAACTGGCACAACCAGCTGGTGGAGGTACCGGAGGAGGAGTATGGCCAGGTGGCCTTCAAGCCCGACTGGCCCAGGATCCGCCACCTCATCAACCCGGCCCTGCTGCAGGAGATGACCCCCCTCGACGAGCCGGCCCCCGAGCAGGCCCGCTGGTATGAGAAGCGCGAGGGCAAGCAGCGCACCCGCATCCTCTGGTCGAGCCGCTGGCAGCTGCCGCTGGTGGTGGAGTCGGCGAGTCTCGACGGCTATCGCAGCTACTGGATGGAGGTGACCCTCAAACCCCTGCCCAAAGCCCTGCCCTGGCAGCAGCTGGAGGGCTACCAGACTCTGGATCTGCGAGATTTCTTCGACTGACGGGACGCCCCGAACAGGGTGGGCTGACTTGTGCCGACGGGGTGGTACACTCTGTGTACTCATCCCGGATCAGGTCTGCCATGCGAATTTCCGCTCTCCTGCTGCTGTTTTGCTCCCTGCTCTTTTCCGCCCTGCCGGCCCGGGCCGTGGTGGTCATCGCCGCCGAGATCCCGCCTTATGTGATCCGCTCCAATCAGGGGGCCCCGAGCGGCATGGTCATCGAGGTGCTGGAAGAGGCCGCCCGCCGCCTCAAGGAGCCGCTGACCATCGAGCTGATGCCGCTGGCCCGCGCCCTCAGTCAGGCCCGCTATCGCCGGAATGTCTTGCTGGTGCCGCCGGTGCGCAGCCCCCAGCGCGACCCTCAGTTTCTCTGGATTGTCCCCCTGATGGACGAGGCCTTCGTGCTGGTCAGCCATCGCCAATACCACCCGACCCCCCTCACCATCAATGCCCTGCCCGGCCTCACCGTCGGCGTGATGCGCGGTTCCTTTGGCCAGAGCCTGCTGCGACCCTATCCGCAGGTGAAACAGGCACTGGTGGCCGAGGAGATCCACAACGCCGACAAGCTGGCACTCGGCCGCATCCAGGGCTGGGCGGTGGCCTGGAACAGCGCCCTCTACAACCAGCAACAAGCCGGCCTGCCGCTGGCGGATCTGGTGCGCGGCGAAACCCTGCAACACTCTCCCCTGTACCTGGCTGCCAGCCCCCATTTTCCAACCGCCGAGGCGACCCGCTGGTACCAGACCATCGCCGCTATGCGCGACGACGGCAGCCTGGCGCGCATCATCAAGCAGTACGATTACCAGGCGCCCTGACAAGCTTGTCAGGAGAATTGCCAAAGCAGTTCAGAATGGTTATGGTATCCCCATGAAAGCGCTCATGATTTTGTCAAGTCTGCTCACACCCCGTTGAGCCCCCGCCCTCGCCCCTGACAGCGAGTCGTTGGGGGCATCGCATTCCCGATCTGTTTTTTCGTATCGCACACTCTTTTTTCGGCCAGCTTGTCCGTCATCCTGGCCATCTTACCCATTGATAAGGAATATCTTATGAAACAGCCACATCTCGTGATTTCCAGCCTGGATCTCGATCGCATCGAGCAGCTGCTCGGCAACCATCCCCAGCACCTGGCCCTGCAGGAGGAGCTGGATCGCGCCGAGATCCGCGAACCGGCCGACATGCCGCCGGACGTGGTGACCATGAACAGCACGGTGCGCTTCAAGATGCAGAGCAGCGGCAACGAATTCTGCCTGACCCTGGTCTACCCGCGGGACGTACAGGGAGACGAGTCGAAGATCTCCGTGCTGGCCCCGGTCGGCAGTGCTCTGCTTGGGCTCAAGGTGGGTGACAGCATCGCCTGGCCGGGCCCGGCCGGTCGCACCATCCAGGTGGAGATCCTGGAGGTGGTCTACCAGCCGGAGCGTGCCGGCGAGCTGCACCGCTAGCCCTCCCGGGCACGCGCCGGCCTGCATGGCGGCGCCGGGCGTGCCCCTGCAGCTGATCCCGATCAAGCTTTGCCGCAGAAGTGGCGCCAATCCTGCCCTCCAGCCCCGCTTTCACTTGAGCCGGGACGAGGGGGCAGGTATCTTGTTGGCCGCGCCAGCACCCTGGCCGCAGATTTCAGGCTGACATCATGATTAAGATTGCCCTCATCGACGATCACCAGATCGTCCGCTCCGGTTTTGCCCAACTGCTCAATCTCGAACCCGACCTGCGGGTGGTGGCCGAATTCGGCTCCGCCGCCGAGGCGCTGGCGGGTCTGCCCGGCAGCGGGGTACAGCTGTGCGTGTGCGACATCTCCATGCCGGATCAATCCGGACTGGATCTGCTCAAGCGCCTCCCCTCGGGGCTGGCCGTGGTGATGTTGTCGGTGCACGACAGCCCGGCCCTCATCGAGCAGGCCCTGCAGGCCGGCGCCAAGGGGTTCCTCTCCAAGCGCTGCAGCCCGGACGAGCTGATCGCCGCGGTGCGCACCGCCGCCCACGGCGGCTGTTACCTCACCCCGGACATCGCCCAAAAGCTCACCTGCAACAGCCAGGATCCCCTCACCAATCGGGAGCGGGAGGTGGCGCAGCTGCTGGCGCGAGGCCTCGAGGTGAAGGCCATCGCCGAGCAGCTCGGCCTCTCCCCCAAGACGGTGCACGTGCACCGCGCCAACCTGATGGACAAGCTCAAGGTCAGCAACAACGTGGAGCTGGCCCACCGCATGCTGGACAGCTGGTGATCGCTCGTCTGGCCAGCTATGTCGCCATCTCGCTGGCGGCCTGCTTCATCTTTGCCGCCGGCTGGTTTTGCCTCTGGAGCATTGGCCTGCATCTGGCGGGCTCCCCCATGCTGGCAGCCCTGCTGTTCCCCTTCGGCCTGCGGCTGGGGCTGCTCTTGCAAAGCCCGCTCGCCTACTGGCCGCCGCTGCTGCTGTGCGAATCCCTGCTGCTCTACTGGCTCAACCAGGAGGTGGGACTGCCGCTGTGGCCGCTCATTCAGGCGGGCAGCCTGCTCACCCTGCTGCCGCTGCTCATCGCCCGCCGCCAGCCGGTGCGCAACGACTGGCAGCAGCTGCTGGTGCTGCTGGCCACCGTCACGGTGGCGGCCGGGCTGCAATCCCTGCTCTGGCACCTGGCCGGCGAGGATGGCCTCACCGCCCTGCTGCTCACTCTCACCGGCGGGCTGACCCTCACCTCCACCTGCATGCTGATCTGGCACTACCTCACCCGCGCCACCTGGGTGCCGCTCGGCCCTGCGCTGGTGGATCAACCGGTGGACTGGCGCTTTCGCCACCTGGTCTGGTATCTGCTGCTGTTCGTGCTGAGCCTCTGGCTGCAGCTCGGCCTGCCGGACTCGCTGGTGCGCTTCACCCCGTTTTGCCTGGCCATTCCCATCATCGCCATGGCCTGGCGCTACGGCTGGCAGGGGGCCCTGCTCGCCACCCTGATGAACACGGTGGCGCTGATGGCCGGCCAGGCCTGGCACGATCATCCGCTCGATCTGCTGCTCTCCCTGCTGGCCCAGAGCCTCACCGGCCTGCTGCTCGGCGCCGGCATCCAGCGCCAGCGCGAACTCAACCAGGCGCTGACCCGCCAGCTCGCCCACAACCGCCAGCTCACCGAGCGGCTGCTGGAGACCGAAGAGAGCATCCGCAAGGAGGTGGCGCG
This sequence comes from Aeromonas sp. R5-3, assembly GCF_040908225.1. NCBI lineage: Bacteria > Pseudomonadati > Pseudomonadota > Gammaproteobacteria > Aeromonadales > Aeromonadaceae > Aeromonas > Aeromonas sp. R5-3. The sequence goes on along the minus strand of NZ_JBFODH010000018.1, from coordinate 198,657 downwards.
CGAGCTGCACGATGACATCGGCCAGACCATCACCGCCATCCGCACCCAGGCCGGCATAGCGCGCCGCCTCGCCCCTGACAACGCCGGGGTGGGCCAGAGCAGCGCCCTTATCGAGACCTTGTCGCTTGGCATCTACGACGCGGTGCGCGGCCTGCTCGGCCGGCTGCGCCCCCGCCAGCTCGACGACATGAGCCTGGAGCAGGCGGTGCGCGCCCTGCTGCGCGAGCTTGAGCTGGAGCGCCGCGGCATCGTCACCCGGCTGGAGTGGCAGCTGGCGGACGCCGGCCTCTCCGATGCCCAGCGGGTCACCCTGTTTCGGGTCTGTCAGGAGGGGCTCAACAACGTGGTCAAACACGCCAACGCCAGCTCGGTCACCATCCGGGCCCAGCGTCAGGGGGAGCGTTTGACCCTTCAGCTGGAAGACGATGGCTGCGGCCTGCCCGAGCACCGCACGCCCCAGGGCTACGGCCTGCTCGGCATTCGCGAGCGGGTGCAGGCGCTAGGGGGCTCGCTGCAACTCTCCTGCGTACACGGCACCCAGCTGACCGTGACCCTGCCCGATCGCAAGCGGGAGGAGAGCCATGAGTAAGTTAGCCCCCAAGCCGGGAGACCTTTCATGCTGAGCTTTATGCGCAGTGCGCCGCCTCAGCCCCTCATCCGCGATCAGGCCGAGATCGACGCCTGTTATCGCCACTGGCGGCTGCACATACTGCTGACCATGTACCTGGGCTACGCGGTCTTCTACTTCACCCGCAAGAGCTTCAACTTCGCCATGCCGGACATGCTGGCCAGCGGCATGCTGGCCAAGGCCGACATCGGCATGCTGTGGACCCTGTTCTACATCACCTACGGCTGCTCCAAGTTCTTCTCCGGCATCATCAGCGACCGCGCCAATCCGCGCTACTTCATGGGCCTCGGCCTGATGGCCACCGGGGTCATCAATATCCTGTTCGGGCTCTCGTCGTCGCTGTGGCTGTTTGCCGCCCTCTGGGTGGCCAACGCCTTCTTCCAGGGCTGGGGCTGGCCCCCCTGCTCCAAGCTGCTCACCAGCTGGTATTCGCGCAGCGAGCGTGGCTTCTGGTGGTCGGCCTGGAACACGGCCCACAACGTGGGCGGCGCGCTCATCCCCCTCATCGTCAGCACCCTCGCCCTGCAGCACGGCTGGCGCTACGGCATGATAGTGCCCGGTCTTATCGCCATCCTTGCCGGGCTGTTTCTCTGCTGGCGGCTGCGGGATACCCCGAGCGCCATGGGGTTGCCCACGGTGGGCGAGTGGCGCAGCGATGCGCTGGAGCTGGCCCAGCAGACTCAGGATGCGGGGCTCTCCCATCGCCAGATCCTGCGCAAGTACGTGCTCGGCAACCCCTACATCTGGCTGCTGGCCTGCTGCTACGTGCTGGTCTACGTGGTGCGCACCGCCATCAACGACTGGGGCAACCTCTACATGACCGAGCAGCGCGGCTTCAATCTGATGAGCGCCAACTCGGCCATCTCCATGTTCGAGGTGGGGGGCTTTATCGGTGCCCTGGTGGCGGGCTGGGGATCGGACAAGCTGTTCAACGGCAACCGCGGGCCCATGAACCTCATCTTCGCGGTGGGGATATTGCTCTCGGTGGGATCGCTGTGGCTGATGCCTTTCTTCAGCTACGTGATGCAGGCGGCCTGTTTCTTCACCATCGGCTTCTTCGTGTTCGGCCCCCAGATGCTGATCGGCATGGCGGCGGCGGAGTGCTCCCACAAGAACTCGGCCGGGGCCGCCACCGGCTTCGTCGGCCTGTTCGCCTACATGGGGGCGGCGCTGTCGGGTTATCCGCTGGCCAAGGTGCTGGAGATCTGGCACTGGCAGGGCTTCTTCGTGGTCATCTCGGTGGCGGCCGGCGTCTCCGCCCTGTTGCTGCTGCCCTTCCTCAAGGCGCAGGCCCCCCGCCCTCGCGAGGCGGCCTGACTCACCCCGGCAGGCCTCTTGCCCTCCCCTTTAGTTTGAGCGCGGGCACGGTCGGTCTGCGCCTGTCACCCACACCTCTCTGCCAACTCCCTTTACCACTCATGTGAAGCTGATTGTGGGCGCACGCCAGCCGGCTGAGCAGCAATTGGCACTGCTGACGGCGGGTCCCCTTGTAACAAAATATGCTGAATACATTTTGGGCTTGAACCTGCCCCATTAGATAGATATGTTGTTTCCGTGTGATTTTATGAGTGTCGCCACGGGAAAAATGCGCCACTAACCTATTGAGTCATCTGGCACAATCGGCATTTGGTACATTTTTCACTCAGCTGGTGGCGAATAGAATCCCATATGGGGCTTTCGCCTCAATCAAGACAATAATCCTGTCTTGCCCTGTTGCCGGATGCAGCAGTCTCTTGTGCCACGGAGTCGCACGGGATCAGGTTCAAGGCTGAACACACTTTTGACAGAGACGTCACTTATGATCAAAAAACTCATTCTCTCTACCCTGCTGCTGTGCGGGCTGGCCAACGCGGCCCCCAGTTCCACCCTGGATGCCGTGCTGGAGCGCGGCGTGCTGCGGGTCGGTTTCGACGCTGGCTATCAACCCTTCGAGATGACCAACAAGCAGGGCCAGTACATCGGCTTTGACGTGGATCTGGCCAAGATGGTCGCCAAGGAGATGGGCGTCAAGGTGGAGTTCGTCAACACCGCCTGGGATGGCATCATCCCCGCGCTCTTGACCGACAAGTTCGACGTCATCATGGGCGGCATGACCGTCACTCCCCAGCGCAACCTGCGCGTCAACTTCGCCGACCCCTATATCGTGGTCGGGCAGACCATAGTCCTGCGCAAGGACAAGGCTGGCGAGATCAAGTCCTTCACCGACCTCAACGACCCCAAGTACAAGATTGCGGTCAAGCTCGGCACCACCGGCGAGCAGGCGGTCAAGCGCCTGATCCCCAAAGCCACCCTGCTGCAGTTTGAAACCCAGGATGACGCCAAGCTGGAAGTGATCAACGGCAAGGTCGACGCCTTCGTCTACGACCTGCCCTACAACGCCATCTTCGCCACCCAGAACAAGGGCGCCGTGGTGCATCTGGACAAGCCGTTCACCTTCGAACCGCTGGCCTGGGCCATCCGCAAGGGGGATCAGGACACCCTCAACTGGTTCAACAACTACCTGCGCCAGATCAAGGGCGACGGCAGCTACGACCGCCTCTACAAGAAGTGGTTCGAATCCACCGCCTGGCTTGATCAGCTCAAGTAACCTCGCAAGGGGCGGCCCGCCGCCCCTTCACGCAGATCCCCACACAATAACTACAACGAGGTTGCGACAGTGCACAACCCAACAAGACAGATGGAAAAACAACCCAATCAACTGCTCTGGCACGGCGTCTTTCTGCTGATCGTGCTGGCTGCCCTGTTCGGCATCTACAAGGCCGTGCAATCGGTGGATTACACCTGGCGCTGGGAGCGGATCCCCCAATACATCGCCTATCAGGCGGAGCAGAAAAATTACGCCGAGTTCGACGGCACCGTGGTCGCCGGCACCACCGAGGCCGACAAGGGCAAGCTGTTCCTGCAAAACGATCTCGATCCCAACCAGCGCCAGCCCATCGCCGTCAGTGGTGGTCAGGTGGCGCAGGGGGATACCGTCTTTCGCGGCGATACCCTCGACACCCAGCTGAGCTGGACCGCCGGCCCCATCGCCTGGGGCGTCTGGATGACCATCAAGCTCTCGCTGGTGGCGGGCATCTTTGCCATCCTGCTCGGCACCCTGGCGGGGCTGGCACGGCTCTCCCCCAATCCGGCCCTGCGCAACCTGGCGATCACCTATGTGGAGCTCATCCGCGGCACCCCACTGCTGGTACAGATCTTCATTGTCTACTTCTTTATCGGCACTGTACTCAATCTGGATCGCTTCACCGCCGGGGTGGCGGCACTGGCGGTCTTCACCGGCGCCTACGTGGCGGAAATCGTCCGGGCCGGCATCAGCTCCATCCACAAGGGGCAGATGGAAGCGGGCAGAAGCCTTGGCATGACCTCGGCCCAGACCATGCGCTACGTCATCCTGCCGCAAGCTTTCAAGCGGGTACTGCCGCCGCTGGCGGGCCAGTTCATCAACCTCATCAAGGACTCTTCGCTGGTGTCTGTCATCTCCATCACGGATCTCACCAAGGCGGGACGGGAGGTGGTGAGCTCCACCTTCAGCCCGTTCGAGGTGTGGTTCACCGTGGCCCTGCTCTATCTGGTGCTGACCGGCACTCTCTCCTTCCTTGTACGCCGTCTGGAGGTGAAATATGCGCGCAGCAACTGATCCGATTATCAAGGCAAGCTCAGTGGAGAAGTTCTACGGCAGCGAGGTGCACGCCCTGAAAAACGTCAGCACCCAGGTGGCCGAAGGGGAAGTGGTGGTGATCGTGGGCCCCAGCGGTTCTGGCAAATCCACCTTCCTGCGCACTCTCAACCAACTGGAGACCATCAACGATGGCAATATCGTGGTGGATGGCATCAGTCTCACCGAGCCTGGCGACGTCAACAAGCTGCGAGAAGAGGTGGGCATGGTGTTCCAGTCTTTCAACCTCTTCCCCCATCTGAGCGTGCTGGACAACATCTGCCTTGCACCGCAAAAGGTGCGCGGGCTGTCGCGCAAGGACGCCGAGGACAGAGCCAAGGCCCTGCTGCTCAAGGTGGGGCTCTCCAACAAGGCCCAGAGCTACCCCTCCCAGCTCTCCGGCGGCCAGCAGCAGCGGGTGGCCATCGCCCGGGCGCTCGCCATGCAGCCGCGCATCATGCTGTTTGACGAGCCCACCAGCGCACTCGACCCCGAGATGGTGGGCGAGGTGCTGGACGTGATGAAGGGGCTGGCCCGCGAGGGGATGACCATGGTGGTGGTTACCCACGAGATGGGCTTTGCCCGGGAAGTGGCGGATCGGGTGCTGTTCATGGAGAGCGGCGAGCTGCTGGTGGACGAAAAGCCGGCGGACTTTTTCGACAATCCCCCCTCCCCGCGCCTGCGCCAGTTCCTGAGCCAGGTGCTCTAAGGGATAACGCACAAAAAGAAAGAGGGAGCCCATGGCTCCCTCTTTACGTTGATACCCTGCCGACTGCGTCTATTTTGTCGCTTTGCGCTTTGCTTCATCCAGCATGGTTTGCAGTGCCGGCATGTTGCGCTCGGCCAGGGATTTACCCACCAGCGAGCTCTCCTGAAAGATGGCGGGCATGGTATCCAGGGATTTCTTCCCGACCGGGCTCTGATAGAAGGCGATCAGCTCCTTGAGCTCGGCTTCGGTGAAATGCTTGCGGTAGATGGCGGCCACCTCGGCACTCATGGCCGGCCAGGAGAGATAACGGGCAAACCAGGCCTCCAGTACATCGCGGTGCTGGGCCAACTCCTGTGCATGTTCACCGGCGCCCCGAATGATCAGCGGGATCATCTGTGCCTGCATCTGGGCCTGCAGCTGCTCCGCCTGCTGCTCGCTGTTGAGCAGACTGACCAGCTCCTGAGCGGGATCGGCCCACACTCCGCCACTCCACAACAGGGCGATCACAGCCCCTCTTTTCACCCACTGCATAACTGCCTCATCAACCATTTGAAAACAACAGGTTACATTGAATTTTCAAACAGACCAGTCGCCAGATGGTGGTGAGGCATGAGGGAGCGCGATTGTCATATGGGCAAAATCAGGTTGACTATAAAAGCAACAGAGGGACTCATAGTCCCTCTGTTGCTTGGCCGACACGACGGGAAGGCTGAATCTGACCGGCTCCATCATCAGTTCAGCGTGGGGACTTTCCCAGATAATGCTCCACTATGGTCCGGATCCCGTCCCGCTTCTTGAGTTCGTAGAGATGCTTGTCGAACTGCTCGACAAAGTCCTCCTTGAAGTCGAACTCCCCCTTGCGGCTGTAGCCGAGAAACCCCTGCTCCCGGCTGAGCACAGGCCCCTGCTTGAGCTGGGACATGTCGGCCACCGCCAGCTGGTTGCCCTTGATCATGCTGAGCAGCTCATAGAGCAGCGAGAGCCGGTCGTTGACGGTGCAGTCCACCCGGCCACGCACGATCTTGAGCAGGTTCTCCCGGTTGCTCTTCACCTCCTCCAACCCGATCTTCTGCTCTTTGATCGCCTGCCAGAAGGGGGCGCCGCCGATGGTAAAACCGGCATTCATGCCAAAGCGCAGGCCGTAGTAGTCGGTCGGGAACTGCGCCTGCGGGGTGTTGACGGCCACCCCGGCGCCACACATCACCACCAGCTCTTCGTCGAGCAAGGGCTGGGAGTAGGGCCACATCCAGGGGCGACCGTCTGGCTGGTAATAGGGCGGGAAGATGGCGAAGGCGCTGCCCTGCTCCACCATGCTCAGACCCCGTCGCCAGGGCATGGCCTTGATCGCCACCTCGTAGCCATCCATGGACGCCGTCACGCTGCGCACTATGTCGGCATAGATCCCCTTGACCTCTTCTCCCTCCTGCCAGGAGTAGGGGGGATAGTTGGCATCGGCCAGGATCTCGACCCGGGTCTTGGCCTGCGCCAGCAGGCAGACCCCCATCAACAAACAACACCACAGCCGCATCATCTGCCACTCCAGAGGTAGAAAGCCTCATCAAGCATAGTCACTGCGCCCGTAGCTCAGGGGGTCGTCATACCAATTGATGGGCCGCCGCTGGCCACATGCCACATCAAGCTCCAGATGAACATACCCACTGCAGCAAAATGTTAATGAAAGTTTGCATTCATCCTTTATGCTGGAGAGCAATTGCTCTGACTGGATACCCGACATGGATGTGCAACTGCTCCTGCTCTACCTCTCGCCAATCTTTGTGGCCTTTATCGGCTGGGAGATGCTCTACCTGCGCAAGCATGGCGCCGCCTTTCCCACCGCCGGCTACCAGTGGAAGGATCTCTTTGCCAACGCCACCCTGGCGCTGATGCATCAGGGGGGCGACGCGCTGGCGGCCATCGCCATCGCCTACCTCTACGACATCCTCTGGGGCTGGCGGTTGATGGACATAGGGCTGAACGTCTGGAGCCTGTTGCTGCTCTTCCTGCTGCAGGATCTCTGCTACTGGCTGTTCCACTTCGCGAGCCACCATGTGCGCTGGCTGTGGGCCTCCCACGTGGTGCACCACAGCTCGGAGCGGCTCAACCTCTCCACCGCCTTTCGCCAGAGCCTGATGTACCCGGTCTCCGGCATGTGGCTGTTCTGGATCCCGATGATCCTCATCGGTTTCCCGCCCGAGGCGGTGGTGGCCACCGTGCTCTTGAGCCTGGGCTTTCAGTTCTTCGTCCACACCCAGGTGGTGGGCAAGCTCGGCTGGCTGGAGTGGATCTTCAACACCCCCTCCCACCACAGGGTGCACCACGCCAGCAACGCCAAATATATCGATCGCAACTTCGCCGGGGTGCTCATCATCTGGGACCGGCTGTTTGGTACCTTCGTGGAAGAAGACTTAGGCGAGCCGTGTCGCTTCGGCATCACCAAGCCCATCCACAGTTTCAATCCGCTCACCCTCACCTTCCACGAGTGGCGCGACATGCTGCAAGAGGCCCGGGGCCTCCCCTGGCGACAGAAGCTCGCGGTGCTGTTTGGCAAGCCGGCTGGCCCCGCCAGCCGCTGAGCACGCACTGCAAGCAATCAGCAGACAAAAAGAGAGCGCCCCCTTGGGCGCTCTCTTGCATTGGGTCACCACCTCACTCAGACGTGGGCAAAAGACCAGACGGCGGGAATGAGGCTCAGCAGCGTCACCCCGGCCAGCAGCCGCTCGCGTCCGCTCAGGGGCTGCTCGGCCCCCAGCTGGCGCCGGCTGTACAGGAACAGCAGCAGACCCGGCCCGTAGAGCAACAAGGAGAGCAGCAGATACTCCACCCCGGCGGCATAGAGCAGCCAGAGGCCGTAACCGCTCGACACCAGCGCCACTACCCGCATCAGACCATTACCTTCCCTACGCAAGGAGAGCTTGAGCAGGAACAGGCCGATCAGCAGGTAGGGCACCAGGATCATGGAGGTGGAGATGAGCAGCAGGTTGGTGTAGCCCTTGCCGAGCAGCCACACCAGCAGCAGGCAGCCCTGCACCGTCAGGCTGGTGAGCCAGAGCGAGGCGATGGGGGTGCCGTTGCGGTTCTGGCGCCGGAAGATGGCCGGGAAGGCGCCATGGCGCGCCGCACTGAACGGCACCTCGGCCGAGAAGAGGGTCCAGCTCACGTAGGAGGCGAGCACCGAGACGATAAGGCCGACGCTGATGAGCAGCTTGCCCCAGGAGCCGGTCATCTGGGCCATCAGTCCCGCCATGGAGGGGTTGGGCAGGGCCGCGAGCTCGGGGCGGCTCAGGATCCCGAGCGCCAACACCGAGATGAGCACATAGAGCAGCAGCGCCAGCACCACCCCGAGCACGGTGGCCGTGCCCACGTCCCGCCTGTTTCTGGCCCGGGCCGACAGCACAGCCGCCCCCTCGATGCCGGTGAAGACCCAGAGGGTGATCAGCATGGTGTTGCGCACCTGCTCGGAGACCGGCGTCGCCAGAGTGCTGCCCTGCTGATCCGCCGCGAAGGTGACCGGGTCGAACCAGTAGCAGGCGAACAGGATAAACAGCAGCAGCGGCAGGCTCTTGGCCAGGGTCGCCACCAGGTTGAACAGGGCCGCCTGCTGCACGCCACGGGCCACCAGCAGGTGCACCGCCCAGAGGATGCAGGACTCGCCGATGAAGGCCGCCAAGGTGTTGCCCTCGCCAAACCAGACCCGCTCCGGGGTGTCGACGAAGCTGCCCAGCGCCGCGAAGGCGATCACCAGATAACCCACCACGCCGATGGTGGCGCACAGCCAATAGCCCCAGGCGGAGAAGAAGCCCACCAGATCGCCGAAACCGGCCCGGGCATAGCTGTAGATGCCGCCATCGAGCTCTGGCCTTAAGCGCGACAGATAGAGAAAACTCATGGCGAGCGCCAGGATGCCGACCCCGGTCACCCCCCAGCCGATCAGCACGGCGCGCGCGCCGGCCACCTCGGCCATGTTCTGGGGCAGGCTGAAAATGCCGGCCCCCACCATGGAGCTGAACACCAGCGCGGTGAGAGACCAGAGGCCTATCTTGCTCTCTTTCATGGGCGCTCCTTAACGCAGCCGGCTGGCCAGCGCCTCAATGTGTTCCGGGCCGATGCCGCAGCAACCGCCGATGAGGCTTGCCCCGGCAGCGCGCCAGCGCTCGGCCCAGCCGAGGTAATCCAGCGGTCCCAGATCGGTGCGGATCTCGTCCAGCCCGTCGTTGGCGGTCGCCTCCTTGGGTTGGGGCGGGAAGGCGTTGGCATAGGCGCCGAGCCGTATGTCGGTGCGCCCCAGCGCCTGTAGGCCGGCCCTGGCCACCTTGAGCGCGGCGTCGATCACCTCGGGCTGGCAGCAGTTGAACAGGATGGCATCCACCCCGGCTGATGACAGTGCGGCGACGGCGTCCGCCACCCGCTCACCGGAACGCAGGGTCGGTTCGCTGCCCGGCGCCTCGTCTTCCAGGGTGAAGGAAACCCAGAACGGCTTGCCATCCTCGGGCAGCAAGGCCTTGAGGGCCAGCGGCTCGGCGATGAGGCTCATGGTCTCCGCCAGCCAGATATCCACCCGGGGGGAGAGCGCCCGGATCAGCGGGGTCGCCAGCTCGCTCACCCGGCCTGCGTCGAACAGGTCGGCGCGGTAGGATCCAAAGAGCGGCGGCAAGGAGCCGGCCACCTGCACGCGGCCCGGCTGCTCATCGGCCACCTCCCGGGCCAGCTGGCCGGCCAGGGTCGCCAGCCGCTCCCCCTCTGCCGAAAAGCGCGCCTCACCGATATGAAACGGCACCAGCGCATAGCTGTTGGTGGTGATGATTTGGGCCCCGCTCGCCACATAGGCCTCGTGCACCTCGCGCACCGTCTCGGGGGCCTCCATCAGAGCCAGTGCCGACCACTCCGGCTGGCGAAACGGCGCGCCCCGCCGTGCCAGCTCGCGCCCCATGCCGCCATCCAGTATCCACAATGCCTGCGTATCCATCTGTCTCGTCTCTTGTTGTGTTGTTGTCTTGTTGTGCGGGTCTGTGCGCTTTATCCGTTGCGCCTGTCCCGGCGGCGCGGCAACCCGTCGCCATCGTCACCCTGAATAAATTAGCCATAAAAACATATAGATGTTTAGATGGCCAAAACAAGATAAAGCAAAGCCCGCCCGACGGCAACTGGCATCACCGCAAAACCACAAAAGGCAGAAGGCAGAAAAACAAGAGGCCACCCTAAGGTGGCCTCTTGTGGCAACAGATGAACTGGTGGCTCAGCGCCCGGCCAGTACCCGCTTGGTCTGTTTGACCCAGTCGGAAACCCGACCCTGCTGGGGATACCCCTGCCAGATCTGCTCCCACTGGGCTGGGCTGAGCGGGCGGCCCAACCGGCGCTGCACCCCGGCATAGAGGTAGTCGTGAGCCGTGGTACGGGCCTGGGCCGAGGTGAGGAACTTGGCCACCGGGTCGGTCAGGCGCACGTCCCGCATGCCCAGCAGCGGGTAGTCGCTGTGCACCGCCGCCAGCATGGTCTCGCGCATGGCCGATTCGATGTAGCCACGGGCAAACAGGGCGGTTACCGACTCGAGCGACCCTTGATCCGGGCCGTGATACTCCTCGTCGAACACAGGGCTCGGCTCCGCCACGGCGCTTTGCACCACCGCATCGGGATCCGGCTGCGGCATGACCACGGCTGCCTTGGGGGCGGACGGCTTGGCGACGGGAGTGGCCTTGCGCGGTGCACTCTGGCTGCAGGCACCGAGTGCCAAGGCGAGCGCCACACAGGCCAGCGCACGGGAATGAGACTGCATCTTCATGATTGCTAACGAGCTCCTTTTACGATTCCTGAGCGGGCTTGTCGGCCGGCGTGGCCTCTACCCGGGTGACCAGCAGCTGGTCAATCTTGTAGCTGTCGATGTCCACCACTTCAAACTTGTAACCGGCATATTTGACCGAGTCGGTTCGCTTGGGGATCTTGCGCAGCATGTACATGATGAAGCCGGCGATGGTTTCATAATTCTGGTTTTCCGGGAACTCCTCGATGTCGAAGGCACGCATCACGTCGGAGATGGGGGTCACCCCGTCCACCAGCCAGGAGTTCTCATCCCGCTGCACTATCTGCTCTTCCACCACGTGGGTGGCCCACTCGCCCATGACGGTACTCATCAGGTCGTTCATGGTGACGATACCCACCACCAGCGCGTACTCGTTCATCACCACCGCAAAGTCGCCGCGATGGTTCTTGAAGTACTCCATCGCCTCATAGAGGTTGAGGGTGTCGGGGATGATGATGACGTTCTGCACCAGGGAGCCGCTGTTGAGATCGATGCTCTGGCCGCTGATGACCCGGATCAGCAGCTCCTTGGAGTCGACGAAACCCTTGATGCTGTCGAGGTTGTGGTCGCACACCAGGAACTTGTTGTGGGGGTGCTCGGCGATCTTGGCCTTGATGCTCTCCTCCCCCTCTTGCAGGGTGAAGTAGATGAGGCTCTCGCGCGCAGTCATGGCGGAGGTGACGCCGAGGGACTGCAGCTCGAACACGTTCTCGATGAGCTGATGCTCCTCGCGCTGGATGACGCCGGCTTCGGCCCCCGCATCCATCACCGCATAGATGTCGTCGGAGGTGATCTCGTCGTTGCGCACCATGGAGATGCGCAGCAGCCGGAACAGGCCGTTGGCCATGCCGTTGAACAACCATACCAGCGGCATCAGCAGGGTGACGCACAGCAGCATGGGGCGCACCACCACCACGGCGATCCGCTCCGGCATGGTCATGGCGAGGCGTTTGGGCATCAGATCGGCGATGAGAATGAACATGCCGGTGACGAACACGAAGGAGGTCGCCGAGCTGATTTCACTCAGCCAGGGCCCCTGATAGAACTCGGAGACAAGCTCCTTGATGGCCGGGTTCAGGGCGGATTCGCCTAGGATACCGCCCAGGATGGCGACGGTATTGAGCCCGATCTGCACCACGGTAAAGAAGTTGCCCGGCTGGGCCTGCAGTGCCAGCACCTTTTCGGCATGGCGGTTGCCCTCATCGGCCATCACCTGCAACTTGATCTTGCGGGAGGCGGCGAGGGAGATCTCGGAGAGAGAGAAGAACACGCTGCCGGCAACCAGCAGCATCAGAAAAAATAAACTATCGGCAAAACTCATGATTAACCTATTGCTACACCCGCCTTAGCACAAGACGGCAAACTGGGTCCGGGAGACCGGACCGTGAGTCGATCCGGGACTCACACAGGGGGCATATTCTAGCAGAAAAGCGCCAGTCGGGTGGCGATATCTTGCACTGACTGAAAAGGCAACAAAAAAGGCGCTCAAAGCGCCTTTTTATTCATTTCAGACTCACCCTTTCCCCAGCAGGGTGCCCAGGTCGTCCGCCTTGGTGTGACGCACGTCCTTGCCTTTCACGTAGTACACGATGTATTCGCAGATGTGCTGGCAGCGATCGCCCACCCGCTCGATGGCCCGCGCCGCCCACAGCACGTTGAGCACCTGCGGTATGGTGCGCGGATCTTCCATCATGTAGGTCATCAGCTCGCGGATGATGGACTCGTACTCCCGGTCCACCTTGTCATCTTCCTTGTAGACCGCCAGCGCAGCATCGAGATCCATGCGGGCGAAGGCGTCCAGCACGTCGTGCAGCATCTTGATGGTGCGGCGGCCCATGTTCTCCAGCGACACCAGCGGCGGCTGCGGCTTGTTGGCGTTGTCGGTCAGCATGCGGGCGATCTTGTCCGCCACATCGCCGATGCGCTCAAGGTCGGTGATGGTCTTGATGATGGCCATCACCAGCCGCAGGTCGGAGGCGGTGGGCTGGCGCTTGGCGATGATGCGGGTGCACTCCTCGTCGATCGCCACTTCCATGGCGTTGACGTTATGGTCGTTGGCCACGATCTTGCGCGCCGCGTCCAGATCCTGATCGTGGATGGCCGCGATGGCGTCGGTCAGCTGCTGCTCCACCAGCCCGCCCATCACCAGCACCTGGTTGCGCACGCTCTCGAGCTCGGCATTGAACTGACCGGAGATGTGTTTGTTGAGGTTCATATTGTCCATACCAATAATCCTTGATGCTCCGAGTATGCCTTAGTCGTTGAACTGACGGGTAATCTGTTTGTTGATGCCCATCTTGCTCATCTCAATAACCCTTGTTGCACCAGCATCCCTTAGCCGTAACGACCAGTGATGTAGTCTTCGGTCTTCTTCTTGGCCGGGGTGGTGAAAATGGTGTTGGTGTCCGAGTACTCGATGAGCTCGCCCATGTACATGAAGGCGGTCTGATCCGAGACCCGCGCCGCCTGCTGCATGTTGTGGGTGACTATCACCACGGTGAACTGGCTCTTGAGCTCGTTGATCAGCTCCTCGATGGTGAGGGTGGAGATGGGGTCGAGCGCCGAGGTGGGTTCATCGAGCAGCAACACTTCCGGCTCGATGGCAATGGCGCGGGCAATCACCAGACGCTGCTGCTGACCACCGGAGAGGCCGAAGGCGTTGTCGTGCAGGCGATCCTTCACCTCGTCCCACAGGGCCGCGCCGCGCAGGGAGCGCTCGGCCGCCTCGTCCAGAGTGCGTCTGTCATTGATGCCCTGCAGGCGCAGGCCATAGACCACGTTCTCGTAGATGGACTTGGGGAAGGGGTTGGGACGCTGGAACACCATGCCCACCTGACGGCGCAGAGCGGAGACATCGACGCTCTTGTCATAGATGTTGTGGCCGTGCAGCTGAATTTCGCCCTCGATGCGGCAGATCTCTACCAGGTCGTTCATCCGGTTGATGCAGCGCAGCAGGGTGGACTTGCCGCAGCCGGAGGGGCCGATAAAGGCGGTGACCTGGCCCTTGGGGATCTTCATGTTGACGTTGAACAGCGCCTGTTTGTTGCCGTAGTACAGGTTGAGATCCTTCACCTCCAGCGCGGTCTGCTCCGGGCTCAGGTTGAGCAGGTCGGTCGCGGTGTGCTGGGTCGCTGCGGTCGTTACGTTGATCATCTGTTACCTCAAAATCTGTCGATGGCGGCGGGCACTCTCAGGGCCCGCGACCGGAACGCTTGGCTGGCAGGGAACCCCGTTCCCTGCCCGTCTCTGTGGTGCTGGTCTATCAATGTTCCAGCGACCGGAATTTTTCACGCAAGTGGTTGCGGATCCCGATGGCCGTCAGGTTGAGGCCGACGATCACCGTCACCAGCAGGAAGGAGGTGGCGTAGACCAGGGGACGCGCCGCCTCGACGTTGGGGCTCTGGAAGCCGACGTCATAGATGTGGAAGCCCAGGTGCATGAACTTGCGCTCCACGTGCAGATACGGGAAGTTGCCGTCCATCGGCAGGGTCGGCGCCAGTTTCACCACCCCCACCAGCATCAGCGGCGCCACCTCACCGGCCGCGCGGGCGATGGCCAGAATGAGGCCGGTCATGATGGCCGGGCTCGCCATGGGCAGCACGATGCGCCACAGGGTCTCGGCCTGGGTGGCACCCAGCGCGAGGGACCCCTGGCGGATGGTGCTCGGGATCCGGGCCAGCCCCTCTTCGGTGGAGACGATCACCACCGGCAGGGTCAGGATGGCCAGGGTCAGCGCCGACCAGATGACGCCAGGGGAGCCGAAGGTCGGGCTCGGCAGCGCTTCCGGATAGAACAGCTGGTCCAGCGAACCACCGAGGGTGTAGACGAAGAAGCCCAGACCGAACACGCCGTACACGATGGAGGGCACGCCCGCCAGGTTGATCACCGCAATGCGGATGATCTTGGTCAGGCTGTTCTTGCCCGCGTACTCGTGCAGGTAGACCGCTGCGATGACCCCCAACGGAGTCACGATGATCGCCATCAGGAACACCATGAAGACGGTGCCGAAGATGGCCGGGAATACCCCGCCCTCAGTGTTGGCCTCGCGCGGATCGTCGGAGACGAACTTACCGATCTGGTGGAACCAGTAACCCACCTTGGCCGGCAGGCTCATGTCGTTGGGCCACACCACGTCCAGTACCTTGGACATGGGCATGGTCACCAGCTCGCCGCGCATGTCCTTGACCGTGATGCTGTCTCTGTCTGCCTGGGCACGCAGGGAGAAGAGCTCCTTCTCCAGCACCTGATAGCGATCGTTGAGAGCCTGACGCTCGCTCGCCAGCTCGGCTTTAAGCTGATCGGTCAGCTTGTCATCCAGCTCGGCCTTGCGCTCTTTCAGGCGCAGCCGCTCCAGTTGATAGTTGATGCTGCCGATGTCCCCTTTTTGCAGATCGTCGGCTTGGCTTGAGAGGCCGTTGGCCCGCGCCAACACCCGCTGCAGGGCAGGATGCAGATCCGAGGTGAGCTCGTGGCCATCCTCTTTCACCGCGACGATATAGCCGTAGAAGTTGCCGTTGGTGGCGCGCTCCACCATGGCCAGCTCCGCCGGCAGGCTCTGGGACTTGATGTCGGTCTCCAGCACCCAGCGGAAGTCCAGGTCGACGAACTCGCGGTTGCCGGTCTTGACCAGATAGCGGGTCAGCAGCTCGCGCTCCTCCCCTGCCAGCGGCAGGCCGGCGGCCCGCAGCCGCTCGACCGGCACCAGCTCGCGGTCGTTGATCTCGCCGATCAGCACACTCTTGTTGCCCTGGGCGTCTTCCAGTTGCCACTCATAGATGGGGTGGGGCCAGAAGTAGACCAGACCACGCCAGCCGATCAGCAGCAGCAGACCCAGTACCGCTACCAGACTCAGGCTGACGGCGCCGCCGGTCATCCAGATCCAGGGGGCCCCCGATTTAAACCACTTACCCATTGTCGATTCCTCGATCCTTACAGAGCAGCCCATCACAGGGAGCTGTATTTTTCACGCAACCGCTGACGGATGAACTCGGCCAGGGTATTGAACAAGAAGGTGAACACGAACAGCACGAAGGCGGCGAGGAACAGTACCCGATAGTGAGAGCTGCCCACTTCCGATTCCGGCATCTCCACCGCGATGTTGGCGGCCAGGGTGCGCAGCCCCTGGAACATGGAGAAGTCCATGATGGGGGTATTGCCGGTGGCCATCAGCACTATCATGGTCTCGCCCACGGCGCGGCCAAGGCCCATCATCACCGCCGAGAAGATGCCCGGGCTGGCGGTGAGGATCACCACCCGGCTCAAGGTCTGCCACGGGGTGGCACCGAGGGCCAGGGAGCCCTGGGTGAGGTGCTTGGGCACCGAGAAGACGGCGTCTTCGGCGATGGAGAAGATGGTGGGAATGACCGCAAAGCCCATGGCGATGCCGACCACCAGGGAGTTGCGCTGGTCAAACTTGATGCCCATGTCGTGGGTCAGCCAGATGCGCGAGTCACCGTGCATGAAGGCGTTCTCGATGAGCGGGCTCACCGCGAAAGCGCCCCAGCCAATCAGCAGCAGCACCGGGATCAGCAGGATGGCGTGCCACCCCTCCGGCAACCAGGCCTTGCCGCGCTCCGGCAGGTAGTTCCACACCAGGGCGGTCAACAGCATCCCCATCGGCAGCAGGATCAGCAGCAGCACCACGCCGGGCAGCGCCCCCTCGATGATGGGAGCGAGCCACAGACCCGCCAGGAAGCCGAGGATAACGGTCGGCAGGGCCGCCATGATCTCCACCGTCGGCTTGACGTATTTGCGCAGCCCCGCCGACATGAAGTAGGCGGTGTAGATGGCGCCGGCGACGCCGAGCGGCACCGCAAACACCATGGCATAGAAGGAGGCCTTGAGGGTGCCGAACACCAGCGGCACCAGGCTCAGCTTGGCTTCGAAGTCGTTGCTGGCGGAGGTGGACTGCCACACGTACTGGGGCTCGGGGTAGCCTTCATACCACACCTGTTGCCAGAGCGCCGACCAGGTCACCTCGGGGTGCTCGTTCTCCACCGCAAACAGCTTGAAGGCATCCCCCTGCTGCATCAGCAGCACGTTGTGACGGGGGGAGATGGCCAGCGCCGACAGGGCGCCGCCCTCTACCTTCTCGCTCAGCAGCTTGGTTTCGCCGGTAGCGTGGAAGAAGCTGATGGTGCCGCTCTTGTCGGCACTGATGAAGCCCTTGCGAAAATGTTCCGGGGTCAGCTGCGCCACGGCGCCATCGCCCTTGAAATCGCGGATCTGGGTGAACTGGCGCTTGCCATCCCGGGCCACTTCGAACCACTGGGAGATGACGCCATTGTCGTTGCCCACCAGCAGGGAGGAGGCGCCGGAGAGCAGCTCGACCCGGGTCACGTTGGCATCGGGGGCGTTGATCTCCAGCACGTTGCGCAGGGAGATGTCGTTCAGGTTGTGAATGTCGTAGACCGAGAGGCGATTGCCCTCTCGCACGAACAGGATGCGCAGGTTGGGGGTCAGCAACATCTGATCCACGTGGCGCGGCAGGGAGGGGATGCTGTAGTTCTGGGCGCTCCACTCGACTTCGCCGGAGAGGAAGTTCTCCTCACCGCTCATCACCATCATGACGCCGCGACCATCGGCGGTCACGGCCGCGGTGGCCATCTTGTCCTTGGTGGCTTCAAATACCATCAGCGACAGCGCCTTGCCCGCAGGGTCCACCACGACCGGCTCTTCGCCGAAGGGGTACTGCAGACTGGGCTCGATGACCCGCACGTCGTTGGGATAGGAGACCTTGAAAGCGGGCTGCACCACCTGGGCCTTGCCGTCGGCAAAACCGTAGGCCATCAGCTTCTGGCCCGGCGACGGCGGCGCAACGGCGGTGATGTCACCCTTTACCTGTGCCTGACCGAGCGACTGGCCCACCTTGACCTTGCCATCATTCTGGACGGCAAAGAAGTTGACCTGGCCCTGGTCGCTGAAGCGATAGCCGATCTCGTTCTGCTCCTCCACCCCGAGCCAGGCGGTTTTGCCCTGAATGGGCAGGGTAAACGATGCGGTCGGCTCCATGGAGGCGCCATTGAAGATGGGTTTCACCACATAGAGCAGATAGAAGAAAATAAGCAACAGGGCGACCAGAACTAGGGCTCCGCCCGTGGTCACCCCGTACTTGGCCAACTTATCCTTGATACGGCGCTTTCTGCTCCCCGCCATAACCAGGTGCAACGATTCCGATGACATGCAAAACCTCAATGTGAGCTAGGCTTGGCGGCATTATATGGCGGTTGCATGACAGTTTTGTTACATGAAGGTCCCGTGAACCGGGCTTATTTGCAGGCAAGAAAGCGGCATCAAAGATGCCATGGAGAAGATGGAAAGCGACTGTTTTATAAAGTTAAAAATGCAGCGCAAGCGCCGCTGGAGCGCGCCGCTTGCGCCGATGCGCCTCAATCGTTGGCGGCCGGGGTTTGTTGCAGTGCCAATCTGGCGGCCTTTTTCTCGGCGCGGCGACGCCTGAAGAAATCCGACAGCTGGGCCGAGCAGGCCTCTGCCAGCACGCCGCCGGTCAGCTCGACCCTGTGATTGTGACGCGGGTCCTGCAGGATCTCGAACACTGAGCCGGCCGCCCCGGTCTTCAAGTCCCGCGCGCCATAGACCACCCGCTTGACCCGGCTGTGGATCAGGGCACCGGCACACATGCAGCAGGGCTCCAGGGTCACATAGAGGGTGGTGTCGAGCAGACGGTAATTTTGCAGCCGTTCGCCAGCAGCCCGGAGCGCCATCACCTCGGCATGGGCGCAGGCGTCGTGTTCGCTGATGGAGCGGTTCCAGCCCTCTGCGACGATCTCCTCCCCCAGCACCAGCACGGCGCCCACCGGGATCTCGCCGATCCCCTCGGCCCTGGCGGCCAGCGCCATGGCATGGCGCATCCAGCGTTCATCCTGCTCGTGCTGGCTCGCCTGTGCTGCAACGTCCGATGGTTTCACGCCCTGCTCCTCTCTGACTGGTTGATGACGACAGATCATGCTGTCGGCGAAAGACGGTATCACGGCCCCGTGCCGCCGCTCTCTGTGGCATAGGTCCCGCCATCCATGCCCACGGCGGGGCGGCGATTATGCCAAATCCCGCTGGCGCCCCCAAGTTCCATCTGTGGTGAGCAATAAAGAAGCAGTCAGCATCTCTATGATAAAAAAGGAGTTGCGTCCAAAGGTGCGGAA
Organism: Aeromonas sp. R5-3; assembly: GCF_040908225.1. Classification (NCBI taxonomy): domain Bacteria; kingdom Pseudomonadati; phylum Pseudomonadota; class Gammaproteobacteria; order Aeromonadales; family Aeromonadaceae; genus Aeromonas; species Aeromonas sp. R5-3. The sequence goes on along the minus strand of NZ_JBFODH010000018.1, from coordinate 179,712 downwards.
CATTAGACTTCCTCCCCGTCAGCACAGACTGACCTTGTCGGCGTGTAGCGCAGCCAGGTAGCGCACTGTCATGGGGTGTCAGGGGTCGGAGGTTCAAATCCTCTCACGCCGACCATATTTCCCCGAAAATAGCCCAGTCCAGCGACTGGGCTATTTTTTTGCCCGTCATCCCGATCTTCAACCCGCCGCTCGCCGTTAGCCTCTCGTGTCACACCCTCTCCTTCAAAGAGTCACCAATCAGTTGCGGTACGGATTTTATTCAGAACCGCTTGAAACCTTTCGAGAGTATCGCTAGGATACGCGACTTTTCCGCCGGCATTTCGTACAGGGAGGTGGAAACCCGGGTGATGGAGTCACCAACCGGCTTGCAATCCAGTGAGGCAAGCACCCATGACGCAAGCAGTTGAAGCACAACCCGAACACTCTCCCCTGCCCCAGCCGGCCACCGAAAACGATGCCAACCAGTATGTGGCCGAGCATGGCTCCGTCGTACGGCTCGACATCGTCGATCTGGCGGCGCCGGACGATGACTACTGAACCGTCAGCCCTGGCGTCAACCCTTCCTGTCACGGGAGATCAGGGTCGTGACACTCGGGAGCATCTCCCCTTGATACCTCCTTTGAGGGCCAGGATGGCCCGCTGATATAAATAACAACAATATCCTGCGTAACGAAATAGCTGCAGTCATATCTGCTACCAGCATCCCTCCCCTCACCTGCACACGCCATCCCCCGAGGTGATACAAACCTACGTTATTGCCCATCACTTTCTCACTCTGCTGCCACCGGATCCCATTCGGCCCCACTGAGCAATTTAAGTTTTAAACAACCGTTCTTCACCCAATGCCAGAGGGCACCAAGCGCTTGCTGGGTTGCTTAAACGCATTTCATACGGACGTTTTTTGAAAGCTTGGAGTGAGGTCGGGATTTGTTTTTGCATTTGTAATTTTATTACGTAATAAGTTACATCCCGTCGACTATTATCCCCCTGATATGGGGCCACCGAGAAGGGGTGGAAAACAAGAGCATAACCATCTGCATAGAGTTTTTGCGCTAATCAAACAAATCCTTTTAAAACATAAAGTTAATGGTATGACCAAAACAGGCGTTTTAAAAAAGCTGTTGACGAATAGAGCAATATTTCGCACCTTATGAATCGTGTTATCCCGTTGTTACGGGAAGATTGAAAAAACAGGGATCGACTTTAGTCGTAGTTAATTAGTTCAAAATGTAATTCTCAAAGGAGTGAACACTATGTCGGCACCGGCCCAGACCCACTGTAGCGCCCGTCTGCGCATCCAGGGCGAAATGCATCCCGATTACGCGCAAATTCTGACGCCGGACGCGGTGGCCCTGGTATCCGAACTGGTGGAACGCTTTGCTCCCCAACGGGACGAATTGTTGAAACAACGTGTGGCACGCCAGGCCCGTATCGATGGCGGCGAGCTGCCGGACTTCCTGCCTGAGACTGCCCACATCCGCGCCGGCGACTGGACGGTACGCGGCATTCCTGCCGACCTGCAGGATCGCCGTGTGGAGATCACCGGCCCGGTCGAGCGCAAGATGGTGATCAACGCCCTCAACGCCAACGTCAAGGTGTTCATGGCGGACTTCGAAGATTCGCTGGCCCCCGCCTGGAATAAGGTGATCGAGGGTCAAATCAACCTGCGCGATGCGGTCAATGGCACCATTGCCTACCAGAGCCCGGAGGGGAAATCCTATACCCTCAATGCCGATCCTGCGGTGCTCATCTGCCGGGTGCGCGGTCTGCACCTGCCGGAAAAACACGTCACCTTTGATGGTGCCCCCATTCCCGGCGGCCTGTTCGACTTCGCCCTCTACTTCCTGCACAACTATCAGGCGCTGCTGGCCAAGGGATCCGGCCCCTACTTCTACGTGCCCAAGTTGCAGAGCCACCTGGAAGGGCGCTGGTGGAGCGAGGTGTTCGCCTGGACCGAAGACAAGTTCGGCTTGCCCCGCGGCACCATCAAGGCCACCGTGCTGATCGAAACCCTGCCGGCGGTGTTCGAGATGGACGAGCTGCTCTATCAGATGAAGGATCACATCGTCGCCCTCAACTGCGGCCGCTGGGACTACATCTTCAGCTATATCAAGACGCTGAAGAACCACCCGGATCGCGTCCTGCCGGACCGTCAGGTGGTGACCATGGACAAGCCGTTCCTCTCCGCCTACTCGCGGCTGCTGATCAAGACCTGTCACAAGCGCGGCGCGCTGGCGATGGGCGGCATGGCCGCCTTCATTCCAGCCAAGGATGCCGCCGTCAACGAGCAGGTCTTCGCCAAAGTACATGCCGACAAACAGCGTGAAGCCGACAACGGCCATGATGGTACCTGGGTGGCCCACCCAGGCCTGGCCGACACCGCCATGGCCGTGTTCAACGCCACCATCCCGGCCGGCGCCAAGAACCAGATCGGCGTGCTGCGCGAGCAGGATGCCCCCATCACAGCCGCCGACCTACTCGCCCCCTGCGAGGGCGAGCGCACCGAGGCAGGTATGCGCACCAACATCCGGGTTGCCCTGCAGTATCTGGAGGCCTGGATCAATGGCAACGGCTGCGTGCCCATCTACGGTCTGATGGAAGATGCGGCTACCGCCGAGATCTCCCGCACCTCCATCTGGCAGTGGATCCGCCACGGCAAGTCCCTGTCAAACGGCCAGGTGGTGACCAAGGATCTGTTCCGCCAGATGCTGGCCGAGGAGCAGGAGGTGGTCAAACGCGAGGTGGGCGAAGCCCGCTGGCAGTCGGGTCGTTTCGCCGAGGCGAGCGCCCTGATGGAAGAGATCACCTGCGCCGATACCCTGATCGATTTTCTGACGCTGCCCGGTTACGAGCGGCTCTGAATCACGGGCTCCGCAAGGGGCTCGCCAATAACAAGTCAATGGAAACGTGAAATCAATGAAAGAGGGAACTGATATGGCACTGACCCGTGAGCAACAGATCCAGGCTATCGAGAAAGACTGGGCACAGAACCCCCGCTGGAAAGGGATCAAGCGCGGCTACAGCGCCGAGGACGTGGTCAACCTGCGCGGCAGCCTGCAGCCGCAGCACACCCTGGCCCAACGTGGCGCCGACAAGCTGTGGGAGCTGATCCACGGCGGCGCCAAGAAGGGCTACGTCAACTGTCTCGGCGCCCTGACCGGCGGCCAGGCGGTGCAACAGGCCAAGGCGGGGATCGAGGCGATTTACCTCTCCGGCTGGCAGGTAGCGGCAGACAACAACCTCTCCTCCACCATGTATCCGGATCAGTCCCTCTATCCGGCCAACTCGGTGCCGTCGGTGGTGGAGCGCATCAACAACTCCTTCGCCCGTGCCGACCAGATCCAGTGGGCCAACAAGGTAGGGCCGCAGGATGAGGGCTTTATCGACTACTTCCTGCCCATAGTCGCGGATGCGGAAGCCGGCTTCGGCGGCGTGCTGAACGCCTTCGAGCTGATGAAGGGGATGATTGAAGCGGGCGCCGCCGGCGTGCACTTCGAAGATCAGCTCGCTTCCGTCAAGAAGTGCGGCCATATGGGCGGCAAGGTGCTGGTTCCGACCCAGGAAGCGGTGCAGAAGCTCGTCGCGGCTCGTCTGGCGGCCGACGTCTGCGGCACCAGCACCCTGGTGATCGCCCGTACCGACGCCAACGCGGCGGATCTGCTGACCACGGATGCGGATCCTTACGATGCGGACTTCCTGACCGGTGAGCGCACCGCCGAAGGTTTCTACAAGGTGCGTGCCGGCATCGATCAGGCCATCGCCCGCGGTCTGGCCTACGCCCCCTACGCCGACATGGTGTGGTGCGAAACCGCCAAGCCGGATCTGGACGAGGCGCGCAAATTTGCCGAAGCGATCAAGGCCCAGTTCCCGGATCGCATCCTGGCCTACAACTGCTCGCCGAGCTTCAACTGGAAGAAGAACCTGGACGATGCCACCATCGCCCGCTTCCAGCAGGAGCTGTCCGACATGGGTTACAAGTACCAGTTCATCACCCTGGCGGGCATCCACAACATGTGGTTCCACATGTACGAGCTGGCCTACCAGTACGCCCGTGGCGAAGGGATGAAGCACTACGTCGAGATGGTGCAACAGCCGGAGTTCGCCGCTGCCGAGCGCGGCTACACCTTCGTGGCACACCAGCAGGAAGTGGGTACCGGTTACTTCGACAAGGTGACCACCGTCATTCAGGGCGGCCAATCCTCGGTGACTGCGCTGACCGGCTCCACCGAAGAAGATCAGTTCCACTGATAGGCAGAACTCTTTGAGAGAGTCCTTGAGATAGCAAAACCCCGGCCAGTGGCCGGGGTTTCTTTTTATTCATTGCTTAGGCGTCGCTCACGCTCAAACACACCCGAAGAACTCAGAGCTCGAGGATCTCTTTGACAAAGGGGATAGTCAGCTTGCGCTTGGCACGAAAGGAGGCGTTGTCGAGCTGATTGAGAGTGGTGAGCAGGGTACGCATGTCGCGCGAGAGACGGTTGAGCAGGAAGCGGCCCACATCGATGGGCAGTTTGAAGCCCCGCAGCTCGGCACGCAGCTGCAGGGCACTGAGCTTGCCTTCATCGTCCAGCTCGTCGAGGTGGAAGCTCACGCCCCAGTCCAGCCGGGAAGCGAGATCCGGCAGTTGCAGCCCCAGTTTGCGCGGTGCGCTGCAACCGGTCACTACCAGGGTCCCCTCGCCCTTCTCCTGCCAGCGGTTGTAAAAATCGAACAGGGCCCGCTCCCACAGCGCATTGCCGGCGATGGCTTCCAGGCTGTCGAGGCAGACCAGCGGCAGGCTTTCGAGGGCGTCGAGCATGCTGGGGTCGAGCTGTTCGAACTGATCGAGGGAGAGATAGGCTGCCGCCGCGTCGCGGGCATTGACCTCGGCGCAGGTGGCGTGCAGCAGATGGGAGCGGCCCGATCCCTTGGCCCCCCAGAAATAGAGGAAAGGTGAACCCTGACCAATGGCCGCATTCTTGAGGGCGGTGATCAGATGAGCATTGTTGCCGGGATAAAAACTGACGAAGGTTTCATCATCCGGTAGTTGTACGGCTAAAGACAGTTGGGCCGGTTGCTTCACTCGTTAGGCTTTGACTGTGACATTTGCTACCAAGTGTATCATCGCCGGGCCGGATAGAGAACCGCCCGGACAAGCCGGGCGGTATACAAAAGCCTTATAAAATCAGGGCTGCGACCATTGGTAACGCAATGCGCTGCCATTATCGTCAACCCGATGCAGGCGGCTCTCGAGCTGAAGCATGCGGGCCAACTCGGCCTGATCACCCTGCAGGGTGAAATTGAAGGTGACCTGGTCCCCTTCCAGTTTGCCAATCTCGACCTTGCTCACGTTGGCCATCCCCTGCAGCATCTTCTGCACGGCGATCATGCTGTCCACGTCGGAGAGCCCACTCACCACCAGACTCTGGCTGGAGGCCGGCCCCGAGACGCGGGCACCATAGTTTTTCACCAACCAGCCGGCCAGGGTGTCGGCAAAGCCCTGTGCCACCTCGGCCTGGGAGCCAGCACCATTGCCCCGGGTCAGCTCGGCCACTTCACCACCGGCCTTGGGTCCGTAGAGACCCCAGTCGATGTTCCACTTCTCCCCCTCCGGGGTGAGCTTGCCCAGCACCACCATCTCGGCACCGTAACGCTGGCTCGCCTTGAGGATGGGGTCGGCGAAGCGGCCCCAGACGTCGGTGGCATTGACCGCCATGTTGTCGTCCAAGTCCATCAGCGGAATGCTGACCGGCAGCCCCATGGCCTGGGCCTGGGTACGCAGGGCGGCGGCCCAGCCGTCGCTGGACTGATCCGGCAGAATGCGGCGCTCCCCTTCATTGATCACCAGCCAGATGGCCACTTGAGGCCGGGCCGGGCCCAGCAGGGCGAATTTGCTCTCGGCCACCAGGGCATTGACCTTGGTCACGTCGAAATCGGCCTTGAGAAACTTCACCGGCCCCACGTCCTGATAACCGTAGTGCTGCACGAACGTGCCGGGTGCCGCCAGCGCCTTGACCACCGCCGGCTGGGTCAGGATGTCGCGCTTGCCGGTCACCTTGACGAGCACCTCGCCCAGGGCCTGGGACTGGGCTGCCGCCATGTCGCCGCTGGTGGGGGCCTTGCCCTGATAGAGATCGGTCACCTGGGCGGCCGACACCATGAATGACAAGCCGCAGCAGAGGGCGGTCACAACACGTTTGAGCATGAGAAAAGTCTCGAAATGGGAGATGGTGCTTATGGTAGCGGCAAGGCGCGCATGGCAGCAAGCCGGGGGCGGGAGAAACAGCGGAGCCGGCGAGGTGCCGGCTCCGTTTGCGCGCCTGCAGGCACGCGATGAGGCGATCGAGGCTTACTTGGTGCCGAAGATCTTGTCGCCGGCGTCGCCCAGACCCGGGACAATGTAGCCCTTCTCGTTCAGGCCCTGGTCGATGGAGGCGCAGAACAGCTCCACGTCCGGGTGAGCGGCTTCCAGCGCCTTGATGCCTTCCGGCGCGGCAACCAGCACCAGTACCTTGATGGACTGGCAGCCCTTCTTCTTGAGCAGATCGATGGTGGCGATCATGGAGCCGCCGGTAGCCAGCATGGGGTCGATCACCAGCGCCAGACGCTCTTCGATGTTGCTGACAATCTTCTCGAAGTAGGGAACCGGCTGCAGGGTCTCTTCGTCGCGGTAGATACCGACCACGCTGACGCGGGCGCTCGGCATGTGCTCCAGCACGCCATCCATCATGCCCAGACCGGCACGCAGGATAGGCACGACGGTGACCTTCTTGCCCTTGATCTGGTCAACTTCCACTGGCCCGTTCCAGCCATCGATGGTAACCTTCTCGGTTTCGAAGTCAGAGGTCGCTTCGTAGGTCAACAAACTGCCCACTTCCTTGGCCAGTTCACGGAAACGCTTGGTGCTGATATCGCCTTCACGCATCAGACCGATCTTGTGCTTGACCAGGGGGTGTTTGACTTCAACGACTTTCATTATTATCTCCTCTAACTGCCGCAAAAAAATCGCGGAATCATACAACAAAAGCCGCCGCTTGTAGAGCATTTCCGCGCAAAAACGCGCAAACGATTTCCTTTCTGGTTTTTCACCGCCACTGTTAGAATACGCCCCGAATTTTACCCTCCACTTCTTTATATGACGGGGAATACGCGTGACTGACAAAACCTCACTGAGCTACAAGGATGCTGGCGTGGATATCGATGCCGGCAATGCACTGGTTGAACGTATCAAGGGCGTGTCAAAGCGCACTCGTCGTCCTGAAGTCCTTGGTGGTCTTGGCGGCTTTGGGGCCTTGTGTCAAATCCCTGCGGGCTACAAGGAGCCGGTGCTGGTCTCCGGCACCGACGGGGTGGGCACCAAGCTGCGCCTCGCCATCGACCTGAAGAAGCACGACACCGTCGGCATCGATCTGGTGGCCATGTGCGTCAATGACCTGATCGTGCAGGGCGCCGAGCCCCTCTTTTTCCTCGACTACTATGCCACCGGCAAGCTGGACGTCGACACCGCCGCGGCCGTGGTCACCGGCATCGGTGCCGGCTGCGAGCAGTCCGGCTGTGCCCTGGTGGGCGGCGAGACCGCCGAGATGCCGGGCATGTATGAAGGGGAAGACTACGACATCGCCGGTTTCTGCGTCGGCGTGGTGGAGAAGAGCGAGATCATCGATGGCAGCAAGGTCGGCGAAGGGGATGCCCTGATCGCCCTGGCCGCCAGCGGCCCCCACTCCAACGGCTTCTCCCTCATTCGCAAGATCCTGGAAGTCTCCAAGGCCGACGTGCAGCAGCCGCTGGGTGATACCACCCTGGCCAACGCCCTGCTGGAGCCGACCCGCATCTACGTGAAACCCGTGCTCAAGCTCATCAAGGAGTGCGAGATCCACGCCCTCTCCCACATCACCGGCGGCGGTTTCTGGGAGAACATCCCGCGCGTGCTGCCCGCCAACACCCAGGCGGTGATCGACGAGCAGAGCTGGCAGTGGCCGGCGGTGTTCAGCTGGCTGCAAGAGGCTGGCAACGTCACCCGTCACGAGATGTACCGCACCTTCAACTGCGGCGTCGGCATGATCATCGCCCTGCCGGCGGATCAGCTTGAAAAAGCGCTGACCCTGCTCAAGGCGGAAGGCGAGAACGCCTGGCATATCGGCCACATCGCCAAGGCGGCCGATGGCGAGGAGCAGGTCATCATCCAATGATGCGGATCCTGGTCCTTATCTCCGGCAACGGCAGCAACCTGCAGACCATTCTCGACAGTTGCGCCGACGGCAAGATTGCCGGTCAGGTGGTCGGCGTCATCAGCAACAAGGCCGATGCCTACGGGCTGGTGCGCGCCAAAGAGGCGGGGGTGGCCACCGCCATCCTGGCCCAGCAGCAGTTTGCCAGTCGGGAGGAGTATGACGCCGCCCTGCTGGCGCTGATGAACGACTATCAGCCCGACCTGGTGGTGCTGGCCGGCTTTATGCGGATCCTGAGTGCCGACCTGGTGCGGCACTTTGCCGGTCGGATGGTCAACATCCACCCCTCCCTGCTGCCCAAGTACCAGGGGCTGCACACCCACCAGCGCGCCATCGATGCCGGTGACGACGAACACGGCGCCAGCGTCCACTTCGTCACCGAAGAGCTCGACGGCGGCCCGGTGATCCTGCAGGCGCGCGTTCCCATCTTCGAAGGGGACACGGCCGAGGAGGTGGCGGCCCGGGTGCAGGTGCAGGAGCACAGCATCTACCCACTGGTGGTGCAGTGGTTCTGTGAAGGCCGGCTGCAGATGCTGGAGGGGGCCGCCCTGCTCGACGGCGCCCTGCTCGGCCCCGCGGGTTATGCCAGCGAGTAACGGTTAACCGCAGCATGCAAAATAGAACAAGGGAGGCCCACGCCTCCCTTGTCATTTCTATCTACCAGCGCACTTGCTGCAGTCAGGTCCGATTACCCCGCTACGCGGCTAATCGAACCTAGACCGGATTGTCGATATCGATAAAGGTGACATCCAGCCCATGCACCGTCGCCAGCCACTCCCCCAGCGCCTTGACGCCGTAACGCTCGGTGGCGTGGTGGCCAGCGGCGTAGAAGTGCATGCCCATCTCGCGGGCGGTGTGGATGGTCTGCTCGGAGGCTTCACCGGAGATGAAGGCATCGATGCCCTGCTCCGCCGCCAGATTGATGTAGCTCTGGCCGCCGCCGGTGCACCAGGCCACCGAGCGGATAAGCTCGGGGCCGCTGTCGCCACAATGGAGCGGCTCACGGCCGAGCCGCTCGGCAATGAGCTTGGCAAAGTCAGACCCGCTCATGGGCTCTTCCAGCTTGCCCACCATGGCGACGCTCTTGCTGTTCCAGGGCTCGAGGCCGCGGCGCACCTTGATGCCCAGCAACTGGGCCAGCTGGGCGTTGTTGCCCACCTCGGGGTGCACGTCCAGCGGCAGGTGATAGGCAAACAGGTTGATGTCGTGGGTCAGCAGGGTCTTGATGCGGCGCTGTTTCATGCCGGTGATCTGGGCCGGCTCGCCGCTCCAGAAGTAGCCGTGATGGACCAGGATGGCGTCAGCATCGGCAGCCACGGCCGCGTCGATCAGAGCCTGGCTGGCGGTCACGCCGGTCACCACCTTGCGAATGCGCTCACGCCCCTCCACCTGCAGGCCATTGGGGCAGTAATCCTTGATGGCGTGGGGTTCGAGCAGATGGTTGAGTACGCTTTCCAGTTTTCGATGAGAGATCATAGGGGTCCCTTATAAAGGCGCCGACCCCAGTGCTGCGATGCAGACAGGAATCGGGCTCATAACGCCGAGGCCCCATGATAATCGAGGCGGGCCAGCAAGACCATGATGCCTCCCGCACTGCGGCCCATGGTCGGGCCCGGAATGGCCTCAGGCTGGCAGGTCGATCCCCGCCTCGCGCATCTGGGCCAGCTTGTAGCGCAGGGTGCGTGGGCTGATGCCGAGCCGGTCGGCCACAGCCTTGCGGCTGCCGTTGCAATCCTGCAGGGTGTCGAGAATGATCTGGTGCTCCTGCTGCTTGAGCTCGCTGCCCAGGTGTTCGCTGCCGCTGCTGCGCTCGTTGCCGACCAGCCGGATCTCTTCTTCCTCCACCTCTTCCAGAATGAGGTGCTCGCAGCCAATGAGGCCGTCGGGGCTCAGAATGAGGGCGCGCTGCACCACGTTGTCGAGCTCGCGCACGTTGCCGGGCCAGGGGTGAGCCAGCAGCCGCTCACGGGCCGCCTCCGTCAGTTGCGGCGTCGGCAGTCCCTGCTGACCGGCATGCAGCGCCAGCAGGTGTTCCGCCAGCGGCAGTATGTCGCCGGGGCGCTCCCATAGCGCCGTCCAGCGCAGCGGGAAGACATTGAGGCGATAGTAGAGATCCTCGCGAAACAGGCCGTCCTGCACCGCTTTTTTCAGATCCCGGTTGCTGGTGGCGATGACCCGCACGTCGAGCGGGATCATCTTGCGACTGCCGAGCCGCTCCACCTCTTTCTCCTGCAGCACCCGCAGCAGCTTGGCCTGCAACCCCAGATCCATCTCGGTGATCTCGTCGAGCAGCAGGGTCCCCCCCTGGGCCTGTTCGAACTTGCCGGGGCAGCCCTGCACCGCGCCGGTAAAGGCCCCCTTCTCGTAGCCGAACAGGGTCGCCTCCAGCATGTTTTCCGGAATGGCGGCGCAGTTGATGGCGACGAACGTCTGTTCGGCACGGCTGGAGTTGTCGTGGATGTAGCGGGCCAGCACCTCCTTGCCGGTCCCGCTCGGGCCGGTCACCATCACGGTGGCCTCGCTTCTGGCCACCCGGGTCGCCAGCTGGAACAGTTCGGCGGTCTTGGGATCGCCATAGACCACGGCCCGTTTCTCCACCTTCTGGGCCGGCACATAGCGGCTGACCTGATTGAGCAGCACCTCGGGGGAGAAGGGCTTGGCCAGATAGTCGATGGCCCCTTCGCGCATGGCCCGCACCGCACCGTCGATGTTGGCGTAGGCGGTCATCAACAGCACCGGCACCTGGGGATATTGCTGACGAATGGTGGCCAGCAGGGTCAGGCCATCCATCCCCCCCATCTGGATATCCGAGATCACCATGTCGAAACTCTGGCGCGACAGGGCCAGCAGGGCCCGCTCACCGCTGTCCACCTCGCGGCACTCATAGCCGCCGAGCAACAGGGTATCCATCAGCGCTTCGCGCAGGCCATTGTCATCTTCCACTACCAGGATCCGGGCCTGAGTCATGCTACACCTCCCACCACAGCCAGCCTGGCCGCATTGATATTGATCCCTGCCGGATGGCGCTGACGCTCAACATGGCTCATGCGACACCTCCGAGCTGCACCGCCTGCTGATGCAGGGGGAACGACAGGGTAAAACAGGTGCCCTCGCCGGGTACCGAGGCCACGCTGACCTCGCCCTGATGGGCACGGACCACGGATTGCACCACCGCCAGTCCAAGGCCGGTGCCCTGGGAACGGGTGGTGAAGAAGGGTTCGAAAATCTGGCTCAGCAGGTGAGCGGGCATCCCCTTGCCGTTGTCGAGAATGCGCAGCTCCACCCGGGTGCCGCTGCGCACCGCACTCACCAGAAGCGACGTGGCGCCGGCCTGCTGGGCATTGGCGATGAGGTTGTTGACCGCCCCCGCCAGCGCGCTGCTGTTGGCCAGCAGGCAGAGATCGGGCTCCGGCGCCTCCATGTGCAGCTCACAGCCCTGTTGGCTGCAAAATGCCTCGGCGCCGGCCTGCACCTCGGCCAGCAACCCCTGCACCGACGTCGGGGTCACCACCTGGTTGTCGCCGTTGCGGGCAAACAGCAGGATGTCGCTGATCTGCTTTTCAAGATCCTGCAGGCGCGCCATCAGCTTTTGCTGGAACTGGCTGCGGGATTCGGGTTTGAGGGTGCGGTTGGCCAGGTTGGCGGCATATAGCATGGCGGCGGAGAGCGGCGTGCGGATCTGGTGGGCCAGCGAGGCGGCCATGTTGCCAAGGGCCGACAACCGCTTCATGTGGTTGATGCGGTCTTGCAGCTGGCGGGTTTCGGTCAGATCGTTGATGAACACCAGCTGGCCCGGCTGATCCGGCAGCGGCTGGGTCGAGAGCTGGACCCGGCGCCCATCGCGCAGGGAGATCTCGTGGCCGTCATCCTCGCGGGGCTGAAAGCAGCGGTCGATGATCTGGCGCCAGGCCTGCCCTTCCAGCGGCTCCCCCAGCAGCGCCTTGGCGGCCGGGTTGGCCCGGGTGATCCGGCCCTCACCGTCGAGCAGCAAGACACCGGTGGGCAGCGCCGTGAAGATGGCGTAAAGCTGGCTCACCTCGTGAGACTGGAGCGGGGTTTCTTGCGGCTGGGCTGTCATAAAGCTGACCTCAAACTGGCGACTGAGTCAGCTTATTCAATTTCCATGCCACTAAAAATTATATATAAAATCAAAGCCTTGAAGATTGGCGTCAAGGCTTTGACCCTCATGCTTCCTTGCTCATCCCGTATTTTTTCATCTTCTCCACCAGGGTGGTACGGCGCATGCCGAGCAGGTCGGCGGCGCGGGCCACCACCCCGTCCTGGGACTCCAGCGCCTGGCGGATCAGCTCCACTTCCAGGTCAGCCAGCATCTCCTTGAGGTTGACCCCCTCCTCCGGCAGCTGCATGGCGCGGGCGTGGCTGGCGGGCAGATCCAGCTCGGGCGGATCCTGGAACACGGCGGCCAGCGCATCGCGCTCGTCCATCTCGGTCAGCCGCTCGTCCCGCGGCTCGCAGGGCAGCAGCCGATAACGGCTCGGCAGGTCGGCCACATCGACGATCTGCTGCGGGTAGAGGATGAGCAGCCGCTCCAGCAGGTTGGAGAGCTCGCGCACGTTGCCAGGCCAGGGGTACTGCATCAGGGACTCCATGGCGCGCTGAGTCAGGCGGATCATCCCCTGATGCAGCTCGGCGTGGCGATTGAGCAGCTCCTGCAGCAGCAGCGGGATGTCGTCGGCCCGATCCCGCAGCGGCGGGGTCTCGATGGGGAAGACGTTGAGGCGATAGTAGAGATCTTCACGGAAGACCTGGGTGCGGATCATCGCCTCCAGATCCCGGTGGGTGGCCGCAATGATGCGCACGTCCGCCTGAATGGGCTTGCCACCGCCGACCCGATCAAACATTCGCTCCTGCAGCACCCGCAGCAGCTTGACCTGCATCGGCAGCGGCATGTCGCCGATCTCGTCGAGAAACAGGGTGCCCCCCTGGGCCAGCTCGAAGCGACCGCGCCGGGCGGCGATGGCACCGGTGAAGGCCCCCTTCTCGTGACCGAACAGCTCGCTCTCGAGCAGCTCGGCCGGGATGGCGCCGCAGTTGATGGGCACGAAGGGGCCCGCGCTTCGGGCCGAGAGTTCATGGATGGCGCGCGCCACCACCTCCTTGCCGGTACCCGATTCGCCGAGGATCAGCACGTTGGCATCGGTCTCGGCCACCTGGCTGATGAGCCGGCGCACCTCCTGGATCCCCTTGCCCTTGCCCACCAGCAGGCGCAGCAGCGCCTGCCCCTTGTCGTGGGTCTGCTGACGGGGGTGGAGGGAGACGAAGGCCTGGCAAAAATGGAGGTGGCGGGTCAGGGATTCATAGGTAAAGGGGGACTCAGCCACCCCGATGAAGTTGCTGTTGGGGAAGTCGGCTTCCACCAGCGACAGGAAAGGCACCCGGGGAAAACCGGTCAGCAGCTCGCCCAGCGGCCGGCCATTGAGGGCACCGGTCAGAACCCCCTGCAGCGGGCCGGATGACTCGATGGCAACCTCCAGATCACCCTCGGCAACCTCCTGCCAGGGGATCCCCATGAACGAGAGAACTGTCCCCAACTGTTGGCGCCGCTGCGCATCGGCGTCAACAATCAACACTCCCATTGCCATCATATCCATCCCTCTATTCTCGACGTAACTTATTGTTTTATTGTGCTTATGTGGTCAAGCCACGCACTTTATGCAGGATGCACAAAGTGCCAAAATTCCGACGCATTGTCAAAATTTGTCGCATTTCACCTAAGTTTATCGACCCAACGGCGTCACAAGATAAATTTTGTCGACACTTTTTTTTGGGTAACGCGAGCAGGCCGCAGGCAAACAAGAGGAGGAGAGGAACAGGAGCGGGAGCGCCTGCTTGCGGCCCGCAGCGGGCCGCAAGCAGGCAGGATGGTCAATGACGGGCGTGAGTGTGGGGCGCGGCGTAACGGCACTCGGGAAAGCGGCTGCAGGCCAGGAACAGCCGGCCGGCATGGGGTCCCTTCTTGGCTTCCCGCTCCACCAACGGCGCATCGCAACGGGGGCAGTGCGGCACCTGATGGGGAGCCTCGTCTTCGTCCTCTTCCACCTCGGCAAACAGATTGTCCACCAGCTCGGCGTCGGCCGCCGGCAGCGGCGCGCTGCGTGGTGATACGATGGCCTTGATGGGGGCCACGGCCGGGGCTCGGCCACCATGGTGGGGCTCTTCCACCTCGACCCTGTCCAGCTGCAGAGGGCTGAAGGTGGGCTCGCGGCGCTCACCCGGCAGCAGATCCTCTTGCGGCAGATCCGTGCTGCGGTTCAGCAGCGGCAGGATCTGTTCGCGCAGCTCCTCAACTTGATAATGGTTGCTCGCCGGGATCTGCAGCAGCGGCAGACCGGCGCTGTCAAAGGCGGCCTTGAGGAAGCTGTCCCGCGCTTTGCGCTTCTGATGACGGTGGGAGCTGTCATCAAGCTCGATGGCGCAGATGAAGGAAAGATCCGAGGGGTGGCAGAGCAGATAGTCCACGTGCTTGGCGTTGATCTTGTTGAAGGCCTGCTGCCACTTGCTTTTGCCCATCCCCGCCTCCGGCGTCAGCACATCGGCCACCCGCACCTTGGCAAAGACCCGGGCCTGGTCGCCCACCGCCAGATCCAGCACACCGAGGAAGGAGCGCTCCGCCGGGCTGAACAGGGTCTCCTGCAGCTCATAGGGCAGCGCCTTGCCCTTCCTGCCCCTGCTCCAGAAGATCGCCAGCAGAAGCAGCACCAACAACATCAATCCCGATACGACAAGGCTATTCATACGCGCACATCCCGCTCACCAGAGCCAGCTAGTTTCACAATACAAAACAGGGGCATCACTCTACCACGCGGCTGCGGGCGCAGGCAGTGCAGAAATGGCGTTAGCCCCCTCTTCGCCGCGCTTTTTCGCCATTTTTGCTGCCGGCGGGGCTTCATATGGCCTGTGACAGCAGGCACAATGCTGGAGAAACCCAATTCCAAGGAGAGCAGGATGCAAAAGCAATTGGTCGTGACCGTGATCGGAGCGGACAAGCCCGGTATCGTCGAGAGTCTGGCGGACGTCATCAGCCACCAGCAGGGCAACTGGCTGGCCAGCTCCATGAGCGAGCTGGCGGGACAGTTTGCCGGCATCCTGCACGTGAGCGTGCCTGACGAGCACTACCGCAGCCTGTGCGAGGCGCTGGCCATGCTGCCCGGTCTCACCGTCAGCTTCGCCGAAGGCCAGCTCAGCCAGGAGCCGGAGCGGCAGGTGATGGTCAGCGTCACCGGCAACGACCGGGCCGGCATCGTCCACGAGGTGGCCAGCATCTTGCGCCAGCTCAACGTCAACGTGGCCGACCTCACCACCGGCTGCGAGCCCGCCCCCCACTCCGGCGCCCCGCTCTTCTACGCCCACGCCCTGGTGGCGCTGCCACCCCGGCTCGAACTGGGGGATCTCATCAGTGCGCTGGAGTCCCTCTCCGACGATCTGGTGGTCGACATCGACCAGGCCTTCATCGACTGAGCGGATGGTCATCAATCTGTCATATTTCCACGCCATAACTGCCGCGCAGACGCGACCTGACCACAGAGGCATCACATGAGCACCGACAAGCAGTATGAAGAGAAGGAGCTGAGTTGGCTCTCATTCAATGAACGGGTGTTGCAAGAGGCGATGGACAAGACGGTCCCGCTCATCGAGCGGGTCCGTTTTCTGGGGATCTTCTCCTCCAACCAGGACGAGTTCTTCAAGGTACGGGTGTCGGACGTCAAGCGCCGCATCCTGATCAACGAGGTGCACGGCGGCGACGACGAGGCCAAGGTGTTGCTGCGGGCCATCCAGCAGAAGGTGATGGCGCTCGGCGAGGCGTTCGACAACACCTACAAGGAGCTGCTGATCGCGCTGGCCCGCCACAACATCTTCCTGGTCAACGAGAACCAGCTCTCCGAATCCATCCAGCAGTGGCTGCGGGTTTTCTTCAAGGAGAAGGTGCTGCGCCACATCATCCCGATCCTGCTCAACAAGGAGGTCAACCCGGTCAAGTTTCTGAAAGACGAGTACACCTATCTGGCCATCGAGATGAAGAAGAACGGCCAGGTGATCCAGTACGCCCTGGTGGAGGTGCCGACCGACGATCTGCCCCGCTTCTTCCAGCTGCCGCCAGAAGGGACCCGCCGCAAGAAGCAGATCATCATCCTGGACAACGTCATCCGCTTCTGTCTGGACGAGATCTTCAAGGGCTTCTTCGATTACGACGAGATTGCCGCCTACGCGGTCAAGCTGACCCGGGATGCCGAGTATGACCTCTCCGACCAGCTCGACCTCAGCCTGGTGGACAAGATGAGTGATGGCTTGAAACAGCGCCTCACCGCCATGCCGGTGCGCTTCGTCTACGAGCGGGAGATGCCGGCAGCCATGATAAGCTTCTTGAAGCTCAAGCTGCAGATCAGCTCCTACGACGCCATCATGCCGGGCGGGCGCTATCACAACTTCAAGGATTTCATCGGCTTCCCCAACGTGGGTCGGGACTATCTGGAGAACCCCAAGCTGCCGGCGCTCGATTGCCGCGACTTCGACGGTTTCGTCAACGCCTTCGACGCCATCACCAAGCAGGACATACTGCTCTACTACCCGTACCACAAGTTCCACCACTTCACCGAGCTGGTGCGCCAGGCGGCGTTCGATCCGGCGGTGAGCGCCATTCGCATCAATATCTACCGGGTGGCCAAGAAGTCGCGCATCATTCACTCCCTGATCGATGCCGCCAACAACGGCAAGAAGGTGACCGTGGTGGTGGAGCTGCGCGCCCGTTTCGATGAGGCGGCCAACATCGACTGGGCCAATATCCTGACCAATGCGGGGGTCAAGGTGGTGTTCGGGGTGCCAAGCCTCAAGATCCACTCCAAGCTCTGCCTCATCACCCGCCACGAGAATGGCGAGGCGGTGCGCTACGCCCACATCGGCACCGGCAACTTCAACGAGAAGACCGCCAAGATCTACACCGACTTCTCCCTGCTGACCCGCCACCCGGACATCACCGCCGAGGTGGAGAGCGTGTTCGAATACATCGAGTATCCCTACCGGCGCTACAAGTTCAACCACCTGCTGGTCTCCCCCATCAACAGCCGGCGCCAGCTCTATCGGCTCATCGACAACGAGCTCACCAACGCCAAGGCGGGGCAGCCCAGCGGCATCACCCTCAAGATCAACAACCTGGTGGACAGGGATCTTATCAACCGGCTCTACGCCGCCGGCCAGGCCGGGGTGCCCATCCAGATGATCATCCGCGGCATGTGCGCCCTGCGCCCCGGGGTGCCGGGTCTTAGCGACAACATCCGGGTCATCAGCATCATCGACCGCTTCCTCGAACATCCGCGGGTGATGGTGTTCCACAACCGGGGCAACCCCCAGCTCTATATCTCCAGCGCCGACTGGATGAGCCGCAACATTGACGGTCGCATCGAGGTGGGCACCCCCATCTACGACGAGCGCCTCAAGCAGCGCATCCTGGATATTCTCGAGCTACAACTGAGTGACACCTGCAAGGCGCGGGTCATCGATGCCGACCAGAAGAACGAATACGTGAAGCGGGGCAACCGCCGCAAAATTCGCTCCCAGGTCGCGATTTACGACTACCTCAAACGCATAGAGTCAAACAATGGACAATAGCCTGTACGCCGCCGTCGATCTCGGCTCGAACAGCTTTCACATGGTGATCGCCCATCTCAGCGAGGGGCGCTTTCGCATCGTCGATCGCATCAAAGAGCGGGTGCGGCTGGCCGACGGGATGGATGCCCACAAGCGGATGAGCCCGGAGGCGATGGCTCGCGGCCTAGCCTGCCTGTCGATCTTTGCCGAGCGGCTTACCAACATCAATCCGGATCAGATCCGCATCGCCGGTACCTACACGTTGCGCCGCGCCAGCAATGCCCGCGAGTTTGTGAGCGAGGCGGCCAAGGTGCTCAACCACCCCATCGAGATCATCAGCGGCCAGGAGGAGGCGCGCCTCATCTATCAGGGGGTCGCCCATACCCAGCACATCGAGGGACAGGTGCTGGTGGTGGACATCGGCGGCGGCAGCACCGAGCTCATCATCGGCGAGGGGTTTGAACACAAGGCGCTCACCAGCCGCAAAATGGGCTGCGTCAGCTTTACCCAGAGCTTCTTTGCCAACGGCAAGCTCGGCGAGAAAGCCTTCAACGGCGCCGTGCTGGAGGCCCAGCATCAGCTCGCCCCCATCATCAACCAGTACCGCAAGCTGGGCTGGCAGAGCTGCCTCGGCAGTTCGGGATCGATCCGCACCGTGCGTGATGTCCTGCAGGGGGAGGGCTGGACCGACGGCAGCATCACCCTCGCCGGGCTGGAGCGGCTCAAAGAGGAGATGCTGGCCCACAAGCGGGTCGCCGATCTCAAGCTGGCCGGCCTCACCGAAGAGCGCCAGGAGGTGTTTGCCGCCGCGGTCGCCATCCTGATCGGGCTCTTCACCTCGCTGCCCATCGAACGGATGGAGTACTCCGACGGCGCCCTGCGCGAAGGCTTGCTGTATGAGTTCGAGGAGCGGCTGCAGCACCACGACATTCGTGAGCGCACCGCCCAGGCCCTCGGCACCCACTACCGGCTGGACCGAAAGCAGGCCGCCCGGGTGGAGCAGAGCGTGCTGACCCTGTTTGATGCCCTGCAGGTGCCATGGCAGCTGCCGGTAGAGCCCTATCGCGCCATCCTCGGCTGGGCGGCGCGGCTGCACGAGATTGGCCTTGCCATCAACTACAGCGGCATCCACCGCCACTCCGCCTATATCCTGCAACACACCGATCTGCCCGGCTTCAACCAGGACGATCAGGCCCTGCTAGCGGCCCTGGTGCGCTTCCAGCGCAAGGGGCTCAAACTCGCCGAGCTGCCCGCCCTGCCCAACCACGACGAGCAGACGGTGCTGCGCTGCATCCGCATCCTGCGCCTCGCCGTGGCCGCCCACCACAGGCGTCAGGACAACCTGTTGCCCGAGTGGAAGGTCGCGGCGCAAGGCGATCAGCTGGTGGTGACCCTGCCGCTCGACTGGTGCGAGGAGAACAAATTGCTGATGCAGAATCTGGAGAAGGAGCACCGCTATTGCCAGGAGCAGGGCTGGCCGCTGCTGTTCCAGCTCGGCTGAGCGCGGGCGACGGATGCAAAAAAGGCAGCCCATGGGCTGCCTTTTGCGTTTTCTCAGATGGCGACTTACTGCAGCTCGGGCAACAGCAGCTTGGCAATCTCGAAGTAGATGATAAGACCGGTGCCGTCCACCAGGGTGGCGATGAAGGGGGCGGACACCACCGCCGGGTCGATGCGAAAACGACGCAGCACCATGGGGATCACAGAGGCGACGGTGGCGCTCCACAGCACGATAGCGATGATGGTCAGGGTGACGACCATGCCGATCTGGGGACCGACCCCCAGGCTCCAGGCCCGCACCCAGGCCGCCAGCGCGATGGCGGCCGAGATGAGCAGACCGGTGGAGATCTCCTTTTTCAGCACGGTGCCGAGGTTGCGCAGGCTCACCTCCCCCACCGCCATGGCACGGACGATCGTGGTGGTGATCTGGGTGCCGCTGTTGCCGCCGGTGCCGATCAGCAGCGGGATGAAGAAGGCCAGCGCGATGGCGGCTTCCAGCTGCTCTTCAAAGGCCCGCAGCACGGTACCTGTATAGGCTTCGGCCACGAACAGGATCAGCAGCCAGCCTACCCGCTTGCGCCACAGCTGCCAGGGGGTCGCCTGCAGATAGGGGGTATCGAGCGGCGAGGAGCCACCCTGCATCTCCGCATCCTCGGTGGATTCGAGCTCCAGGATGTCGGCTGCATCGTCCACGTGGAAGATACCCACCAGCTTGCCCTGATCCTCCACCGGCAAGGTCGAGAGGTCACGATCGATCAGCAGGCGGGCGGCCAGCTCCTGATCCGCCCGGGCGTTGATGCGCACCACCTCCCGGTCCATCAGCTCGCTCACCGGCAGTTGCGGGTCGGCAATCAGCAGGGATTTGAGCGAGATGCTGCCGAGCAGGCGTTTGTCGTTGTTGACCACATAGAGGTTCTGGAACAGCTGGGCGTTGTCCCAGGCATCGTGGATCAGCTGCTTGGCACTGCCCACCGTCTCCTGATCGCCGATGGCCAGAAACTCGTGGCGCATGTTGGCGCCCACCGATTCGGTCGGCCAGTCGAGCAGGGAGTAGAAGGTGGACTGTACCTGCTCCGGGAAACGGGCAAGCAGCATGGTGCGATCACTGCTTCCCAACCGGCGCAGAATGGCCAGCATGTCGCGTCGCGGCATGGCCCCCTGCAACAGGCTGACGATGCTGACATGCAGTCGCATCAGCAGCCGGCCGGCACACTCCGCCGACAGCGAGCCGAGCAGTGCCGCTCCCTCGTTGATGGGCAGGGTATCGAAGATGCAGTTGAGCTCTTCCGGACGCAGGGTCAGCAGTTGATCGGCGCGCTGCACCGGATCCAGATTGTGCTCCAGCCAGCCCTGCAGGGCGGCCAGATCGAGCAGTTGGTGACGATTGAGTAGTGTCTGTGTTTTCTTCATCACAAATGACCTCATGTGATTTCAGGCAAGCCTGAGCGCGAACGGTGATCCGTCGCCGTCTGAAAGAAAACAGCAATTTGATTGACGAGTAATAGGCAGGAAATGACGCCGTTCGGCGTGTCATCATCCCCACGTACCAGCTTTAGCACTGCATAACGTATCCGGCATGCCGGAAGCCACTTGGGTTTACACCTTAATCCGATGAAAACTGTCCTGATCTTGGGCGTCTCTGGACGTCGTGAGATCAGTGGCCTGTGTTTATACAGGAGCCTCGCCTAACGAGATGCTGCAAATAGTCGCACAACCCTCTGTTGTGCGGGCAGCATGATTATCGAACGCTCAATAGGAGTCAACCCGGGGCAAGGGGCTAAATGGCCTATGGCAACAGCTTGTTACAATTGGTTGGCAAGGGGAGTTGAATGAGGATAAAAAAACGGAAAAAAGGGAGTGAAACGGCAACCATCGCTTGCGGCCAGCCAGGGCCGTAAGCGATGAAAAAAGCTCAGCGGATGTAGTCGAACAGGGTCAACTTGCTGATCTTGCTGAAGGAGAGCTGGGTGGCGCTCAGGGCCGCATCCTCTTTCGACAGGGTGGCGATCACCTCATAGAGATCCGCTTCGGAGACCTTGGCCCTCGCCTGCTGGTTGAGGGTACTCAAGCCCTCGTTCGAACCCATCACCTGCTCCAGCCCGTTCATGCGCCCGCCGATCTCCCCCAGCCCCTGATCCACGTTCAGACGGGCATTCTTCATGTGGGCGGTGGCATCCGCCACCTTCAGCTGGAAGGTATCCGGCGTGATGTTGGGATCCCGCAGCGCCGTGATGAAATCGGACATGCCATCCAGGATGTTGTTGTTCTGGGGCGGATCCAGCACGAAGTTCTGCGCCGCGCCCCCCGCCGGCAGCGACAGGGTCAGCTCCAGCCCGTTGAAGGGGATCTTGTTGCCCGCCACATAGTCGCCGCTTTGCAGCAGGGTACCGCCACCGTCCCTGATCTCGTAGGTATCCGGCGTGCCGGCGATGGTGTTCACCGTGTACTGGTTGCTGGCGAGCGAAGGGTCATAGTTGTTGCGGTAAAAACTGTCGAAGTGGCCCTGATCGGCCACCCCGACCTGAATATTGGCGCTCCCCGCGCTACTGGTACGACGGGTCGGCACGATTTCAAACAGGTTGAAGCCAGAATCGTTGGCGGCAATCTGCACCGTCGGCGACACCTGGATCTTGCGCTGGCCGGTATCCCCCTGAAAGATGTAGTTGCCGCTGGCATCCTGAATGAAGGGCTGGGTCTTGCTCTGATTGCCGCCGAAGATATATTCGCCCTGGGAGTTCTTGCTGTTCATCAGGTCGAACATCTGCTTTTGCAGCCCCTCCAGCTCGCTGGCAATAGCCTGGCGATCCTCGTACCCCACCGCCGAGTCGTTCGCCTTCTGGATCAGGGTCTGGGCACTGGTCATGGCGGTGTTGAGGGCGGTCAGCACCGTCTCCTCGTGGCCCAGGCTGTTTTCCAGCAGGCTGCCGTTGACCCCGTACTGCTTGAAGAGATCGATCTCCTTGGTCAGCGCCAGCTTCTGGCTCATGCCGGAAGGGTCCTCCCCCGCCGACTTGAACTTCTCCCCCGTCATCAGTTGCTCATAGGCCGTACTCAGCCGCTCGTTGGCACTGTTCAGCGAGGAGATGTTGCGGTCATAGACCATGTTGGTAGTGATACGCATCGGGTTACCTCACTGATGACAGCAGGGTGTCGAAGATGGTCTTGGCGGTGCTGACGATCTGGGCGGAGGCGGCATAGGACTGCTGATAGCGGATCAGGTTGGCCGCCTCCTCCTCCAGACTGACGCCGGAGACACTCTCGAAAATCGCCCTGCTCTGGGTCAATTTCGTTTCATCGGCCTTGAGCTGGCTCTTGGCCTGGCTGGTGGTGTTGCCCACCCCGGTCACCAGGCTGGAGTAGGCCTCGTTGAAGGTCATCTTGTCGTTGCTGGTGCCGGCGTTGCTGCTCTTGCGCACCAGATCCTTGTTCTGCAGTTCGGCAAGCGCCAGGCCGTTGGCGTTGTCGGCAAAACCATCGGTGTTGTAGCTCAGGGTGAAGCTGTCATTGGCTTCCACCTTGCCGGTGATGCTGAACTCATAACCCGGGGTCTGGGTCGGAGTGGCATACACCTTGGGGCCACCAAGCGGATTCTCGAGGGCCGCCATCAGGTTCTGCCCCTTGCTGGAGGCGGGGGCAACCCCGATCAGGGTGGTACCGTCCGCGGCATAGACCTGGTAGTTGCCGCTGACGTCTATCTTCACCACCTGGGGTGAGGCCGGATCCAGGCTGTTGGTGCCAAAGCCGGAACCGGCGCCGGTATTGGTGATACCATTGAGCTTGATCTCGCCCGAACCGAAGTTGTTCTTGCCTTTATCCGCCTTGAGCGGCGATGCCAGCGCCAGATCTTCGGCCCGGGTCACCAGCTGGTCCAGGCCAGCAGCCGCCCGCTTGGTGGGTTGCAGCAAGATCTTGTCCCCCGCCGCCGGCGTGCCGGAGAGATCGAACTGGATGCCGTGCCCCGCCACCTGCACGGTGGCGGGTGGCGTGGTGCCGGTGGCCAGCGAGGTGCGGTTGCCATCCTTGTCCACCGAGAACACCTCGTAGCCGGTGGCACTGCTGAACTGCACCTCGTAGTCGAAGGTGGTCACTTCCGTCCCCTTGCCGGGCACGAAGCTCACCTTGGCGGTAGCGTTGCCGGTATTTTGGCTGTAGGGCAGGCCATCGCTCGTGCCGAGAGAGAAGAGATCCCCCCCCAGCTCGTTGTCCAGATCCATCCCCAACCGGTTTTGCTGGTTCATGGCATCCGCCATGGCGGCCGCCAGCTGACCCAGCTCGCGCTTGGCCGGCTCCAGATCGTTGCGGGCGGAGAAGAGCCCCCCTATCCCGCCGCCTATGTCCTTGTCATTGAGGGCGACCTTGTTGGGGTCCATGACCAGCTGCAACTCGGACTCACGGGCATCGGGATTTCCCGGCACCACGCTGAGCTGGGCAACGCTTCCGTTGAGCACCAGGGAGTGGCCGGTGCTCATGTTGACCAGCATGCTGCCGTTGTCCTGCGGCACGGTGCGGATCTCCATCTTCTCGGAGAGCTGGCGAATGGCCTCGTCCCGCTGGTCGAACAGCATCAGGTTCTCTTCCGGCGTGCCCTGGGTGCGAATGATGGCCTGGTTCAGATCGTTGATGCTGTTGATCAGGCTGTTCACCCGCTTGGCTTCATCTTCGATGGTGGTGTTGATGGTGTCGGTCTGCTTGTCCAGCTGGGCCGACAGGGTATGAAAGCGGTTCACCATGCCGCTCAGCCCGCTCAGGGTGGTCTTGCGGCCCGAGATGTCGGCGGGTGCTTCGTTGGCGGTATGGAACCCCTCGAAATAGGAGCTGATGGCGGCGCCGACGCTGTTGCTGGTATCCCCCAGCAGGGTGTCGGTGTTGGCGAGCTGCTGATAACGGGTGGAAGAGGCATAGAAGGCCGAAGTGTCGCGTCTGACCTCCCCCTGGGCATAGGCGTTGATGACCCGCTCGGTCAGCATGTCCCCGGTGCCGAGTCCGTTGGCATTGGTATAGATCAGGGTACGTTCACGCACATAGCCCTGGCTATTGACGTTGACGATGTTGTTACTGGTGGTCTGCAGCAGCCGCTGCTGGGCCATCACACCCGAGGTACCAATTCCAAGCAGATCGCTTGCCATGACTTACAGCTCCATTTCTGTCGTGTTGGTCGCGGAGTAGCCGGCAATGGCATCACTGCGCAATACCTGTTTCAGTTTCCTAGCATAGTGCGGGTCGGTGGCGTATCCGGCCTGTTGCAAGGCTTCGAAATAGCGATCCGGACTGTCCACCTTGGCCAGCGCCCCCTTGTAGCGGGAGCCCGATGTCAGGAAATCGACATAGTCGTTGAAACTCTCTTCGAACGACTCGTAAGAGCGAAACGCGGCCTTCTGGCGCGACGCCACTCCTTTTTCATATTCCAGAGTGCTGACCACTGTCTTGGGTCCTTCCCAGCGCGGGTCGGCCTTGATGCCGAACAGGTTGTGGGTCACCTGCCCCTCCCCGTTCTTGATCACCCGTTTGCCCCAGCCACTTTCCAGCGCGGCCTGCGCCACCAGCACCGCCGGGCTCAACCCCAGCTTGGCGGCCGCCTTCTTGGCCAGCGGCATCAGTCGGTCGACAAACTCTTCAGGGGAGTCGAACACCTGTGCGGTATCGTCCAGCGCCTTGTGACTGCGCATGCCATGTACCTCTGCCGCCGGCCCCATGGGCGGTACGGTTCGGCGGGTACGGTGCAGCGCTGTCTGAGGCTGGGTATCCCCTTGCATCTCTTTCTCAGCAAAATCTTTGCCAACTTTTGAGGCGGAGATGAGATCGTTGGCGGCGGAGGTGGGCGGCTGATAGGGTTTGTAGACCCGCTCGGTACGCTGGGGCATCTTGAGCACCCGCCCGTCGTGATGGGTGAAGGTCTCCGGCGAGAGCTGCTTGGCCACCATGGCGGCCAGACCGATCCCCCCCTTGCTCGACATGTCGGCGACCCGCTGCTCGTCCAGCATCCCCTCGTAGAACTGGGTGTAGCTGCTGTTGAAAGGGCTGTCCTGGGTCAGCACCTGGTTGGCCTGGCGCATGCTCTGGAACAGGGTCTGGGTAAAAATGGACTCGAACTGGCGGGAGGCGGCCATCAGCGCATCCGCTTTCCCCTCCTTGCTCTGGCTCAACTGGCGCAGGCGATCCAGGTTCTGGATGTCCTGTACCATGCCCAGATTCACGCCGCCGTTGTTATCTAACTCTGCCATTTTGCTTACCTCATTGCCGCCCGTGGCAACCCCTTGCCGCTTGTTGATTACAGTATGACCAGCTGGCCTTCGATGGCGCCAGCCTGCTGCAGCGCCTCCAGGATCGCCATCAGGTCGCCGGGTGCCACCCCGACCTGGTTCACCGCCCGCACCAGATCATCCAGGGTCGCCCCGGTATCCAGCTTGAACATGCGCCCCTGCTCCTGCTGCACATTGATGGTGGAGTTGTTCGTCACCGCCGTCTGGCCACCCGAGAGCGGATTGGGCTGGGACACCTGCTGATTCTCCGCGATGGTGACCGTCAAGCCGCCGTGGCTGATGGCCGCCGGCTTGAGCCGCACCTGGCTGCCGATGACGATGGTGCCGGTACGGGAGTTGACGATGATCTTGGCCGCCTCGGTGGCCGGATCCACCTCCAGGTTCTCGATGGTGGCGAGATAGGAGACCCGCTGGCCCGGATCCCGCGGCGCATAGACCTTGACCGAGGTGGCATCGAGCGCCTGCGCGGTATTGGGGCCGACCAGATCGTTGACCACGTCGGCCAGCCGGCGCGCCGTGGTAAAGTCGGGACGATTCAGGTTGAAGGTGATGGTATCCCCCTGGCTGAAGGAGTTCGGAACCTCCCGCTCCACGGTGGCCCCGTTGGCGATGCGACCCACGGTAGGCGTATTGACCACCACCTTGGAGCCGTCAGCCCCCTCGGCCCCCAGCCCGCCAACCACCAGGCTGCCCTGCGCTACGGCATAGACCCGGCCATCCAGCCCTTTCAGGAAGCTTTGCAGCAGGGTGCCGCCACGCAGGCTCTTGGCCTCACCGATGGCCGATACGGTCACATCTATGGTCTGCCCCGGTTTGGAAAAAGGGGGCAGATCGGCATGGATAGCCACCGGCGCCACGTCCTTGATCTTCGGCTTGATGTTGTCCGGTACCTTGATGCCGAAATTGTTCAGCATGGTGCGAAACGTCTGCTCGGTGAAGGCGTTGCTCTTCTCACCCGTGCCGGGCAGACCCACTACCAGGCCGTAGCCGATCAGCTGGTTGCTGCGCACCCCTTCCACCGAGCTGATGTCCTTGATCCGGGAGGCATGGGCCATCCCCAGGGGCAACAGGCAGCAAAACAGGGCAACAAGACGGAGCGACTTCATAACACCTCCTAGAGCGGCCACCAGGGACCATTGAAAAAGCTGGTGAGCCACCCCTGTTCCTGGCTGTTGGCCAGATCGCCGGTACCACCGTAATGGATGCGGGCATTGGCCACCTTCTGGGAGGAGACGCTGTTGTCCGTGGTCACATCCTCGGGGCGGATCATGCCGGTGATCCGGATATATTCATTGCCGTTGTTGAGCATGATCCACTTCTCGCCGCGCACCAGCAGGTTGCCGTTGGGCAGTACCTTGGCCACGCTGACGGAGATGTTGCCCTGCAGGCTGTTGCTCTGATCCGCCTTGGCCTGCCCCTTGAAAGCGCCATTCTGGCCAAGGGAGGCAGACAGATCATAGGGGCCGGCCGTTACCGGCACGCCACCCAGCATCGCCGTGTTCATCGTCAGCTTGTTGTCCTTACCGCTCTGGGTATTGGCCTTCTTGGAGGCAGAGGTGGACTCGGCCAGCTCGATGGTGATGATGTCACCCACCTTGTGCGCCTTGATGTCCGAGTAGATGCCGTTGACCTGATCGGGCTGGAAAATCGCCCCGGTCGGTCTGACCGAGACCGGCTCCGACTCCCCGTAGACGGGGGCAAACTCGGGATCATCGGGCTTGGGGGTATTGGGGGTGCTGCTGCAGCCCCCCAACACCATCAGTCCCAGCATCCATATGGCTTTCATTGTGCGCCTCCTACTTATGTGCGCTGGATCAGGAAGGACATCATGCCGTCCACCGCCGAGAGAACCTTGGAGTTCATCTCGTACACCCGCTGGGCCTGGATCAGGTTGACCAGCTCTTCGGTCACGTTGACGTTGGAGGTCTCCAGCATGCCCTGCTTGATCACTCCAAGCCCGTCCGTGCCGGCCACCCCCTGAATGGGGGCTCCGCTGGACTGGGTCTCGACGAACATGTTCTCCCCCATCGGCTGCAAACCGGAGGCATTGACGAAGTCGCTGGTATTGATCTGGCCGATGACCTGGGAAGCCCCATCCCCCTTGAGCTGCACCGAGACCTGCCCATCTTCCCCTATGGTGACGCTCTGGGCGTTCTCGGGGATCTGGATTTCCGGCTGCAACGGATAGCCGTTGCCCGGCGTGACTATGGTCCCTTCATCGTTGAGGGTGAACTGGCCGTTGCGGGTATAGGCGGCGCTGCCGTCCGGCAGCTGGATCTCGAAGTAGCCGCGGCCGCTTATCATCAGATCCAGCGAGTTGTCGGTGGTCTGCACGTTGCCCTGGCTGTGGTTCTTCTGAGTGGCCACCACCTTGGCACCCGCCCCCAGCATCAGGCCGGAGGGGAGCTCGGTGTCGGCCGACGAGCGACCGCCCGGCTGATTGATGTTTTGATAGAGCAGATCCTCGAAGATGGCCCGGGATTTTTTGTAACCCACGGTGCTGGCGTTCGCCAGGTTGTTCGAGGTAACCGAGATATTGGTCTGCTGTGCATCCAACCCGGTCTTGCTGATCCAAAGTGCAGGGTTCATGTAAAACTCCTTGGTTAGCTGATACGCAGCAGCTGGGTTTGGGCCTCGTCATTCTCTTCCGCGGTCTTCATGATTTTGACCTGGGTTTCGAACTGACGTTGCAAGCGAATAAGGTTGGTCATTTCATCGACCACGTTGACGTTGCTCCCCTCGAGGGAGCCAGCGATGAGGCCCACATTGGCCGACGCCGCTTCATTCTGGCCATCCTTGCGACGGAACAGGCCATCCTGCCCCTTCTCCACCGCATCGGCTGCCGGGTTGACCAGCTTGATGCGCTGGTACTCCTCCGGCAGGTTGGGGGCGGCCCCCTCCGGCCGGCCGCTGATGGTACCGTCCCGGTTGATTTCGATCTTCTCCATCGGCAGCGGCAGCACGATGGGCTGACCGCCATCGTCCACCACGTTCAGGCCGGTGGAGGTCTGCAGATTGCCGGTGGCACTGAGCTGCAGGTTGCCCATCCGGGTATAGGCTTCACCGCCCTTGGGATCCTGCACCGCAATCCAGCCCGGACCGTCGACGGCAACGTCAAGATCCCGACCCGTGGTCATCAGCATGCCGTGCTGCAGGTTCTGTCCCGGCCGCTCCGCCATGGCAAACACCCGGGTGGGCAGCCCTTCGCCAAACGCCTGCATGCTGCGCGCCTGCTCGAAGTCAGACTTGAAGCCGGTGGTGTTGGCGTTGGCCAGGTTGTTGCTTCGAACAGCCAGGCTGTTCATGCTCTCCTTGGCCCCGGACATGGCGATGTATAGCAGGTGATCCATGGGATCCTCCGTCAAACTGATGACTCTGACAGAGGAACTGCAATTTGAATGCCAATCCCCATCAAGCTTGTCAGTTACCGCCGCAATCACCCGCAACAACAGCCAATAAAAAGGGGCGCCGAAGCGCCCCTTGTCGTGCATGCAACCAGACTTAACGGATCTGCAGTATGGTCTGCTGCAGGGAGCTGTTCACTTCCAGCGAACGGGAGTTGGCCTGGAAGTTGCGCTGCGCCGTGATGAGGTTGACCAGCTGGGAGGTCAAATCCACGTTGGATTGCTCCAGCGCAGAGGACTTGATGCTGCCCAGGGTGCCCGAATTGGGGGTGCCCGGCAGCGCATCACCTGAGAGCAGAGACTGGCGCCAAGAGGTATCGCCGACCTGGGTCAATCCTTGCGAATTGGCGAACTTGGCAAGTGCCACCATGGCAACCTTCAACGTGGTCGCATTGCTGTAGGTCGCCGACACAATGCCGTCCGGCGTGATCTCCACCTTGGTCAGATTACCGACAGTGGCGCCATCCTGGGTCAGCTTGGTGACGTTGAAAGGCGAGCTGTATTGCGTCACGTCACCGAGACGGATCTCCAGTGTCTGGGTGGGGTCGGCACCGTTGGTGATAATCCCGGCCGCAGTACCAAGCGTGACGGTTTTGATCGGATCTGCCGGAACGGTCAGCGCTGTATCCAGTTTGCCGCCGGAGGTAAAGGTCATCTGGACGCCAGTGGGAACGCCTGCGGCCGGGCTGGGTGAACCACCAGCGATGTCGATGGGCTTGTCCCCCTCATACATGTACATGCTCCAGGTACCCGGAGTCAGCGGCGTTCCCGGGGCTGCCGGATCCTCGTGGCGGACAAAATACTTGGTGATCACGTGGGGGGCCCCCAGCGAATCATATATCGTCACGGAAGTTGAGTGGGCAAAGGTGGCGGAGTTGGTGTGATCAAACGCAGCCGGTGACGTCGGTTTGGTTTTCGACTCGATACTCAGGTTGAAACTGGCTTCCACCAGCTCGGTCATTTTGGGCTCGCCCGCCCGATCCGGAATTTGAATCGGCTTGGTGGCGTTGATGCTGACCGCCTTCGGTGTCCCATCCGTGTTGATTTCATAACCTTGCAGATAGTTGCCCTGATTGTTGACCATATAGCTGTTTTCATTCAGCTTGAAGGCACCAGCCCGGGTAAAGGTACGATCCAGGTTGGTCAGACCGTCCGACGTCACGAAGAAGCCGTTGCCCTGGATGGACAAATCAAGGGCGTTGTTGGTGAATTGCAGCGCACCCTGATGGAACTGCTGCGCCACCGCCCCCGTTGCCACACCGTTGCCGACCTGGGTTTTGGCATTGACGAAGATGGAGTTGGCGTAGACGTCCGCAAACTCGGCACGAGACTCTTTAAAGCCCGTGGTATTGACGTTGGCAATGTTGTTGGCGGTAACGTTCAGATCTTTTTGTGCCGCGTTGACACCGCTCAAGGCATTGTTAAATGACATATCCAGCTCCTTAGATCGATGCTGTTGGCGTGGTGGTTGATGGTGTTTTCACCGTACCTGCAATCTGCA
The DNA here is from genome assembly GCF_040908225.1 of Aeromonas sp. R5-3. Taxonomy (NCBI): domain Bacteria; kingdom Pseudomonadati; phylum Pseudomonadota; class Gammaproteobacteria; order Aeromonadales; family Aeromonadaceae; genus Aeromonas; species Aeromonas sp. R5-3. The sequence goes on along the minus strand of NZ_JBFODH010000018.1, from coordinate 149,237 downwards.
AGATACTGTTCAAGCTTGTTGTACCGAGGCCTTTCAAATTGAGCTGGGTCGGATTGCTGGCCGAACCCAGGATCACGCTGTCGACCTTGCCGTAGGCAAAGATCGGCACACTCTCCGACTTACCGTCCACGGTACCGTTTGCCTTGAGGGTGTATTTGCCCTCTTTGGCCGGGTTTCCGTTCTTGTCCTTGCCATCCCATACAATTTCGACGTTGCCCTTCTGGTCACCTTCCAGAGGAAACTCCTTGATGACCTGTCCGCTCTCGTCTTCGATGGTGATCTTGACGTTCGAATACTTGTTTTCTGTGCCCACTGCGACCACACCCGGCAAAGAACCATCTTTTTCCAGGTAGCCGACGTTGCTCTGCAGCAAGACGTTTTGCCCCACCAGTGCCGACGCCTGCAGCGCCTGGCTGGAGGTCATCAAGGTATTGAGGCTGCCAATCTGGTTCGACAGGCTGCTGATCCCCTGGGACGTCGACATGGACGTCATCTGGGAAAGCATCTGGGCGTTGTCCACCGGTTTGAACGGATCCTGATAGGAGAGCTGCATGGTCAGCAGCTTCAGGAACGACTCCTGATCCAGCTCCTTCTTCGGAGTGGTGGTCGTGCCCGTGGTCTGGGTGGAGGTATAGCCAATACCGTTCACACCACTGGTTGTATCTGCCATTTATGCGTCCCCCTGTCAGGACTTGCCGAGGTTGAGCGTCTGCTGCAGCATCTTCTTGGCAGAATCGGCCACCTGCACGTTGGTTTGATAGCTGCGCGAGGCGTTGATCATGTCCGCCATCTCTTCCACCATGTTGACGTTTGGCTTGAAGATGAAGCCATCCTTGTCTGCCATGGGGTGGTTGGGGTTGTACTCCTTGAGCAGAGGGGCATCGCTCTCGACAATGCCCTTCACTTCAACCCCGGCCGACGCCTGCTTGTCCGACATGGCCTGATCCAGCTGGGCGGCAAAGATTGGCCGCCTGGCATGGTAAGTTTTTTCCACGCTGGAACTCACGCTGTCGGCGTTGGCCATGTTGCTGGCTACCGTGTTGAGTCGAACAGACTGTGCACTCATGGCCGAGCCTGCAATGTCAAAGACCTTGAACAAACTCATCACTGTTCTCCTTTCAAGGCCTTCAGCAGGCCACTGATCTTGCTGTTCATAAATTCAAGGGAGGTCTGGTATTCAAGGCTGTTGCGCAAGAACTCGCTGCGCTCCTGCTGCACGTCCACCGTGTTGCCATCACCGGTATCCGGCTGCAGGGGATTGCGGTACTGCGTCACGCCGGGCGCATCCATCTGCAGGGCAAAGTGCTTCTCGCTGGTCGTGGCAAGGCCGAAGCCCTGATGTTGCTGGGCCTCTTCCAATGCTTGCGAGAAGTTGATGTCTCTGGCCTTGAAGCCAGGGGTATCCGCGTTGGCAATGTTGCTGGACAACACCTCGGCACGCTTGGAGCGAACGCTCAGCGTGTATTGATGAATACCAAATGCCTTGTCGAATGAAATTGCCATAGCACACCTCCTGCTTGAGAAATTATTAGCAAGAGGTGTGCCAAAGAGGGATTTAAGCGGGGATCATTTAACCTTGTAGACGATGCCGGGGTTGCAGCGGATCATCTCGAACCTGTCGGTCAAACCGGCCAGCGACTCGGAAGCCCCCAACATCAGGTAGCCGCCAGGATTGAGGCTGGCTGCAAACTGGTTGAGGATCTTGGACTTCACTTCCGGGGCAAAGTAGATGAGTACGTTGCGACAGAAGATGATGTCAAACTTGCCAAGCAGGCTGTAGCTCTCCAGCAGGTTCAAGGGCCGGAAGGTGGTCAATTTTCTGACACGCTCCACCACCCGCATCTTGTTGTCACCATGGGGTTCGAAGAACAGCTTCTTGCGCTCGGGCGACAGACCACGGGCCAGTGCCAGGCTGTCGTATACCCCCTCCTTGCACTGATTGAGCATGGTGGTCGAGATATCCGTCCCCACGATCTGGACGCCACCTGGCAAGGTGCCGGGCTTCTTCATCTGCTGTTCCAGCGCCGTCATGGCGATGGAATAGGGCTCCTGTCCGGAGGAAGAGGCCGCAGACCAGATCTTGATGGGCCGGCCGCTCTTGCCCAGTTCGGGAAAGATCTTGTCGGTCAGCAGCTGGAAGGGATAGGTATCGCGAAACCACAGGGTCTCGTTGGTGGTCATGGCATCAACCACTGCCATTTTCAGGTCACGCTCACGCACACTCATCGCTCGAGTAACCAGATCAGACAGACTCTCAATACCAAACTGAGTCATCAAGGGTGAAAGCCGACTCTTGACCAGATACTGTTTGTTGTCACCCAGCACGATTCCGCTCTGTACCGCCAGAAAATTGCTGAATTGTTTGTATAAGTCGTCCGAAAGTGTCTTCATGCAGTTTGTTCTTCTTGATTAGAGTGCGCCTTGTACGGCCTTGGCCAATTCATCCGGCTGGAATTTGGCAATGAAATTGTTCGCACCAACTTTCTGCACCATGGCCTGATTGAACACCCCACTGAGGGATGTGTGCAGAATAACATGTAAGTCCTTGAGATTGGGATTGTTGCGGATCTCTGCCGTGAAAGTATATCCATCCATCTCCGGCATCTCGATGTCCGAGATCACCAGGGCGATCTGATCCTTGATGGGACCGTTTTTGGACATCTCCAGCAACATGTTGAGCGCTTCGCGTCCATCCTTGGCCAGCACGCACTGTACCCCGATGGCTTCGAGGGCGCGCTGCACCTGCTTGCGGGCCACGGAAGAGTCATCGGCCACCAGCACCGGACGTCCCAGGGTCGGGTGTTCTACGCTGGCCTCCACCAGTTCCTGGCTCACTTCGGTCGACACCGGCGAAATCTCGTTGAGGATGCGCTCCACGTCCAGGATCTCGACCAGCTCCCCATCCACTTCGGTGACGGCCGTCATGTAGTTGATGCGTCCAGCCCCTTTCGGCGGTGGCAGGATGGATTCCCAGTTCATGTTGATGATGCGCTCGACCGAGTGCACCAGAAAGCCCTGAATGGAGCGGTTGTATTCAGAGATGATGATGAAACACTTGGTCAGATCCTCGATAGGACGCTTGCCCATCGCCATGCTCAGATCGATGACGGAGATCGTCTGGCCACGAATGTGGGCCACCCCGCGAATGCAGGAGTTTAGCTTGGGCATGACGGTCAAGGGAGGACACTGCAACACTTCACGAACCTTGAATACGTTGATGCCAAATCTTTGACGTCCGTTGAGACGAAACAACAACAATTCCAGCCGGTTTTGCCCCACCAGCTGGGTACGTTGGTTGACCGAGTCCAGGATACTGGCCATAAACACTCCCTAAAAACGCTTGGCATTAATCATGCATGCGTGTTGGCTTGCGTCAGACTGTCGATGTCACTACGAACGAATTCTGAAGCAAGCATAGTTAAATATGGTGATATACGTGAACAACTTATCGGCCTGCGAGCGAAAATGATTAGTAGACTTTTCCTCACCTTACTGCTGTTTTGCGGCATTTCTCACGCCACGGCATCCGAGGTGACCAGTTACTTGCAAGAAAAGGCGCAGGAATTTGTGCTCGGCCAGCTCGATGTCCCCCTCGACGCCCAGGCACAGGTGCAGGCCGCTTCCATCGATGAACGTCTGCCCCTGAGCCGCTGCGAAGAGCATCTGTCCATCACCCTGCCCGCCAAGATGGAGATCCGCCGCAATACCACCGTCTACCTCAAATGTGAGGAGGAGAAACCCTGGGATCTCTACCTGCCGGTGCGCATCAGCATACAGAAGCCATATGTGACCGTCTCCACGCCGGTGGCCAAGGGCGACATCCTCAGCGAGAGCATGCTGACACAGGCCTACCAGGATCAGACCCTGATCCGCGGCGACTATCTCAGCGATACCACGGCCCTCATCGGCGTTCGCAGCAAACGGGAACTCAAGCCGGGCCAGCCCATCCGGCTCAGCCAGGTCTGCGTCGTCTGCAAGGGTGACCAGGTGACCCTCAGCGCAGAAAATAGCAGCATGCAAATCAAAACCATGGCCCGAGCCTTGCAAGATGGCAGCTTCGGAGACATGATCAGGCTCGTCAATATCCGGTCAGGCAAAACGGTGCAGGGAAAAGTCAACGCAGTTGGCTCCGTGGTGGTCACCTTCTGAGTATTTTCGGATCACTTTTTTTCTAAAGTTATGACGGCAGCCACCGATAAACAGGTAAGCGAACAGCAAAGCAGGCGAAGGTAAACACTATGGCTATTAACAATATCAACAACTTGGCGAACAATCGGTTGCAAAATACCGGTAGCAGCCAGGGTGCCAGCACCAAACCAGCGACCTCGTCCTCCGACAACCGTGCGGCGGCCGTCAAGACCGACTCCGTCTCTCTGACCAGCGAGGCGCAGCAATTGCAACAGATGCAGAAGAACCTCAACTCAGCCTCCACCGGCAATGAAAGCCGGGTCGAGAGCCTGAAGAAAGCCGTGGCCAATGGTGAATATCGGGTCGACAGCGAAGCTGTGGCCAAGAAGATGTTCAGTTTTGAATCCAACCTCGACAAGTTGCTGGGATGATGGATTTACCTTCGCTGCTGCACACCCAAGACGACTACCTCTCCCAGATGCAGGGCTTGCTGGAGGAGGAGTTCAACCTGCTCAAGCAGCACCAGGCACTGGCGCTGCCCGAGCTGGCAGAGCGCAAGCAGAAGCTGCTTGCCGATATTGAAGAGCTGGACAAGGCCATGGCCCTGCTGCCCGACCTGAAACAGCAACTGAACGCCTACCCCGAGCAGATGCGCACCCTGCGTGAAAAACTCGATGCCTGCCAGGAACAGAACGATCTGAACGGGCGCCTGCTCGAACTCAGCATCGTCTCCAACCGCCGGCTGGCAAGCTACCTGAGCAAGCTGCGAGATCGCAACTCCCTGACCTATGACGCCAAGGGCAATACCCGCTCCGGTACCCGCTCCATTGGCATCAAGGCCTGACCTCCCCCGCTACGACGACAGGCTGCCCCGCAGCACAACCATCCCCTCTTCTCTTTTTTACAGCGCCAGCTGCAACAGTACTTCGCTGTCCGCACAGGCGTGAATGCCAAGCACCCCATCCTCGTAGCGGCCATAACTTGCCGCCAGGTTGCCGCGTGGAAAACAGATGGATCCCGGGTTCATCAGCACCAGCTCCCCTTCCCGCTGCAACATGGGTAGATGGGTGTGACCGCTGATGAACAGGCTGCCGGCAGGCAGCGGCACCGCAGCAGGCTGATAGAGATGGCCGTGACTGACGAACCAGCGCCGGCCATCCACCAGCAGCTGGTTGTAAGGGGCTGTGATGGGAAAATCCAGCAGCATCTGATCCACTTCCGAATCACAGTTGCCACGCACCGCCATGATGCGGGAGGCCAGCCCGTTGAGCCGCTCGGCCACGGCCGCAGGAGCATAGCCAGGCGGTACCGGGTTGCGCGGGCCGTGATTGAGCAGATCGCCGAGCAGCAGATAGTGATCCGGCTGCCAGGGAGCGAGCTGGTCGAGCACCTGCTCCAGCGCACTCAGGCTGCCGTGCAGGTCGGAAAGAATGGCAATCTTCATGGCGAGCTCCTTATTGCTGACTGAAGTAGAGATCCTTGGTGGCGATCGCCCCCTTCAGGTTCTGCACCGGCAGGCCGCGCAGGGTAGGATCCACCAGTCGCATCTGGTTGTAGTGATAGACGGGGATGGCCGGCATCTCGTCCATCAGCAACTGCTCCGCCTGGTGGTAGATCCCGCTCCTGGCATTGCCATCCAGGGTATCGGCCGCCTGTTGCAGCAGGCCGTCGAAGGCGGGGTTGCAGTAACCGCTCTCGTTCTGGGGATCCTGGCAGCGGAAGCTGTTAAGCATGGCAGAGGGCTCCACGTAATCCCCGAACAGGAAGGATCGGGCCAACATGAAATCGCCGCTGTCTTTGGCCACCTGATAGGCGTTCCACTCCATATTGTTGAGCGTCACTTCGACCCCCAGCGGCTTCCACATAGATGCGACGGCCAGCGCCAGCTTCTTGTGATTCTCAGAAGTGTTGTAGGTGAGCGTCAGCTTGAGAGGATGTTGACTGTCATAGCCGGCCTGGGCCAGCAGCGCCGCCGCCCTGGCCAGCCGGGTCGGCTGATCCTGCAGGGCCAGTGGGGAGCTCAGCGCCTCGTAGCCCGGCATGCCGGGCAGCAGCGACCAGGCGGGTTGCTCGCCCTGCCCGCTGACCTTTTCGGTCAACAGGTGACGATCGATGGTCATGGCCAGTGCCTGACGCACCCGCACGTCCTGCAGCTCGGGGCGGCGCAGGTTGAAGGTGTAGAGGTAGGTGCCCAGCAGCGGCAGACCCCAGATCCGCTCGGGGGTCGCCTCCCTGGTCTTCTGGTAATACTCCAGCGCCACCTTGTTGGTGAGCTGGATCTCCCCCGCCTCGTAGCGCAGCCGCTCGGCATGCTGGGAGGCGAGCGGCAGATAGGTCACCCGCTGGATCCGGGTGTGGGCATCATCCCAGTACTGCACGTTGCGCTCCGCCTCGATGCGCTCGTTTGGTACCCAGTTCACCAGCTTGTAGGCGCCGTTGCTGACCAGCTTGCCGGGCTGGGTCCACTGCTTGCCGAACTGGCTGATGGCTTTCTCGTTGACCGGCACGAAGGGGCGCTGGCTTATCAGTTGCAGGAAGTAGGGAACCGGCCGCTCCAGCGTCACTTTCAGGATCTGCTCGCTCTCGGCTTCCACCCCCAGGGTGTTGAGATCGAGCGCGCCGGCGTAGATGGACTGGGCATTGTTGATGCCGGTTGCCAGCAGCAGGCCGGCAGAGGGGGAAGCCTGGGCGGGATCCAGCAGACGGCGCCAGGCATAGACGAAGTCGGCGGCGGTGAGCGGCTCGCCGTTGGACCACTTGAGCTGCGGGCGCAGGAAGAAACGCCAGACCAGCCCGTCAGCACTGGTCTCCCAGCGCTGGGCCTGGGCCGGCACGATCCGGCCCTGACCATCCTCGCTCACCAACCCTTCAAACAGGTCCACCAGCACCACTTCACCGGGGAAGCCGGAGCGGATCTGGGCCGGGTCGAGGGATTCGGGCTCGGCGCCATTGCCCTTGACCAGGGTCTGGCGATCCGACAACGCGGGATCCTGGGATACCGTGGTCGCCTGCAGCGGCGGGGTCAGCAGCAGCCCCAGCAGCAAGGGGGAGAGCCAGCGTGGTGCCGGCCGGCGTACTAAGCGGTAAACCATGACATAAACCTCGTTCAATGCACTTATTTCAGGAAAGGGGGAAGGCCGGCGGCGCGCCTGGATACGAATGCATGATGCCGCGCTTGTTATCCCCGAAGACGCCCCGTATTGTATCGGGCTTGCCCAAGAGATGGAGTCTCTCGGGCTATTTTTTTCAGGAGTTTTTATGGGGTATGAGTGGCTGGCGCTGGCAGCGGCCAGTTTATGGGCAGTGGCGGCCCTGATTTCCGTCAAACCGGCTCGCCATCTGGGGCCATTTGCCTACAGCCGCTGGCGGATGTGCCTGGTCAGCCTGATGCTCGGCAGCATGAGTATCTTGACTGGCGGCTGGCATACTCTCTCGGGCAGCGCCCTCCCCCTGCTGGCCATCTCGGGCCTTATCGGCATCTTCATCGGCGATACCGCCCTCTACGCCTGCATGAACCGGCTGGGCCCCCGTCGCAGCGGTCTGCTGTTTTCTTGCCATGCGCTGTTTTCCGCGCTGCTCGGGCTCTGGCTGTTCAACGAGCAGTTGACCGGTTCCCGGCTGGCTGGCGCCATGCTGGTGTTTGTCGGCGTCATGCTGGCCATTCTGTTTGGTCGGCGCAGCAGCGGCAGCGAATGGGAAAAAATACGGGGCAGCCTGGCGGCCGGGGTCGCGCTGGGGCTGACCGCCGCCCTCTGCCAGAGCCTGGGGGCCATCATCGCCAAGCCGGTGATGATGGGCGGCGACGTCGATGCGGTGAGCGCCTCCGGCGTCAGGATGGGCAGCGCCCTGCTGGCTCACTGCGCCCTGCGCATGACCGGGCTGCCACTGAGCAAGCCGCTGCATCCCATCAACCGTCGCATCTTCGGCATGATAGCCCTCAACGGATTCCTCGCCATGGCGCTCGGCATGACGCTGATCCTGGTGGCCCTGAAACAGGGGGATGTGGGCATGGTGGCCATCCTCTCCTCCACCACCCCCGTCATCTTGCTGCCACTGCTGTGGTGGCACTCGGGCGAGCGGCCGTCCGCCGCCGCCTGGGCCGGCACCCTGCTGGCCACCCTGGGGACCGTGCTGGTGCTGGGCGCCAGCGGCCACTGACTCCTGGCGATCAGAAGCGGGCGATTTCGTCGGCAGTCAGCTCGCGATATTCGCCCGGCGCCAGATCGTCGTCCAGCACCAGATCGCCCACCCGCTCCCGGTGCAGCCCCACCACCTTGTTGCCGATGGCGGCAAACATCCGCTTCACCTGATGGTACTTGCCCTCGTGGATGGTGAGGCGCGCCTCGCACTCCCCCAGGATCTCCAGCTGGGCCGGCCGGGTCTTCTCGGTTTCGCTGCGCAGCAGCACCCCTTCGGCAAACAGCGCAATGGCATCCGGGCTCACAGGATCGGCCAACCAGACGTGGTAGGTCTTGGCGCACTCATGACGGGGAGAGGTGATGCGATGGGACCACTGGCCGTCATCGGTCACCAGCACCAGACCGGTGGTGTCGAGATCGAGCCGCCCCACCACGTGCAGCTTGCCCATGGCCGGCTCGTCCATCAGGAAGAAGACGGTGGGGTGATCCGGATCCTCGTTGGAGCAGACATACCCTTCTGGCTTGTGCAGCATGAAGTAGCGGTTGCGCTGATCCAGAGTCAGGGTGACGCCGTCGAATTCAATCTGGCTCTGCTCGTTGATGTGGAAGGCGGGCTGCTTGACCACGATGCCGTCCACCATCACCTCTCCCTGCCGGATCAGTTTGCCCGCCAGCGAGCGGGTCAAGTCGGAACAATCGCAAAGAAATTTATCGAGCCGCATGCACAACCTCAGAGTCCATCAAGAAAGGGGCGTCATTATATCGGCCGGGGCCGACAACTCCAGCACTAAGCGCCAAGGCCTGCCAGCATGTCGCCATGACGAACCCCGGCGCCGGTGTTAGACTGCCAACAGAGGGCCTAACGTCACGCATAATAATAATGTCAGGAAGCCGTATGAAGTCGCACACTCCTCATCCCGTCATCCCCGTCAACCAGCTGCAACCCGGCATGTACGTGATCGCCATTACCAGCCAGACCGGCGGCATGGAGATTGCCCAGATGGGGCTGGTGACCACCCGCCAGCAGATCAACGATCTGGTCAGGCGCGGCGTACTCACGGTGCGGGTCGATCTCGCCCGCAGCAAGCTGCCCGGCATCGAGCAGGTCATCTCCCCCCAACCCGCCGTCTCTGCGACCAGCTCACAGCGACCCTCCGGCAGTGGCAACGGCGAGGGGCGTGAACTGAAGATCCGCCGGCTTTATCAGGAGGCTCGCGAGCTGCAGGGCAAGTTCATCCGCCACCTCAAGGCAGGGGAGCCCATCGACATCACGCCGCTGGCGGCAGTGGCCGAGGAGATGGTGGACACCATGTTCACCCACGGCGATGCCATGCTCTGTCTGGCCCGTATTCGCGCCAAGGATGCCTACCTGATGGAACACTCCATGAACGTCGCCATCCTGCTGGCGAACTTCGGCCGCTATCTGGACCTGGATCGCAGCGTGCTCAAGGAGCTGACCCTGGGCGGCCTGCTGCACGACGTGGGCAAGATCATGACCCCGGACGAGGTGCTCAACAAGCCGGGCAAGCTCACCGACGAGGAGTTTGTGGTCATGCGCCAGCACGTGGTGCACAGCTACGAGATCCTGAGCAACACCCCCGGCATCACCGCCACCATGCTGGAGGTGGCCGCCAACCATCACGAGCGACTCGACGGCACCGGTTACCCGCAGCGGCTCAAGGGCGAGCAGCTCTCGCTCTATACCCGCATGAGCGGCATCGTCGATGTCTATGACGCGGTCACTGCGGATCGGGTTTACAAGCAGGGGATGCAGCCAACCCAGGCCTTTCGCATTCTGCTCAAGGGGATCAACCACCACTTCGATGCCGAGCTGGTCACCAAGTTCATCAAGTGCATGGGGGTCTATCCGGTGGGTACCCTGGTGCAGCTCTCCAACCAGCGGCTGGCCATCGTCATGCAGCGCAATCCTCATGAGCCGCTCAAACCGGTGGTGAAGGTGATCTATCACGGGACCCAGCGCCACTACCTCGAGGTGCAGTGGCTGGATCTTGCCAAGAACGGGGTGCAGGAGACCATCGAGAGTACGGTCGATCCCAAGGAGTTCGGCATCAACCTCGCCAACTTCGTCTAGTTGGCGCCCCCTTCCCGCGACCGCTCGACGCAGTGCTGGATGAGGAACTCCTCATCCAGCGGCGACAGATCAAAACGGATGCAGGCCTCTTCGATGGCCCGGATGTCGTGTTGATGGTGCTCGCTGAGCCAGCGCACGGCGCGGCGCAGATCTTCACCGTGGGGCAGCAGGGTATGGTCGCTCATGGGGCACCTCCGATCAGCCATCGATACCGGCCCGTCACAGCGGGCCCTCTCTTCTAGCTTAGCCCGCCTGCCGCCCCTTCATCATCCGGCCTTCAAACAGGTTCAGGCAAACGCCCGCTGCCAATCCTGATCAAACTTCGCCAGCGCCGCGTCCACCGCCGGCACCCGCAGCAGCTGTTCGGCAACGTCGAGCGGCAATGTGATGGACTGGCAACCCGCCAGCAGGCAGTCGAGGGCCTGGCGCGGGGTGCGGAAGGAGGCCGCCAGCACCTTGCTGTTCGGCGCGTGCAGCGCCAGCAGCTGTTGCAGCTCCTGTACGGTGGCGATGCCATCGCCCCCCTGGGCATCCAGCCGGTTGACATAGGGGGCCACGTATTCGGCCCCCGCTACCGCCGCCAGCCAGCCCTGCAACGGGGTATAGACCGCCGTGCCCAGGGTCGGCACTCCATTGGCCGTCAGGGTCTTGATGGCCGCCAGCCCCTCTTCACATACCGGGATCTTGATCACCAGGTCCCGGTCCAGCTCACGCAGGGCAAATGCCTCGCGCACCATCTCGGTCTCGGTCTTGGCCATCACCTGGGCAAACAGCCGCGCCTTGGGACCCAGCGCCTCCCGCAGGGCAGGCAGCAGCTCGGCCAGCGGCATGCCACCGGCAGCGGTAATGGACGGGTTGGTGGTGACGCCGGCCAGCGGCAGGATCCGTGACCAGCGGCGCACCGCAGCCACATCGGCAGTATCGAGATAAAGCTCCATCTCTGACTCCTTAAGGGGATGTGCAATCTGTCGCCATTCTAGCGAGATAACATCCGCAATTTAGTTGATCAAAATCAAATCAACTTTCGAACGAAAGAAAATAGAATGCAAAAACAAAAGGAGGCGGTATGATTTTCGACCTGCAACGCTATTCAACCCACGATGGCCCCGGCATTCGCACCCTGGTGTTTCTCAAGGGGTGCTCGCTGGCCTGTCGCTGGTGTCAAAACCCGGAAAGCCGCTCTCCCAAGCCGGACATACTACTCGACCGGCGCCAATGCATCGAGGGATGCCGGCTCTGCAGCGACGCCTGCCCGGCAATCTTGCGTGACAGCCAGGGTGTCCAGCTCACCCGCTCATCCCTCGGCAATCAGGATGTGGAACGGCTGCGCGGCCTCTGCCCCAGCGAAGCGCTGCAGGTGTGCGGCCGGGAGGAGAGCCTGGACACCCTGATGGCCACCATCCTGCGGGATCGCCCCTTCTTCGAGCGCAGTGGCGGCGGAGTCACCCTCTCCGGCGGCGAGCCCTTCATGCAGCCAGAATTTGCTGCCAGCCTGCTGGCCCGCTGCAAGGCCGAGGGGCTGCATACCGCGGTGGAAAGTTGCCTGCACGTGCCCTGGCACCAGATTGAACCCAGCCTCCCCCACCTCGACCTGCTGCTGGCGGATCTCAAGCAGGTGGATGAGGAACGCTTCTTCGACTGGACCCGCGGCAAGGTCGCCCTGCCGCTGGCCAACCTCAAGCGGCTGGCCGAACGCGGCGTGGCCATGCAGATCCGGGTGCCGCTCATCCCCGGTTTCAATGCCGACCACGCCTCCATCGAGGCCATCACCCAGGCCGCCGCCAGCCTCAGCACGGTACAGGAGATCCACTTTCTCCCCTACCACACCCTGGGCGTGGGCAAATACGCCCTGCTCGACCAACCCTATCTGGCCCCCCTGCAGCCACTCGATGACCCGGCACTGCTCGCCTTTGCCCATGAGTGTGCCCGTGCGCAGGGGCTGACCCCGCTCACCCGGGGTTAGGAACACCCCATGACATCAGCCATTCGCTGCCCAATGACCAGAGGATAAGACCATGACCCAGCTCGACCTCACTACCCTGCCCCCGCGGATCCGTGCCCACAAGGAGAGCCTGATCCACATCGTCCAGCCGCCGGTCTGCACCGAGCGCGCCCGCCACTATACAGAGGCCTATCAGGCCCACCTGGCCCGGCCGCTGCCGGTACGCCGCGCCCTGGCGCTGGCCCACCACCTCAAGGAGCGCACCATCTGGATCAAGCACGACGAGCTCATCGTCGGCAACCAGGCGAGCCAGGTGCGGGCAGCGCCGCTCTTTCCCGAATACACGGTGGGCTGGATCGAGAAGGAGATCGACGAGTTGGCGGATCGCCCCGGCGCCGGCTTTGCGGTGAGCGAGGCGGACAAGCTGGCCATCCACGCCCTCACCCCTTTCTGGCGCGGCCAGACGGTGCAGGATCGCTGCTACGGCCTCTTTACCGACGAACAGAAGGGGCTGCTGGAGAGCGGCATCATCAAGGCCGAGGGCAACATGACCTCGGGGGATGCCCACCTCGCGGTCAACTACGAGCAGCTGCTTGCCCTCGGTCTCGACGGCCTCAAGGCCAGGGTGGCCGAGCGGCGCAGCCGGCTCGATCTGGCGGACTGGGCCGATCTGCAGCGCGAGCAGTTCCTGCAGGCCGTCGCCATCACCCTCGATGCCGTCAGCCAGCACATCGAGCGCTACGCCGCGCTGGCCCGCGAACTGGCGCAGCAGGAGCCGCGCCCCGAGCGCCGCTGCGAGCTAGAGACCATCGCCCTCAACTGCGCCCGTATCGCCCACCAGCCCCCCGAGACCTTCTGGCAGGCGCTGCAGCTCTGCTACTTCATCCAGCTCATCCTGCAGATCGAGTCCAACGGCCACTCGGTGTCGTTTGGCCGGATGGACCAGTACCTCTACCCTTGGTATCGCCGCGAGGTGGAATTGTCGGAATCCCTGCCGCGCACCCGCGCCATCGAACTGCTGCAAGGGTGCTGGCTCAAGCTGCTGGAGGTGAACAAGATCCGCTCCGGCACCCACTCCAAGGCCTCCGCCGGCAGTCCGCTCTATCAAAACGTCACCATCGGCGGCCAAAATTGGCGCAATGGCAAGGCCCACGACGCGGTCAACGGCCTCTCCTACGCGATTCTGGAGTCCTGCGGCCAGCTGCGCTCGACCCAGCCCAACCTCTCGGTGCGCTACCACGCCGGCATGAGCGAGGATTTCCTCGACGCCTGCATCCAGGTGATCCGCTGCGGCTTCGGCATGCCCGCCTTCAACAACGACGAGGTGGTGATCCCCGAGTTCATCAAGCTCGGGGTGAGCGAGGAGGATGCCCACCACTACGCCGCCATCGGCTGCATCGAAACCGCGGTGCCCGGCAAGTGGGGCTATCGCTGCACCGGCATGAGCTTCATCAACTTCGCCCGCATCCTGCTGGCGGCGCTCGATGGCGGCCGTGACGCCACCACCGGCAAGGTCTTCTTGCCCCAGCCCCAATCGCTGCGGGACGGCACCTTCGGCCACTTCGATGAGGTGATGGCCCGCTGGGACGAGCAGGTGCGCTACTTCACCCGCAAGTCCATCGAGATCGACTGCGTGGTCGACAGCGTGCTGGAGGCCCAGGCCCACGACATCCTCTGCAGCGCCCTGGTGGATGACTGCATCGAGCGCGGCAAGACCATCAAGCAGGGGGGCGCCGTCTATGACTGGGTCTCCGGCCTGCAGGTGGGGATCGCCAACCTGGGCAACAGCCTAGCAGCGCTGAAGAAACTGGTGTTCGAGCAGGGGGTGGTGGATCAGTGCGAGCTGGCCGAAGCGCTCGAGCAGGATTTTGCCGGGCTTGAGGGCGAGCAGCTGCGCCAGCGCCTCACCCATGCGGCTCCCAAATATGGCAACGATCTGGACGAGGTCGACCTGCTGCTGGTGCAGGCCTACCAGAGCTACATCGACGAGCTCAAGGGGCTGCACAACACCCGTTTCGGCCGCGGCCCCATCGGCGGCACCTACTATGCGGGCACCTCCTCCATCTCGGCCAACGTGCCCTTCGGTGCGGCCACCATGGCCACCCCGGATGGCCGCCACGCCCGCACCCCGCTGGCGGAAGGGGCCAGCCCAGCGTCGGGGTCGGATCGCCTCGGCCCCACGGCGGTGTTCAACTCCCTCGGCAAGCTGCCCACTGCGGCCATCCTCGGCGGCGTGCTGCTCAACCAGAAGCTGAGCCCGGCCAGCCTGGAGAGCGAGCGGGACAAGGCCAAGCTGATGAGCCTGCTGCGCACCTTCTTCGAGGTGCACAAGGGGTGGCACGTGCAGTACAACATCGTCTCGCGCGAGACGCTGCTGGCGGCCAAGGCCCATCCCGATCAGTACCGGGATCTGGTGGTGCGGGTGGCAGGCTATTCGGCCTTCTTCACCGCCTTATCCCCCGATGCGCAAGATGATATCATCGCCCGAACCGAGCACAGTCTCTGACGGGCCCCACCAGGGGCAGCTGTGCCCCTTATATGACCGGCAAGCCACCCGCGGGGTGGCTTGCCGCTATCCACTGTCAACCAGCGAGGTACCATGAATCCACGCCACCAATTGATCCTCACTCTGGTCCATCAGGCCCGCAAGATGAGCGTGAGCGAGCTATCCCAACGTACCGGGGTCTCGGAGGTGACGGTGCGCAACGACCTGACTTCCCTCGAAAAACAGGGATTGCTCAAACGGGTGCACGGCTCGGCCATGGCGCTGGAGAGCGACGACCCCGACGCCCGGATGAACATCAACTACCTGCTCAAGGAGCGCCTCGCCGAGCGGGCCGCCCAGCTGGTGGAAGATGGCGAGACGGTCTTTATCGAGGGGGGCAGCGCCAACGCCCTACTGGCCCGTCATCTGGCCCTGCACAAACGGGTCACCATCATCACCATCAGCAGCTACATCGCCCACCTGCTGCGCGACACCCAGGCCCAGGTGGTGCTGCTCGGCGGCCTGTTCCAGCATCAGAGCGAGAGCGTGGTAGGGCCGCTGACCCGGCTGTGCATCGAGCAGGTGCACTTCTCCAAGGCCTTCATCGGGGTGGACGGCTTTCATCCCGAGGTGGGCTTCACCGGCCGCGACATGATGCGGGCGGATGTGGTCAACAGCGTGCTGGCCAAGGGGGTGACCAATGTGGTCATCACCGACAGCAGCAAGTTCGGAGCCATCCACCCAAGTCCGCTCGGCACGCCAGGGCAGATCGGCGTGCTGGTCACCGACGACGCCCTGCCCGTCACCATGCGATCCACCCTGACTGCACGCGGCATCACAGTGCACTGCGTCGCCGCCTGAGTCGCACCTTGCCCCCTGTTGCCGGGTTGCTCCCCCGCCTGGCCGCTTGACGGCGCCCACCCAGACGAGGGTATGCTCGTCCTCTTTTGGCCACCGCCTGGCAAGGACCACTCTTTCAAGGACGTGACATGCACACCAAGGACAAGTTTCTGGCCGCTCTGGTCATCCTCTGTTGGGGGCTCAACTTCGTCGCCATCAAGTGGGGGCTGGAGGGGATCCCGCCGCTGCTGCTGGGGGCACTGCGCTTCGTCGGAGTGGTCTTTCCCGCCATCCTGCTGGTCCCCAGACCCGCCATGCCGTGGCGCTGGCTGCTGGCCTACGGCGGAGCCATCAGCCTCGGCCAGTTCTCCTTTCTGTTCTGCGCCATGAAGTTCGGCATGCCGGCCGGCATGGCCTCGCTGGTGCTGCAATCCCAGGTGGTGTTCACCCTGCTGTTCGCCATGATCTGGCTGGGGGAGCGCTGGCAACCCCACCACTGGGTGGCCCTGCCGCTGGCGGGGGCCGGGCTCTACCTCATCGCCACCCATGGCGAGGGCAATCTCACCCTGCTCGGCTTCGTGCTGACCCTCTGCGCCGCCGCCTGCTGGGGCCTTGGCAACGTCATCAATCGCCAGATCGGCCTGCGTTACAAGACCTCTCTGCCAAGCCTGGTCGCCTGGGGCGGGCTGGTGCCCATCCTCCCCTTCTTCGCCCTCTCCTGGCTGTTCGAGGGGCCTGGGCTGATGGCCAGCAGCCTGCTCAACATCAGCTGGCAGGGGATCCTGTGCGTGCTCTATCTCTCCTTTGTCGCCACCTGGCTCGGCTACGGCCTGTGGGGGCGGCTGCTGATGCGCTACCCGGTGGCGCAGGTGGCCCCCCTCTCCCTGCTGGTGCCCTGCGTCGGCATGGTGGCGGCGGCCCTGTTGCTGGACGAGCACCCCACCCCCTTGCAGTGGCTGGGTTCTGCCCTGGTGCTGCTGGGGTTCGTGGTGCATCTGCTGGGCGGGCGGCTGCGCTGGTTCAAATCGCAGACCGCCGCCTGACGCTTATTTACCCGTCGCCATTGACCGGGGCGGAGAAACTTTTCATGATGAGCCAGCCCCCAACGGGGCTCGCGTCATCAACACATGGCCTGCAGGACGCAGCCATCAGGAGAGCAAGGACATGCCATCGACAGTCACCGCCGGCCCCCGGATCATCCCGCGCCTTCTGCGCACCAGTGCCATCACCCTGACCCTCTGCCTGAGCCACTACGGCTGGAGCGCCACCCTGCCGGCTGACCTCAAGTGGGAGAGCAACAACATGGATCCGGTGTTCGCGGATCCGGCCGCCAAGCGGGGCGGCACCTTTCGCGGCTTCATGACCAGTTTTCCGCTGACCCTGCGGGTGTACGGTCCGGACTCCAACGGCGGCTTCGCCGGCTATGTGCGGGAGACCAACCTGCCGCTCTTGAGTACCCACCCCGTCACCGGCAATCCCATGCCCATGCTGGCCAACGAATGGGCCTTTGGGCCCGACCACAAGACCCTCTATCTGCGCATCAACCCCAAGGCGCGCTGGTCTGATGGCCAACCGGTCACCGCCGATGACTGGCTGTTCACCCTCAAGCTGCTGCGCAGCAAGGAGATCAACGACCCCTGGTACAACAACTACTACAGCACCCAGATAAGCGACGTCACCAAGTTTGACGACCACACCCTGGCCATCTCCAGCGGCAGTGCCAAGAGTCGCCAGGATCTGCTGGAATCCCTCCCCTTCACCCCGGCCCCCAGCCACGCCATCAAGATCACCGCCGACTGGGTCAAGGAGTACAACTGGAAGGTGCTGCCAGTGACCGGCCCCTACCAGCTTGGCGAGGTGAAGAAGGGCAAGTCGGTCACCTTCGAGCGGGTCAAGGATTGGTGGGGCAATGACGAGCGCTACTTCCAGCACCGTTTCAACCCGGACCGGATCGAGCTCAAGGTGCTCAGGGATCAGAACATCGCCTGGCAGCACTTCCTGCGCGGCGAGCTGGATACCTTCCCGCTGGTCATGCCCAACTGGTGGCACGACAAGACCAGGACGCCTGAGTTCGAGCAGGGTTATATCGAGCGACTCTGGTTCTACAACCAGACCCCCCAGTCCCCCATGGGGCTCTATCTCAACACTGCCGATCCGCTGCTGCGCGACCTCAATGTGCGGCTCGGCATCCAGCATGCCCTCAACCTCGACAAGATGCTCACCACCCTGCTGCGGGGGGATTACCAACGCCTCAACAGTTACGGCTCAGGCCAGGGGGAGTTCACCAACACGGAGCTCAAGGCCCGCCCGTTTGACCCCGAGCTGGCACGCCAGTACTTCGCCAAGGCCGGTTTCACCAAGCCAGGCCCCGACGGTACCCTGCAAAACGACAAGGGCCAGCCGCTGACCCTGAGCATCACCTACACCACGGCGGAGCACGCCCAGCGCCTCACCCTGCTGCGCGAAGAGGCCAAGAAGGCGGGGCTCAACCTCGAGCTCAACCTGATGGATGCCTCGGCCGGCTTCAAGTCGATGCTGGAGAAGAAACACCAGAGTGCCTGGATGGGCTGGAGCACCAGCCGCTATCCCGCCTACTGGGAATATTTCCACAAGGTCAACGCCAACAAGCCGCAGACCAACAACATCATGAACATAAATGACGACGCCATCACAGCCCTGGTGGAGCAGTACGACAAGGAGTTCGACTTCGCCAAAAAGGCGGCGCTGTCGCGCCAGATCCAGCAGCGACTCTATGAACTGGCCAGCTTCGTGCCCGCCTATCAGGTGCCCTACACCCGGGAAGGGGCCTGGCGCTGGATAAAACTGCCCAAGTTGCCGGCGACGCCCAAGAGCGAACTGCTCTACTGGCCGCTGGACGGCAGCAACAGCGGCTACAGTTACGGCGGTCTGTTCTGGATTGATGAAGAGACCAAGGCGCAGACCCGGGCCGCCATCAAGGCAGGCCAGCCCTTCCCGCCCGTCACCCTGGTTGACACCACCTATCAGCAGCAATAGGGCAACCCGCTTCTCTGCCAGGGTGTGCCAAGGCCATCAACAAAAAGACCCCGCACAGTGGCGGGGTCTTTCTTTGCAACCTGGGTTGCTCGCTGAGGCAGAAGGCGCTTAGCCGCGCTTGGCCTGCTTCTGGGCGATGGCGTCGGCCACGTCGGCCGGCTCCAGCACGATACCTTCCTGATCCGGCGTCGGGAAGACGGCCACGCACAGCTCATCCTGCTCCATGCCGTCAATCCAGCGCTCCAGCCATACCTTGAGGGTGATGGACTGCGGCTTGCAGTCGGCCCACTCCCCTTCGGCCCACGCCTTGGCGTACTCCGGGTGCGGCCATACCGGGATGCAGTCTTCATCGTCGGTGGTCAGCATCATGACGCCGTGCTCGTCGGTCAGAACGAACAGCTCTTCGTGCTCGACCAGCTTGCTGATGAAGTGATCAAAGCGGTAGTCCGCGTTCAGTTGCAGCGCTGCATTGCGCTCGGTGTCGCTCAGTTCATAGCTCATCGGTCAAGTCTCTTGTGCAATAAAGGGCGCCATGTTCACATCTTGCCGGCGCCTTGTCCAGTATGAGAGATCGGTCACCGATTTTTGAGCCGGTTCACCCGAGCTCAGGAGTCACCAGGTCGATCTCCGCCATCTCGCCAAGGCGCTGGCGCAGCCAGTAGGCCGCCTCCACTTCGACGAAGCAGAGCTGATCCCGACCGGCCCTAGCCCCCGCCAGGATCTGCGCAAGACGAGCCTGCTGCGCGCTGTCCCAGGCATCGGCCAGCTTGCCGCCATGAGCCTCTTCCACCACCTCGCGGCGCAGCTCGAACAGGTTGTCGGTGATCGGGCTGTTGATCTTGGCCGGGCTGTGCCAGTACATCTGCAGGTTGTCCATCATCTCGCTGTCGTAGTTGGCCAGCGCGTCCAGCTCAGGCGTCGCCCCCTCTTCACCGGTCGCGAAGTCGCACCAGGCTGCCGTCAGCGGTGCCAGGCTCTGCGCGGTTGCGCCCTTGCCATGCTGACGCAGGGCGGCGACATCAGCCCCCTTGCAGGTGGGTAGCCAGAGATCCCCCTGATGTTGCTCAAGCAGCGGCAGCAGCAGAGAGGCCGGGTAGACGGGAAAACGGGAACCCAGGGTGTGCAGCAGGGATACCAGTGTGATCTTGACCATGGAATGCGCCTTGAACCGGGGGCCGACAGACAATATCGGCCAGATAGACAAAGGAAGCCCTATCCTATCATGTTTGGCGCCGCAAAGCCGGACTCAAACAATTCTCAATTGATTCACCAGATGACGACCAAAAAAGCAGCGTTTGAGCACGCCAGGGAGAGAGAAAGCCCAATAGTTTGAGCCAGCGCCCACTAAAGTGGATCCGGGAGTGCTAGTTTGCATACATCTTTAGCGTAAGGAGTGCATTCATGATCGGGATCGACCAGGTTTCCAGCGAGTTTGTAAACGATTTGAAAATACTGGCATGCTTTGATCCGGCCAACATGAGCCTGGGGATCAAGTTGCGCAGCGACATGTCCGACGAACTCTGCCAGGCGGCAGTTCGCCTGCACCAGCAGGGACTCATCAGCGCGGAAGATGGCGGCTATCTGACGCCCTTTGGCATGACCATGGTGGAACACCTGCAGCACCTGCTGGTGGCACTCAAACCGCTTTGACCGTCTTGGGAGCCCACAGCGAAAAGTTGAGCAGCTCCCAGCGTTTCCCTTGACGCAACAGACAGGCAAACAGCAAAGGACCTTCGGGTCCTTTTATCTTGCCATCGACCATCCACTCCCCCGCCCGTTTCGGCAACGGCTGCGCCCTGATCTCGTCCGGGAGCCTGCCAGCGCCCACCCGCACCTGCACAAACTGCTGGCACACGGCCATGGCCTCTTTCTCAACGAGGTTAGGCCCCTGTTTATCGGTGGAGGCAATCAGTGTGGTGGCGAGCAGAAGGGATGGCAGCATAGTCGGCACAACATGCAGAAGTAGAAGGTCACGCCTCACACCGACGGACGGTGAAAAACGCCCATAAACAAAAAGCCGTGGAACCCAAAGGCACCACGGCTTTCTTAAATTCTGTAAGAATTACAGAGCAGTTACGTTCTCAGCCTGCGGGCCTTTTTGACCTTGGGTCACGGAGAACTGTACGCGCTGACCTTCAGCCAGGGTACGGAAGCCGTTACCTTGGATGGCGCTGAAGTGAACGAAAACGTCCGGGCCGTTTTCTTGCTGGATGAAGCCAAAACCTTTGGTTTCGTTGAAAAACTTAACGGTACCGGTGATCATGTTAGACATATCTTTAAACCTGTATTCAAAATAATTACTTATGCTTTTCAGCGGATAAAGCTCAAAAAACGGGATTAACTTATGAACAACAGGAAAAGATGTAAAACATCATATTCATTGACATAACTATCGCCCTTTCAAGCTGGTTGAGATTATACGTGGCTTTGGGGATTACGCAAACAATTTGTGCCCTGCCACGGCAGGGCACAAACGTTACAGCGTAGCCGCTTCCAGTGCCTGAACCAGGGCTTTGAGGAAGCGTGCCGCCTCGCCGCCGGTACAGGCTCTGTGGTCGAATGTCATCGACAGTGGCAGCGCTCTGACCGGGCGCGCCTCCCCATGGATGAACACCACCTTCTCGAACAACTTGCCCGCGCCAATGATGGCCACCTGGGGCGGCGTCACGATCGGGCTGGCATAGCGGCCCGCGATGGCGCCGAAGTTGGTGAGGGTGATGGTTGCCCCCTGCAGCATCTCGCGCGGTACGGCGCGCGCCTTCACGTCGGCGATCATGCGATCCAGCCCCTGGCGCAGATCGGCCCCTTCCCGCTCGGCCACGTTTTCCATTACCGGCACGTAGAGCCCATGTTTGGAATCCACCGCAATGGCCACGTTGACCTCCCTGAACAGCCGTCTTGACAGAGTGTCGCCGTCGAACCAGGCATTCATGGAGGGCTCGGCCCGACAAGCCACCCCGATGGCCTTGATGAGCCTTACAGTAACGTCTTCATCGGGGCGCCAGTGGCGCAAGTCCACCTCGTCGGTGATGCTGACCGGCACCACCGTCTGGTGCGAGAGCTCCATCGCCTTGGCCATGGCCCGGCGCGACCCCTTGAGGAACTCGTTGCCGCTGCTCTGCTGGGCTTCGAACGCTTGCTGCACGTCCTGCTCGGTCACCATGCCGGCACTGCCGCTGCCCTTGATCCGCTCGATGTCGAGCCCCAGTTTCTGGGCCAGCAGGCGCACCGCCGGCATGGCCTGCACCAGGGCGCCGCCGGGGGCGATGGCGCCCACCACGAAGTGATCCTCGATATGCTGCTGATGAGCGTTGACCTTGCCGACCACGGTGCCGTCATCCTCGCCGCCTTCGAACTCCACCAGCGGCGCACCTATGTGCAGAATGTCCCCCTCCTGTCCGCACAGCCTGGCGATGACCCCAGCCACCGGTGAAGGAACATCCACCAGCGCCTTGGCCGTCTCTACCGACAACAACACCTGGTCGACACTCACGGTATCGCCGGCGCTGACCTTCCATTCGACGATCTCGGCTTCGGCCAAGCCTTCACCCAGATCCGGTAATTTGAAAAATTTCATAGCCACTGGTTCTCCATCAGCTGATGAGCCGCATCGGCAATGTCCTGCTCGGTGATGAGGTAATACTCTTCGTTGCGGTAGTAGGGGACGGCGGCGTCCACCCCGGTAAGCCGTCTGGGCGGAGCCTTGAGGGAGGTGAGCGCCTCCTCGGTGACCCGTGCCACGATTTCGGCGCCGACTCCGAAGCTGCCGCACGCCTCGTGCACCACCAACAGGCGGCCGGTCTTGCGCACCGATGCCAGTATGCTCTCCATGTCCAGCGGCTTGATGGTGGCCAGATCCAGCACCTCGCACTGGATATCCTGCTCCGCCAGCAGGTTCGCTGCCCGCATCACCTCCTGGATGCAGGCCCCCCAGGCGACAACCGTGAGGTCACGGCCGGGACGCAGGGTGAAGCAGACATCCAGCGGCAGGCCGATGCCGTCATCCACCACGTCGGACTTCATGGAGCGATAGATGCGATCGGGCTCGAAGAACATCACGGGATCCGGGTCACGGATAGCCGACAGCAGCAGGCCATAGGCCCGTTTCGGGCTGGAGGGGATCACCACTCGCAGCCCGGGAATGTGGGCAAACAGGGCTTCCACGCTCTCGCTGTGGTGCTCGGGGGAGTGAATGCCGGCGCCGTAGGGGGAGCGGTAGACGATGGGGCAGGTGATGCGGCCCCGGGTGCGATTGCGCATCCGCGCCGCCTGGCAGATGATCTGCTCCATGCCCGGGAAGATAAAGCCCTGAAACTGGAATTCGGCCACGGGTTTGAGTCCCTGGGTGGCCATGCCGACCGCCACCCCGGCGATCAGCCCCTCGGCCAGCGGCGTGTCGATCACCCGCTTGAAGCCGAACTTGTCGCGCAGGCCCACGGTGGCGCGAAACACCCCGCCGTTGACCCCCACATCCTCGCCGAGCACCACCACATCCGGGTCCCGCTCCATCTCGTGATGCAACGCCAGATTGACGGCCTCGAGCAACGTCATATCACTCATGCTTCCTCCCCGCTGTGCTGCTGCATGCCCTTGGCGATGATGCGCTGGCGCTGCGTGCGGTAATCCTTCGGCAACTCGGCAAACTGATAGTCGAGCAGGGTTTCCGGGGCCTGCGCCGCCGTTCCTTCATAGACGGCCACGGCGCGCTCGACCTCGCGGGCCGCCTCGGCCAGCAGTGCCTGCTCCTGCTGCTCGTCCCACCAGCCTTGTTCAAACATGAACTGACGCAGCCGCTTGACCGGCTCCTTGGCCCAGGCTGCTTCCACCTCGGCCGCTTCACGATAGCGGGTCGCATCGTCGGCCGTGGTGTGATCCCCCAGCCGATAGCTGACCGCTTCGATCAGGGTCGGCCCCTTGCCGCTGCGGGCGCGTTCGACGGCGCTGCGGGTGGCCTCATAAACGGCGACCACGTCGTTGCCGTCCACCTGGATGCTGCGCACGCCGGCCCCTATCCCCTTCTGGGCCAGGGTGGGGGCGCTCGACTGCAGCTTGCGCGGCACCGAGATGGCCCACTGGTTGTTGTTGATGATCATCACCATGGGCAGGTGCCAGACGCCGGCACAGTTGAGCCCCTCCAGGAAGTCACCCTTGGAGGTGCCACCATCGCCGATGGTCACCACGGCGACCCTGGGTTGATTGCGCAGTTTGAAGGCCGCGGCGATGCCGGCGGCATGGGTGATCTGGGTGGCGATGGGCACGCAGATGGGCAGGTCCTCGGAGAGTTCACCGTCGGCCTTGTAAAAGACGCTGCCGCGCTCGTCCCCGCCCCAGTACTGCAGGTTTTTCTCCATGGGCACGCCCCGCACATAGAGGGTGGGCATGTCCCGGTAGTAGGGCACGTAGACATCCTGCGGCTGCATGGCGAGCCCGACGCCTATCCCGACCGCTTCGGCTCCCAGATGGGAGGGAAACGTGCCGAGTTTGCCGGTTCGCTGCAGCGCGATCGCTTTCTTGTCATAACTGCGCACCATCACCATGTTTCGGTAGAAGGTGTGCAGCATCGCCTTGTCCAGCCAGGTCGGTAGTGTGGCGACCGGGCGCCCTTCCTCATCGAGGTAACGAAGGAAAGGGATGTCGACATGGGTCATAACTGGCTCCTTGCCGTTGTCAACGTCACCACCATGAGGTGACCCCTTGAATGTAAATAGATTGTTAACCAAAGGGCAATGAGATTTAGCCAGGTAAGACCAGTAGAAACTTCTTTAATTTCAGAAAGAAGCTGGATTTTTCGGCTGAAAGAAAACGAAACAGGGAGCCGCATCGGGCTCCCTGTCAGGGCGGGACGGGAGCATCAGGGGCTCCCGCTCCGAGCTGCACGGCCGGCAAGGCCGGCGGCAGCCTGAGATTGTCATCAGGGGTCGCGCCGGGTTACTCCCACAGCCGGGTCGGCACCACCAGCAACACGGTGCGCTGGCCGATGGCCACGTTGGCGTTGGGGAACACCACCGCCTCCCGCGGTTTCTCTACCGTGTAGCGCAGTTCGCCATCCTCGGCCAGCACGAAACCCTGGGGAAATTCGGTGAAATTGTCCACATCGCTGGCAAACAGGAAACGAAACTGCTCCGAGCGTTTGTTGATCACCCGATCGATGGCAAAGATGGTGAAGTCATCCGCTCGCCAGGGCTCCAGCTCCACCTCATCCCGGGTCACCAGATCCTGCAGCGCCTGCCGGGTTTCGATGAAACGGGTCATGTCGTTCTCGCCGAACGGGCGCACCTTGCCCAGCTCCACCGTGAAGGCGTGAGCGCCATGGTGATGGGAGCTGTAATAGCTGAAGGTGGTGGTGGGGCCGCTGGAGAGCAGAATGGTGCGCACGCCGCAGGCACCGAGAAACTGTACCTGCTCCTTGCAGTGAGGCCGCTCGTGGGGGAAGGGGTAGACGGCAAACTTCTCGTGGCGCGAGCCGCGAATGGCGGTGTGCAGATCGTAGTGGTAGCGAGGCCTGGCCGCGTCGGCAAAGAAGCGGCTCACATACTGCTCGAGGCGCATGGCGCGGATCCGCTCCTGGTTGCACAGCCCCTCCCCCTTGCTGTGGGCGCCGGAGAAGAGCCGGTTCATGTTCTCCTCCACTTCCCGCACACCCAGGTTCATGGCTGCCGGGTTGCCGAACAGGAACAGTACCCGATGGCGGGCCTTGAGCTCACCGCAGAGCAGGCGAGTCAGCAGCTGGTTGCAGATCTCGATGGGCGCGGTTTCGTTGCCGTGGACGCCGCAGGAGAGCACGATATCCTTGCGCCCACCCGGCAGGTCGCCGGCACCGCTGGCAGGCTCCAGGCAGAGCACCCCCGTATCCCACACACTCGCGCGAGCACCATCCGGCAGATCAAATGAGAACGGCTCAAGCTGCCACTCGTGGCGGCGGGTCAGGGCCAAAAAGTCATGCTGGGGAATCATCCATCTCACCCTTTTGTCAGGAACGCTATGGGCGGATTATACGCAAGGCGCTTCGGCTTAAAATCAATTTTTAAACAAATTCAAACAGTAATGTTACAAGTTTGAGCGGGAGCAGGATCGGGGCGTGGGGAACAGAGAGAAATTGGCACAGAGCCGCGAGGAAAGAAATGGGGTAAAGCGATCAGCGTGAAGCAGCTGATGAACAGGGCAATCCATCAACCCGTGACGGTGGCGGTTTGCGACCGTGGATCAGCAAAAAAACGAGGCATCCTTGCCCGGCAGATCAACCACGCCAGAACGGCTTGGTGGTCTCTTGATAACGATCGGCTTCGTTCAGACCGATGTCCTTGAGCAGGTATTCGGGCAGCTCGGAGAGCTGGCGACGGCTGCGGCTGCGTTCCAGCCAGGTCAGTACGGTCATTTTGACGCGAGCAACCAGATTCAGTTGGCTGGAATGCTGGTAACCGGCGGCGGTATAAGTCATGTTGGCCATGATATGGCTCCTCTGTAGGGTGTCTGCGCGGGTGCAAATTTGTTGCGCAAAGCTTAGTCAGGGGGTATGGCCGACTCAATTGACGAATTTTGATAGCAGACATTAGTAAAACTAATGGTTGATGTCCGCGGCGAGACAATCATAAGATACTGATTATAAAAGACTAACAAACCTTTTCTGGGCCTGATGAAAGGCTGCAGCATATTCTCCTGCATGGCTCCCTTCTAACTATGCAGTTTCCTCTGCTGGCTATGCACTCCCGTCCTTGGCAAAAAGCAGGGTCAACCGGCTGTTTACATTCAGTTGTTAATGAAGAGATCTTTCATTGATCTTCAATTAACACGTTGATACACCACAGTTACCTTCCAGTGACCCATCGCCTTGCCCGCCTCTTGCTCCCACTTGGCACGCATACACAGGGCTGATATGGTTATTTATACAGTACCTTTACCGCCTTGCCGTTTCCCACCCCATGGGCCGGCAAGGGCGACACAGGATATGCCGATGGAGACATTCACCCCCACCGCCGCCTTGCGCCAACAGATGGAGCGGCTCGAAGAGGCGCTGGCCAGGCTGGCGGATCAATTGACGCAGCTGGAGCTGCTGGAAGCCCACGTCTATCCCCTGCCCGCCGTCGCGCAGGGAGAGGAGCACGAGCCCATCGACACCATCACGGTGGGCTACCTCGATGGTGAAGAGGCGCTGGCCGCCACCCTGGCCGCCTATCGGGATCACAGTGCCCGCGCCGGCTGCTCCACCAAGGCCACCCATCGCCTGCCGGGCTGGCTGCGCTTGCCCGCCGCCAGCGCCCCGCTGCTGCGACCGCTGATCGACGAGATCAATGAGTGCAAGCTCACCTTCAAGGCCCTGGTACAGCAGGCGGGCAGCCGGGACGAGAAGTTCGAGCTGGTACACAGGGCGCTGCCCGGGGTCATCACCCTGCAGGTCTATCGCAAACTGACCCTGCTGGAGGGTGACCTGCATTCGCTGGGCTTTACCTGGGCCGACAAGCAGAGCATCAACCGCCTCAGCCGCGAGCAGGTGCTGGAGATGCTGGAGCGCAGCCGCCGCTATGTCCCGGCGCTGTCGGACAACGAGGAGTGGAGCAAGATGGTGGATCAGGAGGTTTACGATATCCGCCGCCTGCCGGCGGATGCAGAGCTTCGGATCCGCCGCCCGGTCAAGACCCACCCCATGATCAACCTGCTCTGGCTGGATCGGGAGCCCCGCAAGCAGCAGATCAAGGCAAGCCTACCTCTGTTGCTCTGCGCGGACAGCCAGCCGGCCGTCACCCATCTGGGACACTACCCGCCCAAGCTGCGCCAGGCCAGGCGGGATCGCAAGATTGGCGGCGAGCCCGTCATAGAGCGACTCCACCTCTACCTCTATCAGGGGTAAGGGGGCCTTGCCCACCAGGCACAACCCACTCAGCTCACCGCCCGTATCACCCAACAACAAGGGGGAGCATCACAGGATGCTCCCCCTTGTTTCTTGCGCCGTGTCAGCCCCTCGTCAGCTCATCAGCAGGGCCCGCAGGCTCTCCACATCCAGCCCGCGCACTTCCGACTGGCCGCTCAGCAGGCCATCGGCCAGCGCCCGCTTCTCATCGTGCAGGGCGACAATCTTCTCCTCCACCGTCTGCTCGCACACCAGGCGATAGACGGTCACCGGCTGGGTCTGCCCCATGCGGTGGGCCCGGTCGCTCGCCTGATCCTCCACCGCCGGGTTCCACCAGGGGTCCAGGTGCAGCACGGTATCGGCCTGGGTCAGGTTGAGCCCAGTGCCCCCCGCCTTGAGGCTGATGAGAAACAGCGGCACCGCTTCGTGGCGAAAGCGCAGGATGGAATCCTGCCGCGCCTTGGCCGAGCAGCCACCATCCAGATAGCAATAATCCCACTGCCGCTGCTCGATGCGGGTGCGCAGCAGGCTCAGCAGATCGACGAACTGGCTGAACACCAGCACCCGATGACCACCGTCGATGGCCTCCTCCAGCAGCGCCATCGCCTCGTCCAGCTTGCTGCTGGCCTCTGCCCACTCCGGCATCACCAGCTGGGGCGAGCAGCAGAGCCGGCGCAGCCGGGTCAGGCCGCTCAGCACGTGCATCAGGGCGCGACCATCGGCACTTTGCACCTGCTGCACCACTTCGCGCCGGGTCGCCTCGTAGAGCTGGCGCTCCGCCGGGGAGAGGCTGATGTGGTGGATGATCTCGGTCTTGTCCGGCAGCTCGGTCAGCACCTGGTGCTTGAGCCGGCGCAGGATGAAGGGGCTGATCACCGCCCGCAGCAGCGCCATGTGCTGGGGATCCTTGACCGCCTTGCCAAAGCGGCGCTTGAACTCGCCGAGGCTGCCGAGCAGCCCCGGGTTGATGAAGGTGAAGAGACTCCACAGCTCCCCCAGATGGTTCTCGATGGGGGTGCCGGAGAGGGCGAGCCGAAAATCCCCGTCGAGCTGGAACAGCAGCTTGGCCCGCTGGGTACCGGCGTTCTTGATCTGCTGGGCCTCATCCAGCACCATGCTGGACCAACGCCGCGACTTGAGCGCCTCCGCCAGGCTGCCGAGCATACCGTAGTTGAGCAGGATGATCTGCCCCGCCCTGGCCTCGCGCACCATCCCCTCCCGCTCGGCGGGATTGTCGAACACCACCACCTCCAGCTCGGGGGCGAAGCGGGCCACCTCCTCCTGCCAGTTGGTGACCACTGACTTGGGTACCACCACCAGGGCCGGCCCAAGATGCTGGCGCATGCGCAGCACGATGAGGGCCTGCAATGTCTTGCCCAGCCCCATGTCATCGGCCAGACAGGCACCGAAACCGTGATGGGCCAGGGTCGCCAGCCAGCGCACCCCCTCTTTCTGATAGTCCCGCAGCGGCCCCATCAACTCGTCCGGGCACGCCACCTCCTGTTGCCACTCCTGCTGGAGGTTCTGCCAGGCGGCATCCCCCTCGGTGGTGATGACGGAGAGCAGCCGGGTGAGCGGATAGGCCAGCTTGTTGTTGATGCGCTGCTCGTCATCCAGCATGGCCCCCAGCATGGTGAGCCGCTCCACCAGCTTGTCGCTCAGCATCAGGCTGGTCTTCTCGTCGAGCTGGACGGTGCGCTGGCCCGGCGTCAGCTGGCGCAGGATCAGGCGCAAATCGAGGATCTGGTGTTCATCGAGGGAGAGGGCCCCCTCCACCTGGAACCAGTCCTGACGCCGCTCGATGCGCAGGCTCAGCGCCGCCTCATCGAGGCTCTTCAAACGCGCGCTGTCCTGATGCCAGTGAATGACCACGCCGGCATCCACCAGCTCAGGCAAGGCGTTGACCAGCGCCAGTGCCTGCTCCCCCTCGAGCCGCCATTCGCTGCCGGGCAGCTCGATGGGCAGCTGGTTGCGCAGCAGCTGGGCCTCGCCCCGCTCGGCCGCCAGATCCCGCTGCCAATAGTGATAATCCTTGATCCCCTGGCGCACGATGGCCTCCCCCTTGCCAAGGGGCAGCGGCGGCAGCTCCTCGAAGCGGGTCACCAGCCTGACCGCCAGCTGGCCATCCTGCCAGTCGAGCTGCACCGAGGCCACTCCGGGCCAGGGCGTCAGCTCGGCATTGCCGTGCAGCCCCGCCACCTGGCTGTGCCAGGGCAGATCCGGGATGGCATCCAGGGTGCGTTGCAACTCCGCCAGCCCCTCGGCCGGCAGGTCGGGAATGGCCTCCAGCGCCGGCAGGCGATCCTGCAGAGCCTGGGGGGTGAGGATGAGCTGCCACAGATCCTGCGCAAGCGGCAGTATGTGCGCCCCTCGTGCGGCTGCAGCCGGGCTCAACACGGCCCCCATGCCCTGCTCGGTGGCCACGATCTGCAGCAGTGGCGCCGTGATGGCGAGCTGCAGCTTCTGCCCTCTGGCATTGAACAAACGGGAGTGGTTGGCCAGCGGCGCCCACACCTCGCGCGGCAGCCGCCCCATGTTGCGCGGCAGGGTACGCACCAGCGCCCAATCCTCTTCATCGAGCAGGGCGGCGTACTGGGTGGAGAGCAGGGCGGGATCGACCCGGCGACCGGCGGTCCACTCCCCCTTGGTGCTCTGTTTCTGGATCTTGCACTCGAGCTCAGGCCCTTCGGCGTGAAGCAGCCAGACCAGCCGCTCCTGCGGTTTGCGCACGCCGCTGGAGCGGCCCAGTCCCTGCAGCCAGTTGAGCCAGCTGGCCGAGGCGGGAGCCTTCTCCTCATCCTCAGACGCACTCCCCTGCTCATCCGGCCCGGCGGCCCGCAGCTGCTGCAGCGGGGCGCGTTCTGCCCCCTGCCCCAGCAGCAGGCGCAGCAGATCCTGGCAGAAGGCCATCAAGCGGTGACGGGGCGCGGCCTCCAGCACGTGGGAGAGATCCCACTTGTGCAGGATGGCCACCTGGGGACTCTGCTCGCCGTGCCGGGCCAGCGCACAGAGATCGAGCCAGAGGTAACCCCAATGGAGCTCCTCCAGCGGCAGTTGCAGGGTGTCGAACAGCCCGACCGCCTGGCCGTGGCGCTCCCCTGCCCACTGTCCCAGCAGATCGGCCAGCAGGGGGAACTGATTGGCCAAAGTGCGCAGCCACTTCTTGCGCTGCTCGCTGGCCAGCACGGGATCCGCCTGCTGCAACCAGCCCAGCCAGAGCAGGGCACTGAAGGTGGCAGGCCACTGACCCGCGCCCGTCGCGTCCGCTGACGCCTGCCAGGCACCCAGCGCAGCCAGCAGGCGCTCGGCCAGCGGCTGCTCGTCTTCCTGCTCCGCCAACTGCTGCAGGGCGGGCCAGTGAGTGGTCGCTTCCCCGCTCGGCTCGCCGCAGAGCCATTGCCACTCGGCGGAAAAGCCCTCGGTCAGACCGGACAGCTCGGGCGCACAGTGCTGGGCAAGCGGGGTGAGCGGCCACTGCGGGTGGGGCTCGGCATCGAGCAGGGTCTGCAGGGCAAAGTGCTGCATCAGCAACCGCTGCCACTGCGGGCTCGAGCCGGCCAGCAGCAGCTGGGCGTCGGGCAGATCGAGCAGACTCAGCAGGTCGGCCGCCAGATAGTAAGCGGGTACTTGCCCGGCCTCTCCCAGACAGAGCTCGCGCACCAGCGCCTGGGCCATCTCCTGACCGGTGACCGACGGCACCCGTGCCCAGTTCGGCATGGGGCAGTCGCCGCGGCGCACCGCCAGGATGAGTGCCAGCGTCCCCTCCGCCGTCAGGCTCCACTGCTGCTCCCCGCGCTGGCGAACCAGCCCCTGCTGCTGCAACTGACCGAGCCGATCCGGCAGGGCCTGTCCAGATGGCAGTTGTTCTTGCAAATAGCGGGTACTGGCGGTGCGCTGCAACTGCAGCTCGCCAAGCAGGGCATAACAATCTGAAGAGAGAGTGGACGCAGACATCGAGACTCACGGGCCGGTGCAAAAGCGGAATTTTAACGGGAAAGCGACTGCGGCTCGACCCTTAAGCGCGAAATAACGCAAAAAAGCTGGCGCCTGCTGGTCGGGCCGACCATGACGACGGGACGCAGACAACCCGTCATTGCCGCCCCCGCAGCCCTGACGGGGAAACTCGGCCATAAAAAAAGGCGCCGTAGCGCCTCTTGGAAAAGATCCTGTTCTGGCGTCAGCCTTCCAGCCGGGCCAGACGCTCGGCCAGCGCCTGCAGCTGCGCCTTGAGGCTCTCGACCTCCTCTTCCAGCGCACTCAGCCTGTCCGCCGCCGGCGATGCATAGTTGCCGACGGGGGCCGCCTCGGCCAGCGCCTGCAGATCCACCTCGCCGCTGAACAGGTGGGCGTAACGGGACTCCCGCTTGCCCGGCTCGCGCGGCAGCTTGACCACATAGGGGCCACGCTCGATGAGGGTTGCCAGCACCGCATCCACCTCGGTCACGTCATCGAAGCTGCACAGCCGGTTGGTGCGTGAGCGCAGTTCACCCGGCGTCTGCGGGCCGCGCAGCAGCAGCTCGCAGATAATGCCGAGCTCCTGGGCGGTGAACTTCAGCTCGCCGAACTCGGTGTTGCAGAAGCGGTGTTGATAACGGGGAACCCGGGCGTTGAAGCCGGCGGTATTGACCACCAGCCGCTTGCGGATCAGCTCATCCACCACGGCCCGGATGTCGAGCTCGGACAGCTCGAGCACCGGCTCGCGGTTGCTCTTCTGGTTGCAGGCGTTGACCAGCGCATTGAGAGAGAGGGGGTATTGATCCGGGGTGCAGATCTCTTTTTCGATCAGACAGCCGATCACGCGGGCCTCCAACGGGCCAAGCACTAACTCCATTTCATACTCCCTACTAAGCAAGACGTTGAGGCCACTATCTTAGCCATGGCGCCCCTGCCGTCCAGCAGTGGCCACCATTTTTGCGAGGCGATGGGGCAGTTGATGAAACATCGCGCAACCGCCCCGCCACCGTCAGGAGGAGGGTTTGCGCTCCAGCGCCGTGGCCACGGATTTAGCGGCCGTGCCGGTCAGCAAGGGATCTGCCGGATAGAGTGCCAGCGCTTCGCTGCGCAGGGCCCGTGCCTCCTCTTTGCGTCCCAGCGCATCCAGCGCGATCACCATGTTGGCGTAGATATTGGCCCTCGGCGTGTGGCGCACGAAGGCTTGCCCCCACTCTAGATAGGCCTCCAGCTCCGCCTTGTTGTTGCTCTGGAGGCCCACCGTCAGCCGCACCGAATTGACGTCAAACTCCACCCGGGTCAACCAGGCCATGGGATTGATGACATCGAGCAGCAGGGTCGGCTCCTTGTAGCCGCCGCGCTCGTACTTGGTCACCACCCAGGCGGTGTGCAGCGCCGTCAGCATGAAGGGCACCACCAACAGGGGGATGGCAATGGCGGTAAAACGCAACAACAGCCAGGGGCGGTAGACATGCTCGCGCCAGCTGGCTCGTCCTGCCTCAAGCAGCTCCTCCTCCACTTCCGCGTCCAGCACGTACACCAACATCAGCAAGGCCCACCAGAGCGCGATGGCGTGGTAAAGCGGGTATTCGGTCTGGGTGTGCAGCAGGATCGGAGTCACCAGTGCCAGCAGGGCTGTGCCCTTGCGCCAGCCGGCCCGGCTCGCCCGCCACAGCAGGGCAGCGCCCATCAGCAGCATACCCAGCATGGGGGCTATCCCCCCCTCTACCGCCCAGTAGAGGAACTCGTTGTGGGGGTGATCGAGGTTGTATTCGATCTGCACCATGGCCGGGTTCAGCGCCTTGTCGGCCATGTAGTGATGGAGGAAGGTGGTTTCAAAGCTGCCGTAGCCCCAGCCCACCCAGGGAGACTGGCCAATCAGCTTGGCGGCATAGGGCCAGTAGATGGAGCGCATGCCGCCGGATTGATAGGCCTCCAGCCCACGCCTGAGGCCGTCAATCCAGTATTGGGAGGCAACCCCCAGCAAGATGCCGAGCGCGACCAGCACCAGCACCCTGGCCAGCAGACGATGCCGACGCAGCTCGGTCACCAGCAGGAGCAGCGCCAGCAAGCCACCCAACTGCCCCACCCGGGATTGCAGCACCACCAACAGCAGGCTGGCAGCCAGGATCACCCCGTAGCGCAACCCACGCAGCCAGACATGGGGATTGCCACGCAGCTCCAGCCAGCTGGCCAGCGCAAGCCCGGTCGCCATGAAACTGGCCATCACATTGGGTTGTTGAAAGATACCGTAGGGGCGGTTGACGTGGGTGTCATAGCCGATCCAGTTGCCCGGCACCAGCAGGTAGTACTGCACCAGGCCCAGCAGCGCCTCGATGGCCACCGCCCCCAGCAGCAGATAGAGCAGTCGGTCACGGGATGCCCGCGCCAGTTGCCATTGATAGAGACAGAACAGAAACAGCAGACCGGCGAACAGCCCTAGCAAACGGGGAATGGCATAGTCTTTCAGTTCAAAGCCGGGATAGGCCATGGGCAGCAGCAGCAACAATCCCCCGAGCCAGAGCCAGCCCTGCAACGAGGAGAACACTAGCCGCTGCTGCAAAGTCACCCGCCACAGCCCCAATCCGATGACCAGACTGGCGAAGATCCAGCCCCAGGCGTTGAACGGCAGATAGAGCCCGGCCCCACCGGGGTTGTGCATGAAAAAATGCATGCCCAGCAACCAGTACAGCGCGCTGACGGCAGCAAAGAGACCCGTATTGGTCATCTTCCTTGATCCCCTTTATGTTGTTGAGCAATGTTCATACGTCAGTGGCGCTGATGCAAACATCAAAAAAAGGGGGGCCATAGCCCCCCGTTTCTTATTTCATTTTGTCATCATACCTGTTCTGGCCGGCGAAAAGCATGCCGAGCCAGTACGATGCCGATCCCCAGCATACCGCCAAGCAAGGTGGCCAGCACGACTACCAGAGGACGCTTGGGTTTGTCACGGCTCAAAGGCTCGCTTGGGGAAGAGAGGTAGGAGAAAGATTGAAATGGCTGCTCGCCAAGCCTAAGTACCTTAAGAGAGTTCCGTTGCAAGCGCAGATTACCGAGGGTCGGGTTCATGAACTCGGGGTTCTTGATCTCCTTAAGTACCTTGAGCTTCTCTGCTAAAGCCTTTGCCCCGAGATCAATGGGCAAGCTACCTTGATCTTGCAAGTTCTGAACAGGTTCTTCGATTCCCGCAGCCTTGGTGATACGCAGGCTGTATTCAGTTCTCAATAAATCATCCTGCAACTGCATCAACGTATCGTTCTTCACACTCTCGAACTGGGTATCTAACATTTTTAGCTGGTTCCTCCAAATAGTATCCAGCTCCTGATTTTTTACGGCTAATTCCTGCTGCTGAATAAAATCGATGTATTTTTCGAGGCGCTGCTCAGCCTCTGCTGCCGTGCTAGCCGAAAAGGATAACGTTGTGTTGTCGCTCAACTTATCTGACAATCTAGCATTAATACCATCAGCCATTTTCGCCAATAGTAAACGCTTCGTGCGCTCATCAGTGATACCCAACCGTGTTGCTTCGGCATCCAAATACCCTTCGTCGGTCAAAAACCGGCGCTTATTATTAAAGCTGTTAAAACTGTTCAAAAAATCATTGTAAAGAGATTTTTTATCAAAAATAGCAAAGGCTGTTGTAGGTATCTGAGCCCCCGCTAGCTGGGCAATTTTCAGCTCAAGAGATTCGATCTCTTTAAGGGTCGGCTGCTTTATTTCCGCCTGACTAATCCAGACTTGAGGAGCAAAAAAAGCGTAACATAGTCCTGCGAGGAAAAATACGCCGACCATCAGTATTACAATCATTTTCTGCTGCCACAATAGCAACAATAGCTCATGTAAATCAAAGTCGTCAGAGGTGGGCTTCCAGCTATGTGGAATAGGCATCTCGGACTGGTTGGTAATTTCTTTATTAGTCATGGCGACATTTTCTTCCTAATCAGTTAAGTGAATTAATAAAAGGTGCTTGGCGATCTTTCTCAGATATGAACAATGGAGAATTTTTCATGATAGGCCAGTCAATATTCAGCACAGGGTCAGCCCAATTTAGAATTCGTTCATTATCTGGACTGTAATAGTCGGTACATTTGTAGAGCACTACAGCCTGTTCGCTCTGCACATAGAAACCATGGGCAAATCCCGGAGGAACCCAAAGCGACATTGGCTTGTCACTACCTAGGTGTTGTCCAGCCCATGCTCCATAGGTTCTGCTTTCTTTGCGCAAATCAACGACCACATCGAAAACCGAACCAGAGATAACTTGAACAAGCTTGCCCTGTGGCTGCGCTATCTGATAATGCAGACCACGTAATGTTCCTTGCCGAGAGTGACTGATATTATCCTGTACGAATGTATAATCACCACAATACTTCATAAACTCACGTTGACGAAATAGCTCCATCAACTGGCCACGCTCATCCTTGTGGATCGCATGATAAATGAGTATTACATCAGGAATACATAATGATTCGAATGTCATCCAACTGTGCCTTGATAGGATTACGCTGATTTATTAATAGAAAGCTGTCGAATAGTTTCCACTACTCCCTCCTCCCAAGGAGAGAAATTAAATCCAAAAGTGTCACTAAACAACTTATTATCTAGTCTCGAGTTCAATGGCCTTCGTACCTTACTCTCATAATACCTACTTGCTACAGGAACAATCGAGGGTCTACAACTTAGCATACCGGAATGGAAAGCCTCCTGAAAAATTAATGTAGCATATTCATACCAGCTGACGTGTCCACTCGCGACGACGTGATAAGTTCCCTCAAGTAATGGATTAGCCAGCGTCTGACTGATTGCACTAAAGGTAGCTTCAGCCAACATCCGAGCCGATGTAGGAGCACCGATTTGATCACAAACTATTTGAAGGGACGAATGGCTCGGAGCCAAGTTCAACATCGTTTTAAGAAAGTTTGATCTATAAGGACTGTGCAACCAACTTGTGCGCAATATCAATCGCCGGCATCCACTTGCTATAATGGCTTGTTCACCTTGCCATTTGCTCAAACCATAGACGTTCAAAGGAGCAGGCTTATCATTCTCACACCATGGCTTATGACCACTGCCATCAAATACATAATCTGTAGAAAAGTGAACCAACAAAGCCCCGACATTTTTAGCCGCCTTGGCCAATATATCTACAGATTCTGTGTTGATTTTATACGCCAATTCAGATTCAATTTCGGCCTGTTCCACAGATGTATAAGCGGCTGCGTTAATAACAACTGCAGGCCGTAATCTTGTTACCAAGTGAGCTAATCGATCAGGGTAAAGCAGCTCTACATCCGTTCGCTTGGGCAACAAAATGTATTCTTCTCCTGCCAACTGGAAAAGACTCAACCCAAGTTGCCCTGCGCCCCCCAACAACAGTATTAATGAATGATGATTCATTGTATATGTGTTTTATTAAATACTTATAGTTCAATGAATGGAACGATGGATTTCAGTGTTTAAGAATTCAATTTCTGTCAGAGTTGGTGAAGCTGCATTAGTTCCCAACTCAGTTCTCGCTTTCCATACCAAATCACAAATACCATCGGTTGGTGTAAATGCAGCTGGCGCCTCCAACAACAAATATCGGAGTTGCTCATGATCGAATTCATGACAAGCAGTATCAATTTTTGTCAACAGCACTCTCAGCTCGGTCCAAGGCAGCATACTTTCATTCGCCTTCATTATTCTTGGATGATGTGTGCCAGATACGTTGTCACCGATGAGAAGTTCCTCGTACAATTTCTCACCAGGACGAAGCCCTGTAATTTTAACCTCTATATCTCCAGCAGGATTCTTTTCATTTTTTAAAGAGAGACCACTTAGACGTATCATTCTATGCGCCAGCTCAATTATTTTAACAGGCTGACCCATGTCAAGTACAAATACATCTCCGCCACATCCCATTGCCCCCGCTTGGATAACCAGCTGCGCAGCCTCAGGAATAGTCATAAAATAACGAATAATATCAGGGTGAGTCACCGTAATAGGCCCACCAGTTCTAATCTGCCTCCTAAAAAGAGGCACAACAGACCCTGAGGAACCTAAAACATTTCCAAATCGAACCATACAAAAGCGAGTTTTGCTTTGTGCTGAAGCCAATGCTTGTAATGCTAACTCAGCTAAGCGCTTAGTCGCCCCCATAGTATTTGTGGGACGAACTGCTTTATCAGTAGAGATGAGAACAAAAGTCTCTACTCCAGCAGCGATAGCGGCCTGAGCGCTATAAAGCGTGCCAAAAATATTATTCCGAACCCCTTCGACAACATTGTACTCCACCAACGGGACATGTTTGTAAGCAGCAGCATGGTAAACAGTCTGAATCTGAAAATTATTCATAATAGTGACCAATCGGTTCTGTCGCTGTACAGACCCCAAGAGAGGAACTATTTCTAATTCAATACCTTCATCTTGACAAATTTCGTTTAGCTCTTTATCGATTGCATACAGAGCATACTCTGATAACTCAAAAAGAACGAGCTTACTGGGTTTACAGCAAATAATCTGACGACATAACTCAGAACCAATAGACCCACCAGCTCCGGTCACCATGACACGTTTTCCAGTTATGTTTGCATTCATCAGTTCTGGAATTGGAGCGACTGGATCCCGTCCTAATAAGTCTTCTATAGAAACGTCCTTCAATTCATCAATAAGAGCTTTTCCATCAACAAGATCAGCCATGCCAGGAATGGACAGAACCTCACAAGGAAAATGCTCTAAACGCCGAATGACCTCTTGGCGTACCGAACGAGAAGCACTAGGGATTGCCAGTAACACTTTTTTGATATCAAATCGCTCAATCAAATATGAAATCAGATTCGGGGAATATACATTTATTCCCTGAATAGTCGTCTTTGCCAAACTTTTAGAGTCATCAACAAATGCCACAGTAAAAAATTCTTGCCCTTGGCTCAAGGCCTGTTGCAGCTGACGACCAGAGGATCCGGCGCCATATATAATTACAGGCGTACGAGATTTATTTCCACGGTTGATCAACATTCTGAAAAATAGTCTGGTCCCACCTATAAGCAAGATTGCAAACGCAAAGTAGATTATAGGAACAGTTCTTGGAAGAGAAACTGTGAAGAAGAAACCAAGCATGACTAATAGCATCGTCGAAATGAAGACACCTAGTACAACTGTCCAAAGTACTTTAAAACCAACGTAACGCAGAACAGCTCGATATAATCCTAACCGCATAAAAATGAAGATTGTTATTGGTACTAATAATGCCAGCGCCTGCCAGTGTAGAACACTTTTAATGGGTATAGCATCATCCAGCCTAACCCAAAACCCTCCCCAAAAAGCCAGCGATAGCAAGACCGTATCAGCAAGCACACTGATGACTCGCTTATATAAGCGTGGAATGCCAAAAAATGATGCCAACATTATTACACCCCATGGTAAAAATAACGATGAAATACTGTTTCACTACTGATATACATGAAAATAACCTCATAGAATCATATAGTTATTTTTTTTTCACCGCATCTCCTTTACCACTACCAGTAGCAGTCATAGCAATATAACGAACATAGTTAGTAAAAGTTAAACTATCTATCATTTGGCGATCAGTTTTTGCCAACAACTTAGGAGTAGACATATCTATATTTTTCACTTGTGCCAACCCAGTAATACCAGGTAATACATTATATATCCCAAGGGCATCACGTTCAGCAATCAACTCATCTTGATTAAACAAATTAGGTCGAGGTCCAACTAAACTCATCTCCCCCTTCAACACATTTATTAATTGTGGTAACTCATCAATCTTTGTTTTTCTTAAAAAACGTCCAAATTTGGTTATAGATGTAGAACTGGCCAAATGACTGGCTACAGATTTAGTATCAACAGACATAGTGCGAAACTTAATAAGACGAAATGCTTTTTTATTTTTACCAACACGAGTTTGAATAAAAATTGGAGAACCCGTATCAAAGAAACCAACTACAGTAACTATAAGTAAGACAGGTAACAGCAACAACAAACCACATAAAGCGGCAAAAAAATCGAAAAAACGAATTAACATGTCAACCCCTTATGAAACAACGCCTAATGCCCTCTTCCATTGATATCAATGGTTGCCAGCCTAAGGTTTCTTTTGTGTATGTGATATCAACTTGCAAATCATCACACAGACTTCTTATAACCGCATCTCTTCTAGTAATCTTACCTGCAAACCTGAGCCAACTTATAGGCAATGGCAATAACTTAGATGATTTCTTGCCAGAATACATTTCCATCATTTTGAGCAGTTCAGTAGTAGAAACATCTTGCCCATCACTGACTAAAAATATTTTATTGGCAGCTAGAGGATGCTCAGTACAAGTAATTATAAAGTCAACAAGATTATCTATGGCTATAAAGTTACGCTTATTATTAACTTTCCCCAGTGGCAGCCAGTAATCATTATTTACCGCATTTATAAGCCTGCCAAAACTCCCAGGAGCCCCAGCTCCATATACTAATGGAGGGCGAATTATGACAACATCCATGCCACTATTATTAGCTATTTCAAGCAGACCAATTTCAGCTTTGAGTTTTGAATCTGCATATTCATCACAAGGCTGAGGGACATCATCATATCGGAAAGGCACGCCATTGTTATTTCTTCCATTAACTCCAATAGAACTAATGAAGATAAATCTTTTTACACCTGCATCAGCTGCCTGTCTAGCAAGATTCAATGTACCGGAGGTATTTACTTCAGAATACATTTCTGCTGAAAAATCCTTCCTGTGTGCGCAAGCAGCTGTATGGATCACAACTTTCACACCTTCTACAGCACTCTGGTAGCTTGAGTGGCCATCTATCTCACCATAAAAAAAATAACCGTCAAAATGGGGAATATCTTTACGGCTTAGTATTTTTAATGGAACATCAACTAACTTATTTAGTATTGCATTTCCAACAAACCCGCTTGCACCAGTCAACAATATCATAGACAAGACCATCTAATAGTTAAAAAACAAAATCCCTCAGCATTCCTCAGCCACGTTTATTCTCTCAAAAATTCCCTATATATATACTTTCTGAATTTACCAGGTACGAATCTTACTGGGAGTCTAATCGCAATATTACGAATTAATTCATAAGCGTTGGTAAACCCAGTTTTATAAAAACTATATTGAACTTTCAGCTCAGATAAGAAGTAAACCAACCCACCTCTACGAAACTCCATACCATTACCAGTTCTCGCGTAAACTAATACATCTGGCAAATTAGCGGTTACAACTCCATTTTTTATCATTCTAACCCATAAAGCATAGTCTTCATATAAATAGTCATCTTGATATGCACCGGCTGACAATACAGCTGACTTTCTATAAGCAACCGCCATATGATTAAATGGATTTCTTTTCTTTGCAAAAGCTACGATTTCATTGTGATGGATTGGTATTTTTTTTATTGAATGCACATCATCACTTTCTTTATCGAACTCACCGACCCATGTACTTAACAGTCCAACATGCGGATTATTCAGCAAGAATTCTATTTGTCGCTCAAAGCGAAGAGGATGACAAATATCATCCGTATCCATTCTAAAAATTACTTCATGACGACAAAGTTTCAATCCTTCATTTAAGGCTGGCCCTAGACCAACATTATTCTCCAATCTTAAAATGTTTATCGGCAGCCGAGCAGACCATTGTCTCACAGTATCTTCAAGAGAAGCTGTAATAGGTCCATCAAAAACGATGAGCACCTCATTTGGAAACAAAGTCTGTTCAGATAAGCTCTGTAAACATAAAGCTAGATAATCTGGGCTCTCTTTATGATAAAGAGACATTAATACACTAAAGTCCATACCTTTATCCTTTGACTCTAAATAAGAGAATCAATTTCTTAAATCAGCAGCCTTCAAAAAAATAAGCGTTCGATAGAGTAGAAAATACGACGCCAACATTAAAGGTAAAAGGACTATCTCACCATAAGCGACGTAAAATGTAACCAACAACGCCACTAGTATAAAGTAAATCCAAACCCTATAACGATCGTTTTTCGCCA
This sequence comes from Aeromonas sp. R5-3, assembly GCF_040908225.1. Taxonomy (NCBI): domain Bacteria; kingdom Pseudomonadati; phylum Pseudomonadota; class Gammaproteobacteria; order Aeromonadales; family Aeromonadaceae; genus Aeromonas; species Aeromonas sp. R5-3. The sequence continues at coordinate 107,792 of NZ_JBFODH010000018.1, read as the reverse complement.
AACCGGATAACATTGATATATTATATTTATCTTTTGCCGCAAATTCTATTGTGCTGACAAATGGATATATTACCCAAAGCAGGAAGATATGACTAATGCTACAAAATAAAAATACAGAGCCAAAATACCTGAAAAATACTAGACAGGAATACAATGGGATATTAATCATACTACGAGCGCTATTATATATGAAATAGAGAACTATAATTGCGAGACATGATAATGCTGTAGATAGGAAAGTATTTATAGCTACTGCATATAATACATAAAGCAATCCAAATAAAACCATCAGTCTGAGCGTATATATGTATAACTTATGCTTTTCATAAAACTCTGTTTCATTATTACTCAGACGTAGTGTTGGATTTATTTCTCTTTTTATTAATTCTGCATCGTTATAAATATAACCTAATTCATAGGCTCCATATATACATGTAACGGAGACGCAAAAAAATATCATGTCTGCCAATACACTATTGGTCTCTGCACCATATATATACATATAGGCTATAAATGTGGGTATAATGTATGTGAATATCCAAGCAACTTTACTTTTCAAACCAAACAGTCTGGTATGAAATGTATACATCAATGGTATATAGAGAAATTTCATTTAATCACCAGATCAACAGTAAATCCATTTTTTTTCCAAAAAGAAATATGCTTTTGTTTTGATAATACAAATGAGCTTTTAGACATTTTGAGCAGTTCTAGGTCACTGATATTATCAGTCACTGTGAGTTCTATATCCATATCTTTAAAAGAAGCATTCTTTTTCCCTAGAAGATCATTGGATAAAAAACCAGAGCAAATCCCATCAGGGGAAAATGAGAGCGATGATGCCTGATACCTCCCCCCTAATCTTTCAGAAATAACCTGAATAATGATATCTAGCGATGCAGAACAATATAGGACATCAACCCCGCTTTGTTGCTTAGAACGCTCTAAAAGCTGATGTGTTGTGTCAATTTTTTTATACTGCAATACATGCTCATAAAAATCGTTTGCTGCTTCTATTAATGTAGCTCTTTCAATCCCCTTTAAACTATATATGAACAGAAAACGATAAATGTCTAAAGATATGACTTTTCCTAAAGCGACCAAAAGCAGCTTTATTGGTCTCCAATCAAGAAGTTTTATATAGATAGAATTTTTTCTAAAAAATCTTATAAAATCAAATGTGGTATTACTGTCATATAAGGTGCCACAAACATCAAATATTATTAGTTTTTTTACCATCTACATCTCCGTTTATAGTTAAAACCCTACATAACAACCCGATAAATACAAAAAACATGCATGGTAAAAGTAAAGCGCTCAACAACATTCCTGGCTTTAGGAGAATAGATATGACATTAAACCACAAAACTGTGTATACAGCTGAAAGATAGTGATTTGATCTACCGGATTTTATTATCATCCGAATTACATATACGTATACACCAAGAAATATAACGAATAGACCGCCTGCATATCCAAAAAATTTATATGCAAATAAATCAAAATGGTCTGTAGGCCCGCCAGCGATATCGTGAAGAGGATAATGATAGAGTAGAATTTGTCGGCCTAATTCGAATGAGCTAACATCATATCCCGCTATAGAACTAAGTACAGATACACCAAGTAATGGTGCAAAGATAATAACAAAAAAATTATCAACATCAATACCATCAATTACATTATATGGTAACCCCATATAATATACATCACCATTTGATAAAATTCTGTCTGTAAATCTTATAAATAGAGAGATAAATATATCGACAAACTCGCTCTCCGCATTTAATGTACTTGAAAAATTGAAATACAACACACAAAAAATAGCAGACAGTCCGAACGAAGAAATATAAAGAATATGCTTTATCTTATATGTTGGTTTTCCATGAAAAACTGACTGCGCATAGAAGCATGCTAAACCATAAAGAAAAACATCTGATTTAGCGCCACTGATGACACTGTTGAAAATTATATAAGAGATGAGACCAATGGAAATTATTTTTCTTTTAAAGGCATTGCTGGCTTTATGAAAAGATATAGATAAATATGCAGTAATAAAATATGACGAATATTCCCAAAATTTTACTGCCGGACCAATCCCCCTATTATCCTCAAATCTGTTCGTTGTGGAAAACAGTGAAAAACCTTTACTATGGATTAGCATTAGAGTCAATAAAATATAGATAAGGGTGATGCAGCCAACAGCAAAGGATGAACCGTTAGCATTAACTAATCCACGAAATATATATGTTATTCGACCACACTCACACCCAGAATACTCCAGTATCTTAAGAGAAAATAAAAACAATATACCATAGATTAGTAACATGATGAATATGTAACTATCAACATACCCGCCCAGCCACAATAAACCGACCACTGCATACGATGTGGCATATGTAAATGTATAGATTATATGAAAGGGGTCTAAAATACCTCCAATACAAAACCGTTTAACCAAAAAATACTGGGATATGAATAAAAAAATCGCTATTAGTATATACTTGTATATATCTTGATAAGCAAAGGAGAAAAATTCTTCATAGTCCATTAATATTTTGCCTTGTAATAAATGAACAATGGCAGATATCTAATATATGAACACTTATATTTTTTAAGTAAAAACAGTACAACATCGAATCTTAATGACAACATCGATTTTATAAAGTATAAGTACCAATACATAGCTTTAGAATGATTACAGACTTTAGTATTAGGTGCTAGCTTATTATAGACAGCTTCAAACATGGAATACATTTTAGCATAATTCTTATATGTATTATTATCATGATGTCTATATTTCACCAAGTTCATATCTGGAAAAAATGCAAATCGCTTAATCGCTTCATCTTTCAAAGCTTGGAAATACTTAATAAAAATTGGATAATCATCAAACTTTAGATCATTATCTATCAAATTATAACTTTTAAACTCTGAGGTTTTAAAAATTGTAGACTGTAATAATATTGGGGCGGGATGTGCATAAAAAACTTTCTCTGCAATTTCATGCTGCGGTAAAGAAAAAAAGTCTCTATGTTTGTTTGTATATGTCGATTGATAACGGTCATCGTTGGAGAAACTCTCTGCTCCAAATATGCTAAAAAATAAAGTGGGGTTCTCCTGCATATAATGTAAAGCAGCTGAAAAGTTCCGATAATCTATTATGTCATCCGATGCGATCAAATAAAAATAATCTGTTTTAATCTTGGCAATACCAAACTTCAGTGAATCAACCAGCCCTTTATTTTCATCTTTAATATAAAATGAGACATTACTTTTATTAGCTGCATACTCCTTTATCAACACATCTGAACCATCAGATGAGCAGTCATCAATTATTAATACATCGATATTCTTTTCTTCTATCTTATCGATTGACTCAAACAGCTCAGTTATATAAGGAGCATGATTGAAAGATGGTATTAGAATTGTAATAGGTTTCATATATTTCCCCAAAAGTCAGCGAGCTACACTCTTTAATTTTAAAAATACAAAAATAAAGTAAAGAGTGTAGTTGACTGTATAGGCAATATTTACACCTTCTAAGCCATAGATAGTCACACTGACATATGAAAGAGCAACGAATAAAAAAGAAAAAATTATTTCTGTAGATATAAACAATTTAGTTGCACCGCGAGACAGCATTACATATGCATAAAGCCAGCTCGCTACTTTAATCACATCCCCCAGAAGCTGCACAGCAAACAAGTCTCTTGCTGCATAAAACTCACTAGTAAATAGAAGCCAAATAGCCACATCACGTAATAGGTAAACACATAAAGCCAAAAAAGCCACTATTGGCAATATGATACGAGTAGTTCGGTGTATTTCGTCAATAATAGCCGCCGAACCAACCAAAGATGAAAGACGAGGTAAATAATATGTACCCAAGGCCATAGTTATCACTCCCAGGTAAACCTCTGATATTTTCCATACAGCCTGCCATTGACCAGCAGCCTCCCATCCTACCTGTGAGATCAAGATATTTCTAACTAAAATAAGTGAGATTGGCACAGTTAAAGCTGTCGTCATTGCCATTAACATGTAGCCACCAATCGCCTTTCTGGCTGTGTTATCTGTATCCCCCCACCAATAGCACAGCCTTAGCCATGGCTGACGAATGTTGGCAATTAGCATTATCAGCCCAATTAAAGAGGCTTGAATCGCGGTAGCCAATAAAGCACCGTTAATATTTTCTTGCATTATTAATATCAACATCACAGCACCAGAAACAAAGGCTGATAACATCCCGAGAGATACGTAGCGACGATATTTCTGTTGACCATTAATTACCGAGTTACACAAAGTACCTATTGCTGAAAGAGGTAATACAGCAACTGTTACCACGATAACCCAAGCAAGAGATTCATTCTGAAACAACCAGATAGCTAGATGCTCGGCTAACAAAAGCCCAGTCGGTATAATTATTGCGGAAATAATTAATACCCATTGTAATGATGCTCGCCACCAGGGAGCACAACTTTCAAATCCCTCACCATGTTTCTCTGCCGTATAGCGAACGAGCCCACTACTCACAGGCGCATTAATGATACCATTAAGACTGATAACCATGCTCTGAACTTGTCCTAGCATTGCCATACCAGTGGGGCCAGTATAAATGGCCACCACCTTGGCAATCACAAACCCCATCGCCATTTTAAACAAAGTTAATAACCCTGTCATAGCGGTGACTTTGAGCAAGCGTTTCATGCAACAAACTCGTTCATTGCTGCAATAACTTTAGCGATCTGTTCATCATCAATACTCGGATCTAGCGGGATAGAAAGTACCTGTTGATGAAGCATCTCAGTAAACGGCAGAGACATATTGGCATAGGCACTATATGCCTGCTGTTTATGTGGTGGAATTGGATAGTGAATTAAGGTTTGAATTCCTCGTTCACTCAAATGTTTATGCAAAGCCTCACGCATTTCACAACGCACGACAAAAAGATGCCATACATGGGCAGACTCTTCTTCTACCTGCGGTAAGATAATTAATGGGTTTGATATATTGCGGCGATAGTTTTTTGCAATCTGTTGGCGACGAACTGTTTCAGTCGTTAGATGACGTAATTTAACCCTTAGCATGGCGGCCTGAATTTCATCCAGGCGGCTATTTACTCCTTTATAGAGGTTTTCATACTTTTTATGAGAGCCGTAGTTGCGCAAAGCCTTCAGCGTTTGGGCCAGGTCATCATCATTCGTAGTCACAGCACCTGCATCACCAAGGGCCCCCAGATTCTTCCCCGGATAAAAGCTGAAACCAGCCGCATCACCCCAATTACCGGCGCGCTTTCCCTTGATTTCAGCCCCATGTGCCTGCGCGCAATCCTCCAATACCAACAGTCCATGTTCTTTGGCAATCGCCATGAGTTCAGACATAGGAGACAGCTGGCCATAGAGATGCACAGGCAGGATTGCTCTAGTTTTAGGGGTGATAGCGGCTTTAACCGACTCAGGATCAAGGTTGTAGGTATCAGTGTTCGGTTCTACCAGGACCGGAACCAGATCGTTCTCAGTAATAGCCAAAACAGATGCTATATAGGTATTGGCCTGAACAATGACCTCATCACCCGCCTTGAGTTTGCCGAGTTCTTTCCAGGCGCGCATTACTAGAATAAGAGCATCCAGACCATTGGCAACACCGATCGCATATTTGGAGCCACAATAGGCTGCAAACTCTGTTTCAAATTGGCTTAGCTCATTCCCCATAATATACCAACCGGAATCAATGACACGAGCACAGGCATCCTTGAGTTCTTGCTGATATCGACTATTGATAGCTTTCAAATCCAGAAAATTGATCATTTTTATGCCTAATGGTTGTTGGAGATTTCTAATTACAGGAAGCGTGACAATTTATTTCTTGCATCTGAAATAGCATTTTTTTCAATTTCAAAAAACAAATCAAGATCATTTTCAGAGACAACTTTCGCCCCCATCTTCTGATGAAAAGCAATGACCTTTACATTTTCTCGTCTTACATCAAAATGTGCTCTTTCAAAACCCAGCTTCTCAAAGGCAATTTGATAAACAAGAAATGCACTTTCCATAGCAGCATATTTTGTTTTGTTTTCATTCAAAATCCAGCTTCCCCAACAAAAGGATTTTTTATCACGAATGAAATCATATAATCTTACTGTACCTACAGCTTCATTATTATCATTACGATATATAATGAAGTAATATTCATCACCTTGACTTTCCCGCTCTTTGTAGTTTTTAATCCAATCTCTTTGCTGTTCTAATGAACTACTAGTTTGTGACAAATGTCTATTTAGACGACCATCTGTTCTTAATGACAAGATAAATTCAGCATCTCCAACATCAATCAATCTGACACTTATTGTTTTTGCTTTAAATTCCATAACCATCACCTTTTAGTTTATATTTGCCATTCGCAAAAACTCATCATATTCCCTTATGTAGTCAGACTCATCATACAACTGATCTGCAACAACCATCAGCACGCAGTCATCCGAGAAGTCGTGCATCTCCCGCCACATAAATGACTCAATTAAAAGCCCCTGAGCCGGATTATTCAATGTAATATCTGCTTGCTCTTTTCCATTGTCTAATCTGAATCGACATGAGCCACTAACAACAATTGCAACCTGCTTTAATTTTTTGTGAGCATGAAAACCTCTCGAGACTCCATGCTTTGTACCATATATATAATATATTCTCTTGATATCGAAGGGGATACTTATTTTATTTTCAAGGGAAATCAATAAACCTCTGTCATCACCAAGCATTGGTAGATCAATCAAATTAACCAATCCCATAAACTAACCCTTAAATAAATCAAAAAGATATTTACCATAGCTGTTCTTTGCCATCATTTTTGCGGTATTTAATACCATCTCTGATTCTAACCAACCATTTCTCCAGGCTATTTCTTCCAAACAAGCGATCTTGAATCCCTGTCTTGCCTCTATCGTTGCAACAAAGTTAGACGCTTCCAATAGGCTTTCGTGGGTTCCACTATCTAGCCAAGCAAAACCACGGCCTAGCAGTTCAACGTTAAGTTTATTTCGCTCGAGGTATATCTGGTTAATGCTCGTAATTTCAAGTTCGCCTCTTTTTGAAGGCTTTACTTGTTTAGCGATATCGACAACCTGATTGTCGTAAAAATAGAGTCCGGTTACTGCAAAATGCGACTTTGGTTCAGCAGGTTTTTCTTCAATAGAAATTACACTTTGCTTTTCATCAAATTCAACAATACCGAAACGTTCTGGATCCTGCACTTTATAACCAAATACCGTAGCACCTTCTGTCCTTAGCGCGGCTTGACGCAACGTAGGTGAAAAGCCCTGCCCCCAAAATAAGTTGTCGCCAAGGATCAGGCAGACGGATTCTTTGCCGATAAACTCCTCACCGATGATAAAGGCTTGTGCCAAACCATCCGGGCTGGGCTGCTCTGCATAAGTCAGCGAAATACCGAATTGGCTACCATCACCTAACAGTCGCTCAAAACTAGCCTGATCTTCTGGAGTAGTGATAATCAGAATTTCTCTGATACCAGCCAACATTAATACCGAAAGAGGGTAATAGATCATGGGCTTGTCATAAACAGGCAGTAATTGTTTGGACACCCCCATGGTAATCGGATAAAGACGGGTACCAGAACCACCTGCCAGAATAATACCTTTCATTACTTCTTCTCCCCGTACTGCTGATCGATCCAGGACTGATAGGATCCACTCTTCACGTTGTTGACCCACCGCAGGTTATCCAGATACCACTGCACTGTCTTGCGGATACCGGATTCAAAGGTCTCTTGCGGTTGCCAGGCGAGCTCGGCGCTCATCTTGCTGGCATCGATGGCATAACGGCGATCGTGACCGGGGCGGTCGGCGACGTAGGTGATTTGGTCGCGGTAGGAGCCGGCCTTGGGTACCATCTCGTCAAGCAGATCGCAGATGGTATGAACGACGTCCAGGTTCTGCTTCTCGTTATGACCGCCGATGTTGTAGGTCTCGCCGATCACACCTGTGGTGACCACGGTGTAAAGCGCGCGGGCGTGATCTTCCACATAGAGCCAGTCACGGATCTGGTCGCCCTTACCATAGACAGGCAGCGGCTTGCCATCCAGCGCATTGAGGATGACCAGCGGGATCAGCTTCTCGGGGAAGTGGAACGGGCCGTAGTTGTTGGAGCAGTTGGTAACTATGGTCGGCAGGCCGTAAGTACGGCGCCAGGCACGCACCAGATGGTCACTGGAGGCCTTGGAGGCAGAATAGGGGCTGCTGGGGGCATAGGGGGTGGTTTCGGTAAAGAGCGGCAGTGCCACACCGGGGGCGACTTCATCCGGATGGGGCAGGTCGCCATATACCTCGTCGGTGGAGATGTGGTGGAAGCGGAAGGCCGCCTTGCGTACCTCGTCCAGACTGTTCCAGTAGGCGCGAGCCGCCTCCAGCAGCATGTAGGTGCCGACAATATTGGTCTCGATGAAGTCGGCAGGGCCTGTGATGGAGCGATCGACGTGGCTCTCGGCCGCCAGGTGCATCACGGCGTCCGGTTGATGCTGGGCAAACACCCGATCCAGTTCGGCGCGGTTGCAGATATCCACCTGCTCAAAGGCATAACGTTCACTGTTTGCGACACTGGCCAAGGATTCCAGGTTGCCCGCATAGGTGAGTTTATCGAGGTTGATAACTGAATCGTTGGTATCCCGAATGATATGACGAACAACCGCCGAGCCGATAAAGCCTGCGCCACCAGTGACAAGAATCTTCATAGTTATGCTCTTGAAAAGTAATAGAAATTCGGTTCTTTTTGAACCAGTTACCATTGTTCATGGTGGTGAAAATGCTCGCTCAAATGGCGGATTTCTGACACCAACCACGAAAAAGACAATAGCTACCGCCCCTGGGTTACAGCCCCCAGATTGCTGCTTTTGACCGGATTGTGTGTGCTGTTGGCCATAGCGCCCTCCAGCTTGGGAAAATTCTGTCACCGCTCCCTGATGACAAAAGTGCGATTTCTCTTGCACATTGAACATGCCAGTTTACAAAAAAACCGCCGTCAATCGTTGCCATGCCCCAAGGGCAAAGTCCGGATTTTAGCGCCTTTCCTGGCCGCTTGAACAGCCATAACAACCCTTCTTAAAGTAAGCGATTTACGCCCTCTCCCGTAGCGGTTCTCTGCTCTTCCAGCAGAAGGAGATGAGCTGCCAACCACCAACAAAGCCTCCTTTGAGACCAAAAAGGTCGTTGCCAGCCGGATTCAAAAGTAAAAATAGTGACAAGCGACGCATCAGTGTGGAGCGCGCTCACAAGACCGCCACTTTTTGCCAATCCGGATGGAGACACGTAACACTTTCTTACAATTGCCCCCCGCCGCACACGTAAAAATGCAGCTCTTCCACCAGAGTCTGATACCGATCACAACTCTGTCTGCACGACGTATTATGTCACTTGAGCTTCATATGTATATGTTTTTGCAGCAAACAAACAGGGCGAACCTGATGGTTCGCCCTGTGACGGTAAGATAACGCAAGGAGGAAAGTGTGGCTACTGTCAGCTTTTTCCTTTGCCACCCTCGCTATCGGCAGCTTGCCAGCCACCGCCGACGGCCTTGTAGAGCGCGACCTGGTTGCTGAGCTGCGCCAGATGGGTAGTGATCAGCCCTTGTTTGGCGCTGAACAGCGAACGCTGGGCATCGAGCCGGGTAAGATAGCTGTCCACCCCCTTCTCGTAACGTACCTCCGCCAGCTTGAAGTAGGTCTGGCTCGCCTTCACCAACTCCTGTTGGGCCTGCAGTTGCTGCTGATAGTCAGCCTGGGCGCCGAGCGTATCCGCCACTTCCTTGAAAGCGGTCTGGATGCTCTTCTCGTAGCTCGCCACCGCCTGCTTGGTGCTCACCTCGGCCACGTCCAGATCCGCAATGCGCTTGCCGCCGTCAAAGATCGGCAGATTGATCTGCGGCATAAAGGTCCAGGTACCGGTGCCACCGTCAAACAACCCACTCAACTGGTTGCTGGCGGTGCCCGCCGTCGCGGTCAGCGAGATGGTCGGGAAGAAGGCCGCACGGGCGGCTCCGATATTGGCATTGGCCGCTTTCAGGCTATGCTCGGCCGCCAGAATGTCCGGGCGCTGTTGCAGCAGGCTGGAGGGGGCGCCTACCGGGATGGCCGCCAGCTGCACCTCGGCCAGGGTCGCCGGCTCGGTCACCAGTGCGGGAACACTGGTCCCGAGCAGCAGCGCCAGGCCATTGCGATCCTGCTTCACCTGCCGTTGGTACTGGGCCAGGCTCACCTTGGCGCTCTCCAGCGCGGTACGGCCCTGAGCCAGCTCCATCTCGGAGGCGGCCCCCAGCCGGTACTTGTGCTCGGTCAGACCATAGCTCTCCTGCTCGGTGGCCAGGGTCGCCTCGCTCAGCGCCAGCAACTCCTGATCCGCCAGCAGGGTGAGATAGGCGTTGGCCACCGAGGCCACCAGGGCTATCTGGGTGCTGCGCTGGGTCTCGATTTGCGCCAGATAGGTCTCCAGCGCCTGATCTTTCAGACTCTGGATCCGGCCGAACAGGTCCAGCTCGTAGGCGGTGATGCCGATGTTGGCGCCGTACTGGCTGCTGATGGTGCCCTGCCCCGTGCTGCTGAGATCGTCCGATCCCTGCTGGCGAGAGCCCGAGCCATTGGCCGCCAGGGTCGGCAGTTGGGCCGCCCGCTGGATCCGGTATCTGGCCTCGTAGGCCTCCACGTTGAGGGCCGCGATACGCAGATCCCGGTTGTTCTCGAGGGCCGTGGCGATCAACTGCTGCAGGGCGGGATCGAGGAACTGCTGGCGCCAGGAGGAGACGGCCGCCTCCCCCGTCTGGTTGCTCTGCCAGGTGGCGCCTTGTGGCAGCTCGGGGCGCTGGTAATCGGGGGCCATGGAACAGCCCCCCAACAGCAGAGTCACGCTCAAGGCGATCAGGGTCTTAGTCATGTTTGATCTCCTCGGCATGGGCCAGACGCGCTTGCTTGGTGCTGTGCTTGGTGAAATAGCGCATCACCAGCACGAAGAACAGCGGCACAAAGAAGATGGCCAGCACGGTGGCACTGATCATCCCCCCCATCACGCCGGTACCGATGGCGTTACGGCTGCTGGCGCCGGCCCCGGTACTGATCACCAGCGGCAATACGCCGAGGATGAAGGCGAGCGAGGTCATCAGGATCGGACGCAGACGCAGGCGCGCCGCCTCCACCACGGCTTCGCTCAGCCCCATGCCCCTGTCATAGAGCTCCTTGGCGAACTCGACGATGAGGATCGCGTTCTTGGCCGACAGGCCTATGGTGGTCAGCAGACCCACCTGGAAGTAGACGTCGTTCTCCAGCCCGCGCAGGGTGGCGGCCACAATGGCCCCCAGCACCCCGAGCGGCACCACCAGCATCACCGAGAACGGAATGCTCCAGCTCTCGTAGAGGGCGGCCAGACAGAGGAACACCACCAGCAGGGAGATGGCGTACAGGGCCGGGGCCTGAGAGCCTGCCTGCCGCTCCTGATAGGAGAGACCGGTCCACTCGATGCCGATACCTTCCGGCAGCTGCTTCACCATCTGCTCGATGGCGGCCATGGCGTCACCGGTACTCTTGCCCGGCGCCGCTTCCCCGACGATCTCCATCGCCGGCACGCCGTTGTAGCGCTCCAGCCGGGGCGAGCCGAAGCTCCAGTCGGTGCTGGCAAAGGCGGAGAAGGGCACCATCTGACCGGCGCTGTTGCGCACGTACCAGAGCTTGAGATCTTCCGGGTTCATCCGGAAGGGAGCATCCGCCTGCAGGTAGACCTTCTTGACCCGGCCTCTGTCGACGAAGTCGTTCACATAGGCAGAGCCCCAGGCACTGGAGAGCGTGCTGTTGATGTCGCTGATGGAGAGCCCCTGCGCCAGCGCCTTCTCGTAGTCGATCTTGATGTCGAGCTGGGGAGTATCTTCCATCCCGTTCGGGCGCACCCGCACCAGGTTGGGATCCTGCGCCGCCATGCCGAGCAGCTGGTTGCGCGCCGCCATCAGCTTGTCGTGGCCCACGCCGGCCCGATCCTGCAGATAGAAGTCAAAGCCGGTGGCCGTCCCGAGCTCTGGGATCGGAGGCAGGTTGAAGGCGAACACCTGGGCTTCCTTGATGCTGAACAGGTAGCCCATGGCGCGGCCGATGATGGCATTGGCGCTGCGATCCGGCGTGTTGCGCTCTTTCCAGTCTTTCAGCTTGATGAAGGCCATGCCGCTGTTCTGACCGCTACCGGCGAAGCTGAAGCCCGCCACCGTTAGCACGGAGTCGACGTTATCCTTCTCGTTCTTCATGAAGTAGTCGCGCATGTCGGCCAGCACCACCTCGGTGCGCTGTTTGGTGGCACCGACCGGCAGCTGCACCATGGACATGATGACCCCCTGATCCTCTTCCGGCAGGAAGGAGGTGGGCATGCGCATGAACAGGATGGCCAGTACCGCCAGCATGGCGGCGTAGATGATGCCGTAGCGCACCCCTTGCTTGACCACCTTGCGCACGCCGCTCTGGTAGCGGTTGGCGCTGGCGTCGAAGGCCCGGTTGAACCAGCCGAAGAAACCGCGCTTGGCACCGAACTCGCCATGCTTGATGGGCTTGAGCAGGGTGGCGCACAGGGCCGGGGTCAGGATCAGCGCCACCAGCACCGACAGCACCATGGCCGAGACGATGGTGAGGGAGAACTGGCGATAGATGGCACCGGTGGAGCCACCGAAGAAGGCCATCGGCACGAACACCGCCGAGAGCACCAGGGCGATCCCCACCAGGGCGCCGGTGATCTGGGTCATCGACTTGCGGGTCGCTTCGAGCGGAGAGAGATCCTCCTCGCTCATCAGGCGCTCCACGTTCTCCACCACCACGATGGCGTCATCCACCAGCAGGCCGATGGCCAGCACCAGACCGAACATGGTCAGGGTGTTGATGGAGAAGCCGAACGCCGCCATGACGCCGAAGGTCCCCAGCAGCACCACGGGCACCGCGATGGTCGGGATCAGGGTGGCACGGAAGTTCTGCAAGAACAGATACATGACGCAGAACACCAGGAAGATCGCCTCCACCAGGGTTTGTACCACCTCCTCGATGGAGATCTTCACGAACGGCGTGGTGTCGTACGGATAGACGATCTCCATGTTGGCCGGGAAGTAGGCGGAGAGCTCGCCCAGCTTGCTGCGCACCTTCTCGGCGGTATCCAGCGCGTTGGCACCGGTCGCCAGCTTGATGGCCACCGCCGCGGTGGGTTGCCCGTTGTAGAGCGCCTCGGCATCGTAGCTTTCACCGGCCAGCTCAACCCGGGCCACGTCTTTGAGCCGCACCTTGGAGCCGTCCTGGTTCACCCGCAGCAGGATGTCGTTGAACTGCGCCACGGTGGAGAGCCGGGTCTGCCCCATGATGGTGGCGGTGAACTGCTGATCGGTCACCGCCGGGGTGCCCCCCAGCTTGCCAAAGGCCACCTGGGTGTTTTGCGCCTTGATGGCGGTCTGCACGTCACCCGGGGTCATCTGCACCCGGTTGAGCTTGTTGGGATCGAGCCAGACCCGCATGGAATACTGGCTGCCGAACAAGGTGATGTCCCCTACCCCGTCCAGACGACTGAGCGGCTCCTTGATGTTGGCCACCACATAGTCGGCCAGGTCATCGTTGGTCATGGCGCCATCTTTGGAGATGAAGGCGGCCACCATCAGGAAGCTGCTGGAGGTCTTCTGGACCCGGATCCCCTGCTGCTGCACCTCTTGCGGCAACAGCGACATGGCTTGCTGCAGCTTGTTCTGTACCTGCACCTGAGCGATGTCGGGGTCGGTTCCCGGTTGGAAGGTGAGGGTCACCGACACCCGGCCGGAGGAGTCCGACTGGGAGGACATGTAGAGCAGGTGATCCAGACCGGTCATGTTCTGCTCGATGATCTGGGTCACCGAGTCTTCCACCGTCTTGGCGGAGGCCCCTGGGTAGCTGGCGGAGATGCCCACCGCCGGCGGCGCAATGCTCGGATACTGGGCAACCGGCAGGCCTATGATGGCCAGGCTGCCCGCCAGCATGATCACCAGGGCGATCACCCAGGCGAAAATGGGTCTGTCTATGAAAAATCGTGCCATGAGGCGACTACTCCATCCTACTTGTTGACCGGGGCATTGGCCGGCGCCTGGGCAGACGGCGCAGCGGCGCCCTGTTCAGCCGGCGCCACGACAACCCCGGGTTTTACCTTTTGCAGGCCGGCGACGATAACCCGCTCACCCGCCTTGAGACCGGATTCCACCACCCAGTCGCTGCCGACGATGCGGCCCAGCTGCACTTCACGCAGCTCCACCTTGTTGTCCGCCGTCACCACCATCACGGTAGCGCCGCCTTTCGGGGTACGGGTCACCGCGGTCTGCGGCACCAACAGCCCTTCGGCGCGCTCGCCCTCCTGCAGGGTGGCACGCATGAACATGCCGGGCAGCAGCAGCTGATGAGGGTTGGGGACGATCACCCGCAGGGTCACCATGCCGGTGGTCTCATCCACGGTCACGTCGGAGAACTGCAGCGAGCCCTCTTCCCCATAGGTGGAGCCATCTTCCAGCTGGAAGCTCACCCGGGCGCCTTTCTGCTCGTCCTGGGTCAGCTTGCCGGCCGCCACCTGGCGCTTGAGGCGCAGCAGATCGGCGGTGGACTGGCGCACGTCCACATACATGGGATCGAGCTGCTGGATGGAGGTGAGGCTGTCGGCCTGCTGGGCCGTCACCAGCGCCCCCTCGGTCACCGCAGACTTGCCGATGCGACCGCTGATGGGGGCCGTGATGCGGGTGTAGGCCAGGTTGATGTTGGCGCTCTGCAGCGCCGCCTTGGCGGCACCGATTTCGGCCAGCTGCTGCTTCCAGGCTGCATCGGCGTCGTCATACTCCTGGCTGCTGATGGCCTTCACCTTCACCAGCTCGGCATAGCGCTTGGCCTTGAGGCGGGCGCTCTGCTCGTTGGCCTGCGCCTTGGCCAGATTGGCCTTGGCACTGGCGACGGCGGCCTGATAGACGGCGGGGTCGATCTGGTACAGCAGCTGACCGGCCTTGACGTCGCTGCCCTCGGTAAAGAGGCGCTTGAGAATGATGCCGCTCACCTGGGGGCGCACCTCGGCGACCCGCAGCGGGGCGCTGCGGCCAGTCAGCTCGGTGGTGAGCTGCAACGGCGCCGTATGCAAGGTGACGACATCCACCGCGGCCGGCGGCATCGCACCGGGTCCTTGCTGGGCGGGGCCCTGTTCGCCGCAAGCGGTCAGCAGACCGCTCGCCAGCAGCGCAAGGCCGACTGAACGTGCGAGAATATGTTTATGCATGAAAAACCTGAGCCTCTGTCTATCAATGAAAAACCACAGGGTTTATAGGACCCGGTTGGTAAAATTGGAAAGATGAGGCAATATACATACATTCATAAATGTATGTAAGTGACTTTTTTTACTTTTACAAGGTGCGCAGAGAGATGGCCAGAAGAACCAAAGAAGAGGCGCAGCAGACCCGCTGCCATATCATGAGTACGGCCCTGGATCTGTTCTGCTCACAAGGCCTGGCCAAGACCAGCCTGACCGACATCGCCAGGGCCGCCGAGCTGACCCGGGGCGCCATTTACTGGCATTTCAAGAACAAGGAAGAGCTGTTCGTCTCCCTCTGGGAGGAGCTCTGCCAGCCCCTCTCCCACCAGCTCGATGCCTGCGTCTCCGAGCAGGAGCCTGACCCCCTCGGCAAGCTGCGCAGCTTCCTCAAAGGGGTGATCATCAAGATAAGCACCGAACCCGCCCATCAGCAGATGTTCACCATACTGTTCAACCTGGAGTCGCTGGAGGGAGAGGCCATCTCACTGCGCGAGCACATGCGCAGCCAGTCCAACAACTTCTTCCGGGATCTGGAGATCACCTTGGGCAATGCGGTGCGCCTCGGCCAGCTGCCGCGGGAGCTGGATCTGCAGCGGGCAGCCACCCTGCTGCACTGCACCCTGGATGGCTACATCATCAACTGGCTGCACTTCCCGGATCGCATCGACTTGCGCCAGGAGGCCGACTTTGTGCTGGACAACCTGTTCGCCCTGATCGCCCAGTCCGGCGGCCCGGCCACCCGCCGCACCTGACTCACAACCGCTCAGCACGGGTCCATTGGCCGGCGCAGGCACTCCCCAGTTCCCTCCCCTTCCTTTGGCGCCCCGGCGCCAAATTGGCTCAAATTTGCTATAGTCACGCCCCCGAAATTGAGTTGCGCCCCAGAGCAAAGGTGCCCGCCATGTCCCGTTCGTCTCCCCATTGCCCGCCGATGTCCCTTGCCACCCCCTCAGCCGACCCACTGTCCGTCGCGCGTCAGCAGTTTCTGGCCTTGCTCCATTGTGGTGCCCATCTGCTGGAGGCGGGCTGCGGTGAAGGCGACGATCTCTGCTTCTTTCGCCAGCAGGGGCTGGTGGTGACGGCCTTCGATGCCCGCCTGACGCAGGCCAAGGTAGCCTCGCGGCGCAGCGGTCAGCCGGTACGGGTATGCCGCATCGATCAGCTGCGCAGTGTGGTGCCCTATGACGGCATCTGGGCGCGCGGGGCATTGCCGCTGCTCGCGGCCAGCGAGCTCAGCGACGCGCTGGCGCACCTGGCTGGCCTGCTCAAGCCTGCCGGGCCGCTCTACTGCGCCTTTCCCCACCCCAGTGGCCAGCCGGCCTCCAACGACGGCACGCCTGAAGCCGCCTCTCCCTTAGCCGAAGATCGCCTCTCCCGACTCGATGAGGAGGGGCTGCGCCGGCTCATCGCCCCGCTGCCGCTGCAACTGCAGCAGTGCTGGGAGAGCGAGCGGACGGATGGCCGCTGGCTGCACGCCCTGCTGCTTCGCAGCTGAAGGGCCGCACCAAATTAATCACCCGCAGCACTTCGCGATCGCCTGGCCAGTGGCTATCACCACCATGATCACATTTAACAATATTTAACTCGACATTAACGCACCTACGACAGACATGATGCGGATTTTGTGTTAAAAAGCGGCATTAAAATCAAAATTAAATAACAAATCAGACACTAACACCTGGATTTACTTATGAAACTTGTCCTCAAACTGGTTGCCGGCATCCTCGCCGGTCTCTTGCTCGGTCTCTACGCCCCTGAATGGGTCGCACGCGTGCTGTTTACGGCCAAGACAGTCATAGGTCAGCTGATCACCTTCACCATTCCGCTCATCATCCTCTTCTTCATCATGAGCGGCATCGCCAGCCTGCCGAAGAACTCCGGCAAGCTGCTGGGCAAGACGGTCGCCCTCTCCTACTGCTCCACCATACTGGCCGGCCTGTTCGCCTTTACCGTGGCCAGCAACCTGATCCCGCGTCTGACCAGCGCCGCCGAGTCCACCGCCGAGAGCGCCATCAAGCTCACCTCCTACATCAATCTGGAGATCCCGCCGCTGTTCGGGGTGATGTCGGCACTGGCCGCCGCCTTCGTGTTCGGCATCGGCATCAGCGCCACCCAGGCCACCGATCTGCGCCGGGTCGCCGATCAGGGCCGCGACATTATCGACCGCCTGCTGGCCAAGGTGATCATCCCGCTGCTGCCGTTCTACATCGCCGGCGTCTTCGTCGAGATGACGGTGGAAGGCACCGTGTTTGCCACCCTGAAGACCTTTGGCGTGGTGCTGGTGATGGCCATCATCATGCACTGGCTCTGGCTCTCCGTGCTGTTCGTTGGCACCGGTCTGGCCTTGGGCCGCTCCCCGGCCCAGCTCATCAAGAACATGCTGCCGGCCTACTTCACCGCCCTTGGCACCATGTCCAGCGCCGCCACCATCCCGGTCGCCCTGCAGGCCAGCAAGAACAACGGCGTGAGCGCCGGCATCGCCAACTTCACCGTGCCGCTGTGCGCCACCATTCACCTGTGTGGCTCCACCATCACCCTGGTGACCTGCGCCACCGCCGTGATGTTCCTCTCCGAGCATCTGGCCATCCCGGGCATCGGCACCATGCTGCCCTTCATCATGATGCTGGGTGTCATCATGATTGCCGCCCCGGGTGCCCCGGGTGGTGGCGTCATGTCCGCATTGGGACTGCTCACCTCCATGCTGGGGTTCGGTGAGGCCTCCATCGCCCTGATGATCGCCCTCTACCTGGCCCAGGACAGCTTCGGTACCGCCTGCAACGTCACCGGCGACGGCGTGATTGCCCTGTGGGCCGACCGTTTCGCCCAGAGCGGCGAACCAGCCCTCAGCACCGAGCAAGACGCGGCCTGATAGAGCAAGCAGATAAAAAAACGGGAGCCGATGGCTCCCGTTTTTTGTTGACGCTCAGCGCTAATCAACCGCGGCGGCGGATCACCCCCTCCTGCGCCGTGCTCGCCACCAGCACCCCGTCGCGGGTGAAGAACTGGCCGCGCACCAGGCCACGACCGGCGCTGGCACTCGGGCTGTCCACCACGTAGAGCAGCCAGTCGTCCAGCCGGAAGTCTCGGTGGAACCACATGGAGTGATCGATGGTGGCCACCTGCATGTCCGGCTCCCAGTACGACACCCCGTGGGGCTGCAGGGCGGTGAACAGGAAGTGGAAGTCGGAGGCGTAGGCCAGCAGGTATTTGTGCACCCGCTGATCGTCCGGCATCTGGCCATTGGCCTTGAACCAGACGTGGCGCACCGGCTCATGCACGTCGGGGCGGATCGGGTCGACCAGGGTCACCGGGCGAATTTCGATGGGCTTCTCGCACATGATCTTGTCGCGCAGGGCGGGCGGGATCTGCTGCTCGTAGGGGCGCACCAGCTCCAGTTCGCTCTTGAGCTGCTCGGGGGGCGTGATCCCCTCCGGCATGGCGATCTGGTGTTCAAACCCCTCGGCCTCGACCTGGAAGGAGGCGTTGAGATAGAAGATGGGCTTGCCGCCCTGAATGGCCTTGACCCGGCGGGTGGAGACGGTCTGACCGTCGCGGATGTTCTCCACGTCGTAGACGATGGGACGGTTGGCATCGCCGGGGCGCAGGAAGTAGGAGTGGAAGCTGTGCACCTGGCGATCGCTGGCCACCGTCTGCTTGGCGGCTGACAAGGCCTGCCCCATTACCTGTCCACCAAACACGGCCCGCAGACCGAGATCCTGGCTCTGGCCCCGAAACAGGCCCTCCTCGATTTTCTCGAGCGCCAGCAACGCCAGCAGCTCATCAAGTACCTTGCTCATTATTATCTCCTGTGTCAGTGCCGGAAGGCTAACAAGCCCGCCCTTGCCGGGCAACCACCCCCGCCCCCGCCAGTCGCCTGCCTGACCCCATTAATTCAGCAATCATGCACACTGAACAATAACGGACGCAACAGGCGCCAACGAAAGGCCCGCCGAAGAGGCGGGCCTTTTACAGTGCGACTGGGCGCTTACTTGCTGCCGGTGCCGGAGTTGCGGGTCGAGGCTTGCGGCTTGCGACGGGCGGTAGTGGCACGGGCACGCGGCTCCTTGCCCTGCATCTCCTTGTGGCGCTTGACGGCGCGACGGATCTGGGCGGCCTGCTTGTGGCGGCTGGCCTTGCCATCCTGCTGCAGATCGACCTTGGACTCGGTCTCCGGTGGCAGGTTGACCAGGCCGCGCAGGTAGTTCACCTCGGGCAGTTTCAGCTCCTGCCAGCCGCCGCGCGGGATGCCGCGATCCAGCTTGACGTCGCCGTAGCGAATACGCATCAGGCGGCTCACCTGCACTTCCTGGGACTCCCACAGGCGGCGCACTTCACGGTTGCGACCCTCGGTCAGGGTAACGTTGAACCACTGGTTCAGACCTTCACCGCCGGCCGGCTTGATCTTGTTGAACTTGGCCATGCCATCTTCCAGCTGCACGCCCTTGCGCAGGCGCTGCAGCATGGCTTCGGTGATCTCGCCAAACACGCGCACCGCGTATTCCCGCTCCACTTCGTGGCTCGGGTGCATCAGCCGGTTGGCCAGCTCACCGTCGGTGGTGAACAGCAACAGACCTGAGGTGTTGACGTCGAGGCGGCCGACCGCGATCCAGCGGGCCCCTTCCATCTTGGGCAGACGATCAAACACGGTGGGACGACCTTCCGGATCGTGACGGGTACACATCTCCCCTTCCGGCTTGTGGTAAGCCAGCACGCGGCAGATCACTTCCTCTGCGGCGCGGGTCTTGACCTGGTGACCATCCACCCGGATCACGGCGTTCACTTCGACGCGATCCCCCAGTGTGGCGACCTTGCCATCCACACTGACCCGACCTGCGGTGATCAGGGCCTCCATCTCACGACGGGAGCCGTGACCCGCGCGGGCCAACACTTTTTGCAGTTTTTCACTCATCGGGGTTACCTGATTGTTGATCGCTGCCCGTCTCTGCCAACGTCAGAGTGGACAACGAGAGTTGCAGTTCGGGATCAAGCTCGGGGAGCTGCTCCAGACTCTGCAGATTAAAATAATCCAGAAATTCTCGGGTGGTGGCGAGCAGCTCGGGGCGACCCACCACCTCCTTGTGACCTATGCTGCGCACCCAGCCACGTTCTTTCAGGGTATTCACTATCTGGCTCGAGACCGCCACCCCACGGATGGCTTCGATCTCGGCCCGGGTGATGGGCTGACGATAGGCGATCAACGTCAGCGTCTCCATCACGGCGCGCGAATAGCGCGGGGCCCGCTCGCTCCAGAGCCGCGAGAGCTCCTCGGCGTACTCCTGGCGGGCCTGAAAGCGCCAGCCGGAGGCGACCTCCTTGAGCTCCACCCCCCGCTCGCTGTAATCCTGTTTGAGCTCCGCCAGCAGCAGCTGCACGTAGCGGCTGGTGACCGGGTAGTCCGCCAGCACGCTGCTCTTGAGCTCGCTGACGTTGAGCGGGCGCCCGGCAACGAACAGCGCCGCTTCGATCAGCGTCTTGAGTCGTTCAGCCGGCAGCGCCATGGTTCGCTCCTCGCATTATCGGCCGCAGTCGTTCAGTGGGCAGCGCCACGCTCGCTCTCCTCATGCTGGCCAGCCAGGGCAAAGTGAATGGGCCCCAGGGGTTCCGCCTGCAGGATCCAGATCAGCTGCTCCTTGCAGAGCTCCAGCAAGGCCAGAAACGTCACCAGTACCCCCATGCGCCCCTCTTCGGCGCGCAGCACCTGCTCCAGGCGCAGGGTCTGGCCCAGCGAGAGCATGGCGAGGATCTCCGCCATGCGCACCCGGGTCGGGATCTGCTCGCGGCGGATCTGGTGATGTTCAAAATGAGTCGCGCGTTTTACCACACTTTGCATGTAAAGGGCGAGCTCAACCAGCGAAACATCGGGCGCCAGTGGTTTGAGATCGCCAAAATCCGGCGCCATGGCGCTGGCGACAAAGATCTCCCGCTCCAGCCTCGGCAACTCGTTGACCCGCTCCGCCCCCACCTTGTAGCGCTCGTACTCCTGCAGCCGGCGGATGAGGGTGACGCGGGGGTCTTCCCCCTCCTCTTCGTCCTCCAGCTCCGGCGCCTTGGGCAGCAGCATGCGGGATTTGATCTCCGCCAGCCAGGCCGCCATCAGCAGGTACTCGGCTGCCAGCTCCAGATTGAGCCCCTGCATCAGCTCCACGTACTCCATGTACTGGGCGGTGATCTGCAGGATCGGCAGGTTGAGGATGTCGAGCTGCTGGCGCCGGATGAGGTAGAGCAACAGATCGAGCGGCCCCTCGAAGGTATCGAGAAACACCTCCAGCGCATCGGGCGGGATGAACAAGTCCTGGGGCAGCTCATGGTAGGGCTGCCCCAGCACCCGGGCGATGGGAGAGAGCGCCGACGGCCCCTCCTCACCAGCCTCGGCGGGCAGTTGGGCGGCCGTCATGACGACCGGTTCGACCGTATCACTCAAACGGGGTCGGATCCCCGGCACCACGCCGACGCAGCACGGGTTCATCGTCGGAGAAGTCCACCACTGTGGTGGGCTGCTCGCCCAGATAACCGCCGTTGACTACCAGATCCAGCTGTTTGCCCAGCTTGTCGAAGATCTCCTCCGGGTCAAACTCCGCCATGTCAGATTCCGGCAGGATCAGGGTGGTGGAGAGCAGCGGCTCGCCGAGGGCCTCCAGCAGCGCCTGGGCAATCTTGTTGTCCGGTACCCGGATGCCGATGCTCTTCTTCTTCTCGTTCATCAGGCGGCGCGGCACCTCTTTGGTGGCCTTGAAGATGAAGGTGTAGGGGCCGGGGGTGTTGTTCTTGATCAGGCGAAACGCACTGTTGTCCACCTTGGCGTAGGTGGAGATCTCGGAGAGATCGCGGCACACCAGGGTGAAGTCGTGGTTGGGATCGATGCGGCGGATGCGGCAGATGCGCTCCAGCGCGCCCTTGTCACCCATCTGGCAACCCAGCGCATAACCCGAATCGGTGGGATAGACGATGACGCCGCCATTCTGGATGATCTGCACCGCCTGGCTGATCAGACGGGCCTGGGGATTTTCCGGGTGTACGTAAAAGTGCTGACTCATGACTCGTTCTCGCAATGGGGGCAGCAATCTCTGCCCGCTTGATGGCCGCGAAGCCGGGCTTCACGACACTACCTTACTCTGTTTGGCACCCGTTGGCGCCCTGCAACTCCGGGACGGTTACCGGCTCGCCAGCAACTCTGCGTGTTGCTCAGTGGTAAGCCCGAAGTAACCGGGATACGCCAGTCATAAATATGGCCATACCCTCTTGTCAGGTGTGTTCCATATTTCGCAAATGCTGTTACCGGCTCGCCAGCAACTCTGCGTGTTGCTCGGTGGTAAGCCCAAAGTGACCGGGATACGCCAACCATACCGGCATCCCCTCCTTGGGCAACCAGAGGTGGCGACCCAGCTCGGTCCAGTTGGAGGGGAAGTGAAAATCCGACCCCACCGAGATGTAGAGGTCGTGCTCTTTGGCCCACTGGCCGAGATTCGCCCGCTCCTGCGGGCTCTGCTGGGGCAGGGAGACCTCCATGGCATCGCCGCCTGCTGCCTTGAAGGCTACCAGCAGCCGCTTGATCCACTTGGCGGTGAGATCGTAGCGGCTCGGGTGGGCCAGCACCGCCAGGCCACCGGCGCCGTGAATGGCGCTGATCGCCTCGCCCATCTCGGGCCACTCGGCCGGCACATAGCCCTTGTTGCCCCGGCTCAGGTACTTTTTGAATACCTTCTGCATGTTGTCGGCCACCCCGCGCGCCACCAGCACCCGGGCAAAGTGGGCCCGGGTCACGGCGGCATCGCCAGCAAGCTGCTTGGCCTCTTCATAGGTGCCGGGAATGAGACACTTCTCCAGACGACGCCCTATTTCCTGGGCGCGCGCTTCGCGACGAGCCTGTTGGCCGACCAAAAAATCGGTGAGCGCCACATTTTTTTCATCCACCCCCAGCGCCACGATATGGATCTCGTGATGCTCCCAGCCGGTGGAGATCTCGACCCCGCTCACCAGCCGCAGCGGCAGTTGCTCATTCTCGATGGTGCGGCGCACCTCATCAAGCCCGGCAAGGGTATCGTGGTCAGTAACTGCTAACACCTCGACCTGTTTGTCGGCGGCGCGGCGCACCAGTTCGGTGGGGCTCAGCACCCCGTCCGAGGCCGTGGAATGGCAGTGTAGATCGAATCTCATCAGATTATTCCGCTCTCGTGGTCAGGTCACCATGGGTACACATTCGGTGAAAGAAGGCTAAAAAGCGACTTGACTTGGCCGCGGCTTTATCGTTTTCTGTAGGCACTTCATTGCAAACATCTTTTTACAGGACTTTATCATGCAAACGACTTCCATCCTGACCATCTGGTGGTGGCACACTCCCTGACATGCGGGCGTGTGGTCGTTGCTGTACCTGTAAATCTGACAGCAAATAAAGAACCCAAAGAAAAAGCCCGCTGACCCCAGCGGGCTTTTTTATTATCCGGCAAATGGACCTGTGATGAAACCGAGAATTCAGACAAGCAAGCTGACCTGGCGATGGCGCCCCTGAACCAGCCACCCCAGACCCATTAAATTTTCAAGGAATTCAACGTCATGAACATCGGTAAACAGCATCACACGCAAGGGAACGCACTATGACAGCCAGCCATCGCCTTCCTCTGGGTGAATTCGATACCCTCACCCTTAACGCCCCCTATGTGGCCGATCCGCTGGCACTCTACAGCGAGCTCTGCCAGGGTCGCCCCAACAACCTGCTGCTGGAATCGGTCGAGATCGACTCCAAGGCCGGCAAACAGAGCCTGCTGCTGGTGGACGCCTGCCTGCGCATCGAGTGCCGTGGCCGCACCGTGCGGGTGCGCAGCCTCAACGACAACGGCGCCCAGCTGCAGAGCCTGCTGGCCGAACGCCTGCCCGCCGCCGTTACCCAGAGCCTGGTGGCCGGCGAGCTGCAGCTCGACTTCCCGGCCTCCGATCGGGAGCAGGACGAAGACAGCCGTCTCAAGGGGATCAGCGTGCTGGACGTGCTGCGCACCCTGCAGCGGGAGCTTGATTGCCAGCTCGGCAAAGAGGCGCTCTTCATGGCCGGCAGCTTCGCCTACGACCTCATCGCCTCTTTTGAAGATCTGCCCGAGGTACCGGAGGGGAGCAACGACTGCCCCGACTACTGCTTCTACGTGGCCGAGACCCTGATCACCATCGACCACATCGCGCGCTCCACTGCGCTGCTCGCCTGCATCTTCGGCGGCGACAGCGACGAGAGCCGGGTGGAAGACAGATACCACCGCCTGAGCGAGCGTCTCGCCCAGTTCAAGCACGCCTGCCAGCAAGCCCCTGCACAGGCCCCGGCCACCCCGGCCCTCGCCGGCGGCATGAGCGTGGACAAGAGCGACAAGCAGTTCTGCGCCGAGGTGGAGAAACTCAAGGGCTTTATCCGCCGTGGCGACATCTTCCAGGTGGTGCCGTCACGCTGCTTCTCCCTGCCCTGCCCCAGCCCCATCGCCGCCTATCGCCGCCTCAAGCAGACCAACCCCAGCCCCTACATGTTCTACGTGCAGGACGAGGGCTTTACCCTGTTTGGCGCCTCGCCCGAGAGCGCGGTGAAATTCTGCGCCACCAGCCGCGACGTGGAGATGTACCCCATCGCCGGCACCCGCCGCCGCGGCTTCAACCCCGATGGCAGCATCAACCGGGATCTGGACGGCCGCATCGAGCTGGAACTGCGTCAGGACGAAAAAGAGGTGGCCGAACACCTGATGCTGGTGGATCTGGGCCGCAACGACATCGCCCGCATCTCGGAGCCCGGCACCCGCTACGTCAAGGAGCTGCTGAAAGTGGATCGCTACAGCCACGTGATGCATCTGGTCTCCAAGGTGGTCGGCACCTTGCGCTCTGACCTTGACGCCCTGCACGCCTATCAGGCCTGCATGAACATGGGCACCCTCACCGGCGCACCCAAGATCCGCGCCAGCGAGCTTATTCGCATGGTGGAAGGCAAGCGCCGCGGCAGCTACGGCGGCGCGGTCGGCTACATCAACGGCGCCGGCGAGATGGATACCTGCATCGTCATCCGCTCCGCCTTTGTCAAAGATGGCATTGCCCATGTGCAGGCCGGTGCCGGGGTGGTCTATGACTCCAAGCCGCAAGCCGAAGCGGACGAAACCCGCGCCAAGGCGGCCGCCGTGCTGGCCGCCATCGCTGCCAGCCATGGCACCTCCCTGCAAGCCCTGAGCGCCCAGCAGGAGCAACATAAGGACGTGAGCCATGACTAATATCTTCCTGCTCGACAACTTCGACTCCTTTACCTACAACCTCGTCGACCAGTTCCGCTCCCTCGGCTATCCGGTGCGGATCTACCGCAACAGCCTGCCGGCCAGCCGCATCATGAGCGAGATCGCCGCCTGTGAAGGAGACGCCGTGCTGGTGCTTTCACCGGGCCCGGGCGCCCCCCATGAAGCGGGTTGCCTCATCGACCTCATCAAGCTGGCTCGTGGTCAGGTGCCCATCCTCGGTATCTGCCTCGGTCATCAGGCCCTGTGCGAAGCCTACGGCGGCACCGTCGGCGCGGCAGGCGAGATCGTCCACGGCAAGCGCTCCCTGATTGAGCACAACGGCCACGGTGCCTTCGCCGGTCTGCCGAGCCCGCTGCCGGTGGCCCGCTACCACTCGCTGGTCGCCACCTATGTACCGGAAGAGCTGACGGTGATTGCCCACTATCAGGGCATGCCCATGGCCATCGAGCAGCAGGATGAGCGGGTGCTGGGTTTCCAGTTCCACCCGGAATCCATCATGACCTCGGAAGGGGCCCGCCTGCTGACCCAGGCGCTCGCCCATATCACCCGCCCAGAAAGCAGCGTGCGTTAAGGTAAGGAGACCAACATGCATCAACATCTCAACACCCTCTATCAGGGTCAGTCTCTGAGCCGTGAAAATACCCGCGACGCCTTCGGCCAAGTGGTACGTGGCGAAGTGGATCCCATCGTGCTCGCCAGTTTGCTGACCGCCCTCAAGATCAAGGGGGAGACCCCGGAGGAGATCGCCGGCGCCGCCGAGGCCTTGCTGGCGGAAGCGCGCGACTTCCCGCGTCCGGATTACGAGTTCTGCGATATCGTCGGCACCGGTGGCGATGGCCTCAACACCATCAACGTCTCCACCACCTCGGCGCTGGTCGCTGCCGCCTGCGGCCTGAAAGTGGCCAAGCACGGCAACCGCTCGGTCTCGAGCAAGTCGGGTTCGAGCGATCTGCTGGACAAAATGGGCATCAAGCTCGACATGAGCCCGGCCCAGGCGCGCCGCTGTCTGGACGAGCTCGGCATCTGCTTCCTGTTCGCCCCCCAGTACCACGCCGGGGTGCGCCACGCCATGCCGGTGCGTCAGGCCCTCAAGACCCGCACCCTGTTCAACGTGCTGGGGCCGCTTATCAACCCCGCTCGCCCCACCTATCAACTGATGGGGGTCTATGCCCCCGAGCTGGTGCGCCCCATCGCAGAAACCCTGCTGGCACTGGGGCTGAAAACCGGTATGGTGGTGCACGGTGCCGGGCTGGATGAGATTGCCATCCACGGCCCGACCCAGGTGGCCCAGATCCGTGACGGCGAGATCCGCGAGTTTCTGCTCACCCCGGCTGACTTTGGCCTCGAGACCTATCCGGTCAGCGCCATTCAGGGGGGAGAGCCTGAAGAGAACCGCGCCATCACCGCCGCCATTCTGGAAGGGCGTGGCACCCCGGCCCACAACGCCGCCATCGCCGCCAACGTGGCACCGCTGCTGCTGATGGCAGACAAGGCGACCGATCTCAAGAGCGCGGCGGCCGAGGTGCTGGCGGTACTGGCGAGCGGCAAGACGGCGGAGCTCGCCGCCCGGCTCGCCACCTTGAGTCATCAGGAGGCATGATGTCAGCCACGACTCTGCACAGCAGTCATTCAGAACGCCCGCAGGGCAAGAGCCAGCTTCGCAAGGATAACGAGATGTCAGACCTTATTGCCCCCCATGCTTTTCTGAACATGGCCTCCATCAGCCAGACCATTCTCGGCAAAATCGTGGCGGCCAAGCAGGAGTGGGTTGCCGCCCGCAAGCTGGCCCAGCCGCTGGCGAGCTTCCAGAGCGCGCTGACCCCAAGCGATCGGGATTTCGTTGGCGCGCTCAAGGCGGGCTCCACCCGCTTCATTCTGGAGTGCAAGAAGGCCTCCCCCTCCAAGGGCTTGATCCGCAACGACTTCAGCCCGGAGGCGATCGCCGACATCTATGGCAAATACGCCACCGCCATCTCGGTGCTGACCGACGAGAAGTTCTTTCAGGGGGATTTCGCCTTTTTGCCGCGGGTGCGCGGTCGCATATCGCAGCCGGTGCTCTGCAAGGATTTCATGATTGACCCCTATCAGGTCTATCTGGCCCGCCACTATCAGGCGGACGCCATCCTGCTGATGCTCTCGGTGCTCACCGACGAGGGCTATCGCGCCCTGTTCGCGGTGGCCAAAGAGCTGGGTCTTGGGGTGCTCACCGAGGTGAGCAATGAAGAGGAGCTGACCCGAGCCATCGCGCTGGGGGCGCCGGTGATCGGCATCAACAACCGGGATCTGCGGGACTTGAGCGTGGATCTGAACCGCACCAAACAGCTGGCCGCCATCCTGTCACAAAAAGCTCCGGCCGATCGGGTGGTGATCAGCGAGTCCGGCATCAACCACCGCGCCCAGGTGGCGGATCTGCGCCACCATGCCAAGGGCTTTCTGGTGGGCTCTTCCCTGATGGCCGAGCCGGATCTGGAGGCGGCGGTACGCAAGCTGGTACTGGGCCAGAACAAGGTGTGCGGCCTGACCCGCGCCGAGGATGCCGCCGCCGCCCATCAGGCAGGTGCGGTGTTCGGGGGTCTTATCTTTGTGGCCAAAAGCCCGCGCTATGTCGACATTCCCGCCGCCCGCGCCGTGATGGCGGGCGCGCCGCTCTCCTACGTCGGGGTATTTCGCAATGCCCAGCCCGCCACCCTCGTCAAGACGGTGGAGGCGCTTGGCCTCGCCGCGGTGCAGCTGCACGGGGATGAAGATGCCGCCTATATCGAGGGTCTGCGCGCACTGCTGCCGGCTGGCTGCCAGATCTGGAAAGCCGTAGGCGTCTCTCTCGGCAAAGAAAGCGGCGAACCGCTGCCCGCCCTCGACTATCCGGCGGATCGCCTGCTGCTCGATACCAAAGTAGGCAGCCAGAGCGGCGGCACCGGTCAGGCATTCGACTGGGCCCTGCTGGCCAATCTCGATAAAGCCAAGCTGATGCTGGCGGGCGGCCTTAACCCCGACAACGCCCTGCAAGCCGCGCAAGTGGGCTGCCTCGGCCTTGATTTCAACTCCGGGGTAGAGAGTGCACCGGGCCAGAAGGATGCGCACAAGCTGGCGGCTGCGTTTGCCGCCCTGCGCCAACTGTAAGCGCGCCCTGTGAGGCCACTACTGAATCGCTGTTTCGTAATTGATGTTCCGTTTTCGACTCAAGATACAAGGAAGAAACCATGACCCTGCTCAACCCGTTTTTTGGTGAATTTGGCGGCATGTACGTGCCCCAGATCCTCATCCCCGCCCTGCTCCAGCTGGAGAAGGCCTTTGTCGATGCCAAGGATGATCCGGCCTTTATCGCCGAGTTTCAGACCCTGCTGACCGAGTATGCCGGTCGTCCGACCCCGCTCACCCTGACCCGCAATCTGACCAAGGGCACCAAGACCCGCCTCTATCTGAAGCGTGAAGACCTGCTGCACGGCGGCGCCCACAAGACCAACCAGGTGCTGGGTCAGGCGCTGCTGGCCAAGCGGATGGGCAAGAGCGAGATCATCGCCGAGACCGGTGCCGGTCAGCATGGCGTGGCGACTGCGCTGGCTTGCGCCCTGCTCGGCCTCAAGTGCCGGGTCTACATGGGTGCCAAGGACTGCGAGCGCCAGAAGCCCAACGTCTTTCGCATGAAGCTAATGGGCGCCACCGTCATTCCGGTGCACTCAGGCTCGTCCACCCTGAAAGATGCCTGCAACGAGGCGCTGCGCGACTGGGCCGCCAACTACGAGTCGGCCCACTACCTGCTCGGCACCGCCGCCGGTCCGCACCCCTTCCCGACCATCGTGCGGGAGTTCCAGAAGATGATCGGCGAAGAGGCCAAGGCCCAGTGCTTCGAGAAGGAAGAGCGGCTGCCCGATGCGGTGATCGCCTGCGTTGGCGGCGGTTCCAATGCCATCGGCATGTTCGCGGACTTTATCGACAACCCTGAAGTGCGCCTGATCGGCGTCGAACCGGGCGGTCACGGCATCGAGAGCGGCGAGCACGGTGCGCCGCTCGGTCACGGCAGCAAGGGGGTCTTCTTTGGCATGCACTCCTACCTGATGCAAGACAATCAGGGCCAAATTCAGGAGTCCTACTCCGTCTCGGCGGGGCTGGATTTCCCCTCCGTCGGCCCACAACACGCCCACCTGGCCGCCATCGGCCGCGCCGAGTACCCCTCGGTGACCGACAAGGAGGCGCTGGACGCCTTCCAGGAGCTGGCCAAATCCGAAGGCATCATACCGGCGCTGGAGTCCTCCCACGCGTTGGCCCACGCCCTCAAGATGGCCCGCAGTGAACCGGAAAAAGAGCAGGTGCTCATCGTCAACCTCTCCGGCCGTGGCGACAAAGATATCTTCACCGTCGCTGACATCTTTGAAAAAGAAGGAACCTTGTCATGAACCGTTACGCACAACTCTTCTCCCGCCTGGACGAAGCCAATCAGGGCGCCTTTGTGCCGTTCGTGATGCTGGGTGACCCCACTCCCGAATTGTCGCTGGCCATCGTCGATGCGCTGGTCACAGGGGGCGCCGATGCCCTCGAGCTCGGCATTCCCTTCTCCGATCCGGTGGCGGATGGCCCCACCATTCAGGGCGCCGCTCTGCGGGCGTTTGCCAGCCACACCACCCCGGACGACTGCTTCGAGCTGCTCGGCCGCATCCGCACCAAGTACCCGCAGCTGCCCATTGGCCTGCTGGTCTACGCCAACCTGGTCTATGTGCGCAAAATTGACGGCTTCTATGAGAAGTGCCAGCAAGCAGGGGTGGACTCCGTGCTGGTGGCGGACGTGCCGGTGCAGATGTGCGCCCCCTACAAAGCGGCTGCCGACAAGTTCGGCATCGACAGCATCTTTATCGCCCCGCCCAATGGCGACGCCGAGACCCTGAAACAGGTGGCGGAGCTCGGCAATGGTTACACCTATCTGGTGAGCCGCGCCGGCGTGACCGGTGCCGAGACCAAGGCCGGCATGCCGGTGGAGGGCCTCATCAATACCCTGCGCGAGTTCAATGCCCCCCCCGCCCTGCTCGGCTTTGGCATCAGCGAACCGGCTCAGGTGCGTGAAGCCATCGCCGCCGGCGCCGCCGGCGCCATCTCCGGCTCCGCCGTGGTAAAGATCATCGAGACCCACCACCAGAACCCGGAGCATATGCTGACCCGTCTGAAAGAGTTTGTGGAAGGGATGAAGGCAGCGACCAATCGATAAGGGGCGGCATTAGTCAAATGCCATTGACCGTGAGCGCGGAAAGGGAGCCTGATAGGCTCCCTTTCTATTTCCTGCTTGTTGCCGCTCACAGCGTCTTTGTCCCCTCTCCCCTTGGGAGAGGGTCAGGGTGAGGGAACCCATAATCCCGCGGCGTTATCGAATCGTAGGTTCGAATAGCGCAGCGTATTCGGACGTTCGCGATCCGGGCGGAGTTAATACGAACGCCCGAGCCGGCAGATATTCCTGATGGCATGGCTTTGCCACGCTGGATGCGAGGGCTCCGCCCTCGACGGGGTTTCGCCCGCCCTTCGGGCCTGGGCGAGTGACTTTGGAAAGACCCAAAGTCACCAAAAGTCTTCTCCCCCGCTTATTCGCCCGACTGACGTCGGGTACCTTCGGCTCACCCTCTTGTCCAACGGCACGCGCCGATGGGCCGTCCATGGCCCAACGCCGCTCGCTCGGCATCCTGCCTCGCGGCCTGGACAAGAGGACTCGCCTCAGCGAATAAGAGGGGGATCACAACCGTGCCAACCATCAATGCCTGTATTTCAACGGGAATCTTCCCCCTCTCCCTCTGGGAGAGGGCTGGGGTGAGGGGAACTTCCACTCACCCAACAGCTCACTTAATCAACAACTTTCACTAATTGGTTGAACCAGCTCAGATTTCTATCAACACCCTCTTCCCATGTCCCGAGCAAAGACCTTAAGATAGCCAAACGACAATCAACCTCTGGGGAGAACGTCATGGCGGCGATTGTTGCTACCTTGAGGCTAAAGGCCGCAGACTGGAGGCTGTAACTCAGGGGCGGTAGCCTTGCCGACGCTTGCCATCACCGACTCCTTCACTATTTCTTTATAAAGGGGCAATGGAAACATTAAACGAGGAGGTCGAGCGAATACATTCAAGCATCAGAAGCAAATTGGTAATTATTTAATTTGGTTTTTCCGTGGCAATTATCAAGGCAGAGTGAATTCATATGGAAGACTCTGCTATCGGATTAGCAACTCATCCTATCTAATCACTGTTAGCTGTTTGAAGGTGTTATGAACAGATTTCTTTATAAATATATGCCTTTACGACCTAGTTTTTTTGATGACCCCATGATTAGAGCAACCCCTGTGCTTGCACTAAATGATCCATTTGAAGGATGGTTCAATAATGACCAAGTGAAAGATGCAGACAGAAATCAAAGGGAATACTATAGAAAGATGGGGGAGGATGTTCATGAGGTCGATGACTCGATGCTTAACGACCTTGTAGGGGACATTCAAAGTGATTTTTTTTCGTTGGGAATCATCTCATTTACTGAAGATTACAACAATCCACTAATGTGGGCACATTATGCAGATGAGCATAGAGGATTTGTCGTTGAATTTGATTTCAATGAACCATTTTTTATGGATTCCATTTATAACCTAAATGGGCGCTTAAGTCGTTTTGGAAAAAACTACCTTGGTGATGTTTTTGAGTTTCCAGAAAAAGTTGACTACCGGAGAGAAATGCCCGACTTTTCAAGAGTTGAGCTTTCTGCGCCAGACGATATGGATGAATTTCATTGGAACAAATTTAACCGAACCATCTTATTCACAAAATCTAATGATTGGATTTATGAAAAAGAGCAGCGTTCAGTTGTACGTTTGAGCGATGCAGACTCTGTAATATGTAAAGACAATGAGTTTGTAAGAAAAAAATGCATGGAAGACCCATCAATAAAGTTACTTGATTTGGAAGATGGGAAAATCCAAGTGATTTTCCCACCCGAATATGAAATGCATGAAGACATGGGCGACCAAAGTATTAAAAAGGAGATTTTCTTTCTAACTAATGACTGGAATGAACCTGCAATTCATTTATTTAGAATCAACCCTGAAGCCATTAGCGGCGTCTATTTTGGGTGTAAATCTGATCATGCTGAGTCATTAGTGAAAATTAGAAAAAACAAATCACTTACTTCGCTAAATCAGCGCTTTAAAATGGAGAAAAAAAGTCATCTTTATCAGCTTAATAAGGTCGCCATAAAGTAACAAAACCATCAAAATTCTCAAAAACTAAAATGCCCACCTTTCTTGATATGCTGCAGCATGACTAGTACATGAGGGTGGGTGTCATTTTCACAAATCTGGGACATCAACCTTTCTGAGTAAGGCGTAGCATACGCCAACATTCAAAAAGATGGATGCCCCAGCTCTGCTTCATCTCAGCCCCAAAAGTTAGCGTTGGAATATTTGAGACGTTGCATGACAACAATCAGCCGAAAAATAAAACAACTGGCCACACTCTGCTTTTCCCTGTTTCTGATCAGACTCGGATTTCTCGCCTTTGGCTATGACCTGCTTTATCACAATCCTAATGACCCCTACGGTATATCGGATTTGATTGAAGGAATGTTAACCCTCATTTATCTGGTAAGCCTGGGTCTCTGCATACTGCATGCCCTGTGGATATTGCTCCGGCACTGGGTACAAGGCGCTTTGGAGGCATCAGCCCTGCTCGCCCTCTGCGCCGCCCAGTGCCACAGCTATGACTATCTTCATCATTTGGCCGCCAGTCTCAGCATCCCCTAGGACCCCTTCCCCACATCCGCCATCCCATCAACACCAGCATCAACACAGCTCCCGGCAACCAGACCCAGTAGAGCTCGGAGAGGACCACCGCCTCACCTCGGGCGGTAAGATAGGCTTCCAGCTTGAAGGGGGCGACCCGGATCACCTGCCAGGGGGCAAAGAAGCGCTCGTCACGCCATGGCCAAAGCCAGCCAACCCCCTTGCCGCCGGTGGTGAGCGAATCGAGCAAGCTGTGGGAGAGCAGCGACACCAGCAGAAACGACCAGACGGTGGCGGCGCTGGCCCGAAATTGGCGATGAAACAGCATGGCCAATGTGGGCAGGGCAAAGGCGAACAGCAGGGAGTGGGTAAAGCCGCGGTGACCAAAGACATGGCCGTAGGCAACCCCCAGTTTGAAGGCGAGCACGTCGGCATCGGGCAGCATGGCGATGGCAACCCCCGCCAGCAGCAGGCGCGGCGGGATAATCCGGCTGCCAAGCCCCAGCCCAAGGCAGAGAGGGACGGCGGCGTGAGTGACTATGGTGGGCATAGGGTAAAGCTCCAACTGAAAATGTGAGCCTACCTTATCCCCGCTCGGTGAAGTGAAGGTGAAGTTGCGTGCCACCAGCCTTGAGCCCATGACGGGCATTGCCTACAATGGCCCACTTTCTTATCACATTCAGGTAAATAAAATGAGCGACAACAAACCTGCCCTGCCCGACCGCCTGGCGGCCAACCCGCGTAGCCCGCACCATGTGGCAGAGTGCTTCCAGCACGAGATCGGCATTCGCGTGAACGGCAAGGAGCGCACCAATGTCGAGGAGTACTGCATCAGCGAAGGTTGGGTGAAGATCCCCTCCCCCAAGGCCAAGGATCGCTATGGCAACCCCATGCTGATCACCGTCAAGGGTACCGTCGAGGCTTTCTACGCCTAAGCCGCCCTGACCGCGTGCCCCGCCGGGCCCGCCGCCATGCTGTTCAGAACACCGGCCTTGCGCCGGTGTTCTGCTTTGGGTCTTTCATCTTGACGCCTGTGGTGGGCAAGGCGTGTCGCAGCGGGCGCCGCCCCCTCTTGCATCGGGCCTGCGTCTCGGCAATCCTTGCCGCCCCTTGAACTGGCAAGATCTCATCCATGAACAAGCTGTTTGTCCTGCTGGCGCTGTTGACCCTGAGCACAGCGGCCCACGCCGATATCCTTATCAATCCCCAGATCGTGGTGAACGGCCAGAACCAGGGTGGCGGACGTATCCACATCTGTACCCTGACCCCCTTCAACAGCGTCTATGCCGATGCAGGGCGCAGCGAGTGGCTGGCGCGCCAGAAGGTGAGCCGCCGCTGCCAGCAGGGCCAAGGCAACAACAGCCTGTTTTGCGAGGCGGCCAAGGCGAGCTGCCTGACAACCCGATTGGACGAAGGGGACGACGCCAGCACCCTGCTGGTGTTTGACGGTGCCCACCAGAGCGGCGACTCCCTGCGCATCGACCGGGATATTGCGGATCTCGGCCGCTACGGCTTTGCCAACCGCATCTCCTCCTTCACCGTGCCGGCTGGCTGGGTGGTGCGCTTTTACGAGGAGACCGATTTTCGCGGTGGCTACTACACCCGCAAGGGCGGCGAGCAGGAGGCGACCGACTTCAACAACCGCATCCGCTCGGTGCGGATCCTGAGCCGCTAGCGCCCTGCCCCATCACTCCTTCGCCATAAAAAAACCTCTGCCTGGGCAGAGGTTTTTGCTTTTCGAGGCTTACTGCCAGTTGGGGTCGGCTTCAACCTGCTTCATCAGGGCGGCCTGCATCCCCTTGTCCGGCTGGCCGAGCCAGGTGTAGCGGGCAAACTTGGACGGGGTTTCGCGGGCGGCGTCGCTATCTGGCAGGTCGATCAGCACGCCCCATACCCGTTTGGCCTTGGCATCCACCAGCAGTTGCATATAGTGGCTGGCGCAGTCGTGAGGTTTGCAGACCGAACCGCTCTGATACGGGGTGCCGGCCACGGCTTCGAGCGGGGAGCTGGTGCCGTTGCCGCTGCGCACCCACTTGGGCAAGTTCTTGATGCCCTGGGTTGCCTTGGCCCAGGGGGCCTTGAAGTCCGCCGACAGCAGCAGATCAGAGGTATAGGTGGCGGCGGCAAACGCCGGCGCGGCGCCGACCAGCAGCAGGGAGAGCGCCAATGCGCGCGAGAAACGGGCCATGGTGTGATTCCTTGTTATATGAATGCCTGAACGGGTGCGGACGGGCCGCGAGCCATCACGCTACCGCCTGCGCCCGCCCCTGTCGAGCCCATGCCGTGCCAAGGCGTCAGTGGCTGGCGCCAGATGGACGACACCCCGCCGCGCCAGTGGCGAGACGGGGTGTGCATGGGGCAAGAGTCGCTTAGCCGAGGGAGGCGAACAGCCCCGCCAGGGTGGCGCTCATCAGGTTGGCCAAGGTCGCCGCCAACACCGCCTTGAAGCCGAGGCTCGCCACGTCGTGGCGGCGCTCCGGCGCCATGGTGCCGATGGAGCCGAGCTGCACCGCAATGGAGCCCAGGTTGGCAAAACCGCACAGCGCGAAGGTGATGATGATCTGGGTGTGGGCGCTGAGATCCTGTTTGATGTTGGCAAAGTCCAGGTAGGCGACGAACTCGTTCATGATCACCTTCTGGCCGATGAGTGACCCTGCCGCCATCATCTCGCTGGCCGGCACGCCGATAAGCCAGGCCACCGGCGCAAACAGGTAACCCAGCAGCTGCTGCAGGGAGAGATCGGCCCAGCCGAACCACTCGCCCACCGTGGTGAGACCGGCGTTGATCATGGTGATCACGCTGACGAAGGCCAGCAGTATGGTACCGATGGCCACCGCGATCTTCATGCCGCTCATGGCGCCACCCGCCAGGGCGTCGATGGCGTTGCTGTAGTCGCTCTTGTCGAGGGTGATCTCGGCCTGATCATTTACCTGCTGCTGCTCCGGCACCAGGAGTTTCGCCATCAAGAGGCCCCCCGGCGCCGCCATAAAGGAGGCCGCGATCAGGTATTTGAGATCCACCCCCAGCCCGGCGTAACCACCGAGCACAGAGCCGGCCACCGAGGCCATGCCGCAGGTCATCACCGCAAAGAGCTCGGAGCGGGTCATGCCGGCCAGGAAGGGGCGAATAAGCAGCGGGGATTCCCCCTGGGAGAGGAAGATGTTGCCGGTGGCCACCAGGGATTCGGCGCGGCTGGTGCCGAGCAGGCGGTGAATGCCGCCCCCCAGCACCCGGATCACCCACTGCATGATGCCGAAGTGATAGAGCACCGCGATCAGCGCGCTGATGAAGATCACCAGCGGCAGCACCCGCACGGCGAAGATGAAGCCGTTGCTGGCCAGATCACCAAACACGAAGCGGATGCCGCTGTCGGCAAAGCCGAGCAGGGCGGAGACGCCGTTGCTCATGGCGCCGAGCATGATTTGACCGGGGGGGAAGTAGAGCACCAGGGCGGCAAAGCCGGTTTGCAGGGCGAGGGCCCCCAGCACGGTCCGCCAGCGGATGGCACGGCGGTTTTCACTGGCCAGCCAGGCGATAAACATCAGGGCCAGCATACCGACCAGACTCAATAACAGCGTCATCTTGCACCTATGAAGAGAGAAGTTTCATACGGCAAGTCTGCAGACAGGCATCGCAGGGAGCGGGCGGGAGAGGTGCCGACCCCGCGACACGCAGACCACAAACCTACAGGTTAGTGGCGGGTCCCATCCTGGGGTCATTCACGTTCCGGGTGACAGCGAGTATCGGGTGACGCCAACCAGAACGCAGGGAGCCGCGCGCCAGGTGGCAGGTCGGGCGGCGATGGTACAGTGATCGCAGTCACAGAAAAAGCGGTAAAACGATTGGCACCGTCAACTTTTTCACAGTCATGGCCCCTTTCGCCGAAAACGCGGCAGGATTGCGCCACAACTGAGCCACTTCACAGGAAAACCACACCTCGCTCCCCCCGAATAGGGCAAACACCACCCCCTTCCCCGGATAACCGAAGCGGTTCACGTTTTTTCACGCCCCAACGCGGTACACTGACCAATCACCAAGTTTATGTTTTTATTGAAAAAGCCCCATGGTCCTGGAATGGCCTGGAGCCATCAACCTTCGGTGGAACGCCATCATGATGAAAAGAACCGCGATTGCCCTGACGCTGGCCGGCCTGCTGACACTGCCTGCCGTGCTCCCTTCCGAAGCCTGGGCTACCCCGGTACGCTCCCTGCAAAAGGAGCAGAATTACGACCAGTACATCAGCAAGCGCCAGGTGGTGGATCAGCTGCTGGCGGACGCCTGGCAGATCTTCAAATCCCCCGCCCGCATCTCCACCGCCGGCTTCACCGCCAAGATGCCGAGCAACATGGAGCAGGTGACCGAGCTGCTGCTGCAGGCCTACCAGCTCGAGCCCTATCGCACCGACCTGCTCATCTCGGCGGCCAACGCCCAGATCTACAACGGCAACGTGGACAAGGCCATCGGCCTGTTCGAGCAGGCCCTCAGCACGGCGCCCGATGACATCGACCTGCTGACCTACCTCGCCACCTGGCAGACCTTCAAGCACAACGAGACCGCCGCCAAGGGGTATCAGAGCAAGCTGGCGACCCTCAATCCCGGCCGGGCCGCCGATCTGCAGCGCATCTTCGACACGGTCGAGCGCGTCGTCGCCACCCCGCTCAAGGAGCAGGGGGAGCGCTCACCCAAGCCGGGCAACCGGGCCATCGTCACCCTGGGTTATGCCCTCAATCCCGACGGCTCCATGCACGACATCCTGCTGGGCCGGCTGGAAACCACCCGGGCGCTGGCCAAGGCCAACCCGGCGGCCCTCATCATCCTGACCGGCGGCGTGCCCCAGAACCGTCAGACCGAGGGCAAGCTGATGGCCGACTGGCTGGTGAAAAAGGGGATCGACCGCTCCCGCATCATCGAGGAGAACTACGCCACCAGCACGGTGGAGAACGCCCTCTACAGCGGCTATGCCCTCGCCCGCCACCAGATCGAGTACGCCACCCTGGTGAGCTCCGCCAGCCATGTGCGCCGGGGCCAGACGTTGCTGGAGATCGCCTGCTGGCAGAGCGGGCCCGCCGGGATCCGGATAGACAGCGTCAGCTACCCCGACAAGCCGCTCTCCGAGCTTGCCAAGGTGAGCGACAGCGAGCTGCTCGGCATCTACCGCGATGCCCTGCGCACCTACGGGCTCTGGAGCTACCGCTCCGCCCCCCTGCTGGAGCGCTGAGCTCAGGCACGCACGCTCACCCGGCCCGTTGCCTGCGCGCGTCTTGCCTCAGCGGCATCCCCTGCCCCATACCAACCCGCCCAACCGGCGGGTTTTATTTTGTCCGTCCAATAAGCCAAACCGGTTCGATATTCAATAACTGGGCAAGCATTGCCATATTCGAATAAGATTGCCGATATTTTCAGCATTTTTTCAGCACTCATTGCCAGCCACCAAATATCGACTTGCCATATTGAGATATATGAATAAACGGATTTAATTGCCGTTCTTTTTCTAAGAACCATATTTCATCATCCATATATTTTCGGTCTTTCCTCAATCTCCCGATAAATGGGAAAACTGCCGCTTCATTCACCCGATGGAGCAATATCATGACAGGAAAAGGACATTCCCTCTGGCTGGCGGCGCTCACCCTGCTCAGCCTGCAAGCCAGGGCCGTGGACGTTACTGTGGCCTACCAGACCTCTGCCGAACCGGCCAAGGTGGCTCAGGCCGACGACACCTTTGCCCGCACCAGCGGCGCCACGGTGAAGTGGCTCAAGTTCGACAGCGGCGCCAGCGTGGTGCGGGCGCTCGCCTCCGGCGACGTGCAGATCGGCAACATAGGCTCCAGCCCGCTGGCGGTGGCCGTCAACCAGCAGGTGCCCATCGAGGTGTTCCTGCTCGCCTCCAAGCTCGGCAACTCGGAAGCGCTGGTGGTCAAGCCCGGGCTCAACTCCCCTGCGGCCCTGGCCGGCAAGCGCATCGCCGTGCCCTTTATCTCCACCACCCACTACAGCCTGCTGGCCGCGCTGCGGCACTGGGGAGTGGATCCGGCCAGCCTGCAGATCGTCAACTTGCAGCCACCGGCCATCATCGCCGCCTGGCAGCGGGGCGACATCGATGGCGCCTATGTCTGGGCACCGGCCCTCAACGAGCTGACCAAGGGCGGCAAGGTGCTGACCGACTCGGCCCAGGTGGGCGAGTGGGGAGCCCCCACCCTGGATGTCTGGGTAGTGCGCAAGGCGTTCGCCAAGGCCCATCCCGATCTGGTGCAGGCCTTCGTCGACAGCACCCTGGCGGCCCAGCGCGACTACCTGGCCAACCCCGACGGCTGGCTCGCCAAGCCGGACAACCTCGCCAAGCTGGCCAGCCTGAGCGGTGTACCGGCCAGCGATGTGCCCGCGCTGGTCAGGGGCAACAGCTACCTGAGCGCCAGCCAGCAGGGTGCCGAGCTGGGGGATCTGGTGAACCAGACCCTGGTGGACACCAGCCGCTTTCTCAAGGAGCAAGGCAAGGTACAGAGCGCCGGCAGCGATTATCGCGACTACGTGACCGACCGCTTCGTCAAGGCTCACGCCCGCTAACCCCGCAAAACAAGGAGGCATGCATGCTGCAGCTCACCCACCTTTGCGCCGATTACGCCGGGCGCAGAGTCCTCGACAACATCAACCTGACCCTGGATGCGGGCGAGCTGATGGTGGTGCTCGGCCCCTCCGGCTGCGGCAAGACCACCTTGCTCAACCTCATCGCCGGTTTTCAGA
The DNA here is from genome assembly GCF_040908225.1 of Aeromonas sp. R5-3. NCBI lineage: Bacteria > Pseudomonadati > Pseudomonadota > Gammaproteobacteria > Aeromonadales > Aeromonadaceae > Aeromonas > Aeromonas sp. R5-3. The sequence goes on along the minus strand of NZ_JBFODH010000018.1, from coordinate 67,747 downwards.
GCGCCCAGCAGGGCACCATCAGCCTGCAGGGGCGGCCGGTGCGCGGCCCCGGCGCCGAGCGGGGGGTGGTCTTCCAGCACGAGGGGCTGCTGCCCTGGCGCAACGTGCTGGACAACGTCGCCTTCGGGCTGCAACTGGCCGGCGTGCCGCGCCGCGAACGCGAGGCCAGCGCGCTGGCCATGCTGCGCAAGGTGGGGCTCGAGGAGGCCCAGGCCAAACCGGTCTGGCAGCTCTCCGGCGGCCAACGCCAGCGGGTCGGCATCGCCCGGGCGCTGGCCACCCAGCCGCAACTGCTGTTGCTCGACGAGCCCTTCGGCGCCCTCGACGCCTTTACCCGTGAGCAGATGCAGACCCTGCTGCTGCGCCTGTGGCACGAGCAGCGCCGGCAGGTGCTGCTCATCACCCACGACATCGAGGAGGCGGTGTTCATGGCCACACAACTGGTGCTGCTCTCCCCGGCGCCGGGGCGAGTCATGGAGCGGCTCACCCTGGACTTCGGCCGCCGCTTCGCCGCCGGCGAGCCCTGCCGCAGCATCAAGTCGGATCCCGCCTTCATCGCGCGGCGCGAGTATGTGCTGGAGCGGGTCTTTGCCGAGCGGGAGGTGTTTGCATGAGCCTCACCCTCTCCCGCCCACTCGAGCCTGCCCGCCGGATACGCCTGCGCTGGCCGCTGCCACGCCGGCTTGGGATAAGTCTGCTGACTCTGGGTGCCCTGCTGGCGCTCTGGTGGCTGGTGGCCAGGCTCGGGCTGATAAGCCCGCTGTTCCTGCCCCCTCCCGCCCAGGTGCTGCAACAGCTGGTCACCCTCGCCGGGCCGCAGGGCTTCATGGATGCCACCCTCTGGCAGCACCTCGCCGCCAGTTTGCAGCGCATCCTCATCGCCCTCGCGGCCGCCACCCTGTTCGGCGTGACGGTGGGCCTCGCCATGGGGCTCAGCCCCACCCTGCGCGGCATGCTCGACCCGCTGATCGAGCTCTACCGGCCGGTGCCGCCCCTTGCCTACCTGCCACTGATGGTGATCTGGTTTGGCATCGGCGAAACATCGAAGGTGCTGCTCATCTATCTGGCCATCTTCGCGCCGGTCGCCATGGCCACTCTGGCGGGGGTGCAGGGCGCCAGGCAGGTGCGGCTGCGGGCCGCCCGGGCGCTCGGCGCCAACCGCTGGCAGGTGCTCTGGTACGTCATCGTGCCCGGCGCCCTGCCGGACATGCTCACCGGGCTGCGCATCGGGCTCGGGGTCGGCTGGTCCACCCTGGTGGCGGCCGAGCTCATCGCCGCCACCCGCGGCGTGGGCTTCATGGTACAAGCCGCCGGCGAGTTTCTCGCCACCGACGTGGTGCTGGCGGGCATTCTGGTGATCGCCCTGATCGCCTTCACTCTGGAACTTGGTTTACGTGCGCTGCAGCGTCGCCTGACGCCGTGGCATGGAGAAGGACTATGAGCAATTCCCTGCATATCACCCCCCTCGGCCCCCACATCGGCGCCGAGATCAGCGGCATCAGCCTGGCCGGGCCGCTCGATGAGGGCCAGTTCGCGCAGTTGCAGCAGGCCCTGCTGACCCATCAGGTGCTGTTCTTTCGAGATCAGCCCATCAATCCTCGCCAGCAGCGGGCGCTGGCCAACCGCTTCGGCGATCTGCACATTCACCCCGTCTATCCCCACGCGCCGGAGGCCGAGGAGATCATCGTGCTCGACACCCACGACGACAACCCACCGGACAATGACAACTGGCACACCGACGTCACCTTCATCGAGACGCCGCCGGCGCTGGCCATTCTGGCCGCCAAGCAGCTGCCGCCGGTGGGGGGCGATACCCTGTGGGCCAGCGGCATCGCCGCCTTCGAGGGGCTCTCCCCCCGCCTGCAGCAGTTGCTGGCAGGGCTGGAAGCCGAGCACGACTTCACCAAGTCGTTCCCGGCCCATCGCCACAACGCCAGCCCGGCCGAGTACCAGCGCTGGCAGGAGGCGGCGGCCCGCAACCCGCCGCTGCGCCACCCTGTGGTTCGCACCCACCCCTTGAGCGGTCGGCAGGCACTGTTCGTCAATGAAGGCTTCACCACCCGCCTGCCCGACTTGCCAGCGCAAGAGAGCGAGGCGCTGCTCGCCTTCCTGTTTCGCCATGTCACCAAGCCCGAGTATCAGGTGCGCTGGCGCTGGCGGGAGCACGACATCGCCATCTGGGACAACCGGGTCACCCAGCATTACGCCAACGCCGACTATCTGCCGGCCCGGCGGGTGATGCACAGGGCCACCGTGCTGGGGGACAAGCCGTTCTGGCGCGTGCCCGCGTAACGCCGGCTCCTGCCCCCTGCGCCGACCGGTCGCGCCGCCGCTATTGATCCCGCATAAAATAATGGTGCGCGTTGCCGGTCATTATTTTCAAATAGATCAATGAGACCACCAAATATCGCCAGAAATATGTAAATCGACACACCTTGCAATATTTCCATACAACTTCCGGCTGCCATCCGGTCGGCCCGTCCCCGTACTATTTCGGGGTTCAGGCTAGATAAATGGAAATAGACAATGAAATACACGCTGATGATGACCCTGCTGGCACCGGCATTGCTGGCAGGCTGCAATCTGGAAAAGAAAGAGGAGCCCTTCCAGGCCCGCCATATTCGCGCCGGCTATGACGCCGGCCAGGTCTGTCAACAGCTGCGCCAGGGCTGGCAGGAGGACGGCATCGCCATTCCCGCCAGTCAGGTCAGTTGCCACTATCTGACGGTGCCGCTCGATTACGACAAGGAGTGGGTCCAGATCAAGGAGAGCAAGTGGGAGAAAAGCTCCACCTCGCGCTCCAGCAGTGGCTTTTTCTCCGGCGACAGCAGCCGTTTCTCCTCCTGGTCGAACCAGCCCAGCCGCACCCAGATCAAGCAGGAGACCCGCACGGTCAAGGGCGACACCCTGGATATCTTCTATCTGCACTATCGCGCCAGCGGCGACTATCGCGGCACCCTGTTCTACAACCCGGGCGGCCCCACTTCGGCCACCCCGGATCTCGGCCTTTTGCTCGACCTGCTGCGCAGCGCCAACCCCGCCATCCTTGAGCACTACGACATCGTCACCCTGGATCCCCGCGGGGCCGGTTACAGCGCCCTCGGCCACGAGCTGCGCAGCTGCCTGCTGACCGACAAGCAAGGCGTGCGGCCGGACATGACCCCGGCGCAGCTCGCCCAGCTCTTTGCCAGCCGTGACAAGGGCGCCCTGCCGACACTCGAGAGCGGGGCGGATCAGGGCAAGGCCTTTAGCACCACCCTGCGCGAGCGCTGCGACGAGCCGTTGCGGCTGCATGCGCCGCACCTGGGCTCGCGGGCCGTGGTCGAGGACATGGAGCGCCTGCGCCAGCACCTGGGGCGCGAGCGGATCACCCCCATCACCTTCTCCTACGGCACTCGTCTGGCCGCCCTCTATGCCGCCCGCTATCCGAGCCACGTGGCCAATCTGGTGGTCGACTCGCCGATGTCCCCCGCCGAGAGCAGCTACCCGGCCATCTTCCGCCGCGATGCCGAGAATGCCAACCGCATCCTGGCCTGGCGCTTCGGGGAGCAGGCACTGCAGCGCAGCATGGCGGTGACTCGGCAGGTGCGCGACAACGGCCGCTATGTGGACAATCAGGGCAATGTGCTCGACCGCGCCAACTGGGTGGCGGTGCTGGGCGATGCCATCAGCGGCAGCCAGCGCGACGATCAGCTCGCTTTCTGGGAGCAGGACGACGCCGGCCCCCTGCTGGCCCGCCTCGCCGGGCAGGACGATGACAACCCCTATCAGGAACTGCAGGAGATGCCCTTCTTCAGCGCCATCCACTGCACCGACAACAGCGAGCCCTATGGCTGGCAGGGGCTGGATCCGGAAGATGCCGCCTTCCAGGGGGCCGGTGCCCTGCTGCTGGCCAAAAGCTTCAACACCTGCGCCGACTGGCCTTATCCGCGCCAGCCCATCACCAGCTACGGCGCCAGCGAGATAAAGCTGCCGGATGATGCCAAAGCCCTGGTGCTCGGCGCCGAGTACGACCCCAATACCCCCTTCACCGGTGCCAGCCAGATGCAGGCCGCCTTTGGCAGCGCCGCCCGCCTGGTGCAGATAGAGCAGAGCAATCAGCATGGTCAGTTGAACAGCTCCCGCTGCGCCCGGGCGGCTCTCAGTACCCTGCTGCTGGGGGATGCCGCGAGCCTGCCCGCCGAGCAGCGCTGCCTGGCCGACTGAGCCCAGCCCTACCAAGCACAGCTGGGCACAATCCAGCTGAATGGAGCCCAATAAAAAGCCCGCCGAATTGGCGGGCTTTTTCATGCAGGCAGGCGTCCTCAGGCGGCGACCAGCGACTCCAGATCGCGCCGGCTCAGGCGCTTGCTGTCCACCTTCACATAGACGGAGCGCTCGGCAGCGGCCAGCAGCACGTCGCTCACCCCCTCGCAGGCGCGGATCTTCTGCTCCAGCGCCGCATCAGCCTCCACCCCTTCCGGCAACACAATGCGCAGGCTGCTCACATAAGGGGGCTCGGCCATGGTGAGGCTGACCCCGAGCCAGACCAAGGCCAGCGCGGCGCAGCCGCCAAACACCAGGGCGCCGCCGCCCAGGCTGTAGAGCAGGCCGCCGAGGCTGCCGCCGATGGCCACCCCGATGAACTGGCTGGTGGAGTAGATCCCCATGGCGGTGCCCTTGTAACCGGGGGGCGACTCCTTGCTGATAAGGGACGGCAGCAGCGCCTCCATCACGTTGAAACCGATGAAGAAGATCTGCAGGCCGGCGAGCAGGCCCCACAGCTGCAGGCCGCTTTGCCAGAGCACCAGCTCGGCGATGAGCATCACCAGCACGCAAATCTGGAACACCCGCTTCATCTTTCTGCGCTTCTCGGCATAGATGATGAACGGCACCACGCTGACGAAGGCGATCAGCATGGTGACCAGATAAGCCTGCCACTGGCTGTCACGGGGCAGGCCGGCGCGCTCCAGCAGCGGCGGCAGCGCCACGAAGCTCGACATCAGCAGGGTGTGCACGCAGAGGATGCCGAAGTTGAGCTTGAGCAGGCGCGGGTTGGTCAGCACGGTACGCATCCCCCCCTTCACCATGCCGGACTCGCGATTGAGCAGATGACCGCTCGGGGTCGGCACCAGCCAGAGGGTGACGGCGATGCCCGCCAGCGCCAGCAGGGCGATCAGCCAGAAGAGACCACTGAGCCCCAGCGCATGGGTGATGAGGGGGCCGGTCACCATGGCGATGGCGAAGGTGATGCCAAAGCTCACCCCGATGAAGGCCATCGCCTTGGTGCGGTTCTGCTCGCGGGTGAGATCCGACAAGAGCGCCATCACGGCAGCCGAGATGGCGCCGCTGCCCTGCAGGGCGCGACCGAGGATCACGCCCCAGATGGAGTGGGTCAACGCCGCGATCACGCTGCCGAGGGCAAACATCAGCAGGCCGCCGACGATGAGAGGCTTGCGGCCCACCTTGTCGGAGAGCAGGCCGAACGGGATCTGGAACAGCGCCTGGGTCATGCCGTAGATGCCGATGGCCAGGCCGATGAGCGCCTCGGAGGCACCCGCCAGCGACATGCCGTAGGTGGTCAGCACCGGCAACACCATAAACATGCCGAGCATGCGCAACGAGAAGACGGAGCCAAGCGCCCAGGTGGCACGGCGCTCGCCCCTCGTCATGGTGAAATCATTCATGATGGCCTCGATAGATCAGGGAAAAGGAAGACTCAAGGGGTGGCCGACAGATGCCATGCCACACCCGACAGAGGGGAAAAGTGCCCGACGGGGCGGCCCCATAATAACAGAGCCGGGAAGGTTCCCGGCTCTGGATTCTACTGATTTTCCCGCGTCGCATCACAACACGGAGCATGACAGGAAGGCCACTCAGGGCAGCATGCTCACCAGTACCGCAGGCTCGGCCTCCGGCTGGAAGTCCACCGACATCATCACGCTCAGGCAGGTAATGGTGACGATGGAGAACATGAACAGCTTGCGTGCCCAGAGGGAGTCATCCACCGCCGCCTTGTAGCCAGACAGCGCCATCCCCAGCCACCAGACGCTGACCGCGGTGGCCACCACCAGATACTTGTAACCGGCGTAGCCGCCGAGGAACAGCATCAGGGTCGGCACCATGAAGGCCAGGATGTAGAGGGTGATGTGGTGTTTGGCCACGGAGATCCCCTTCACCACCGGCAGCACCGGGATGTTGGCCGCCTGGTAATCCTTGAAGCGGAAGATGGCGATCGCATAGGAGTGCGGCATCTGCCACAGGCTGAAGATCGCCAGCAGGATCAGCGCGCCTGAGTCGAACTGACCGCTCACCGCGCAGTAGCCGATGACCGGCGGCGCGGCGCCGGAGAGGCTGCCGACCAGGGTGCCGTAGACCGAGTGACGCTTCATGTAGAGGCTGTAGACCCCCACATAGACAATGAAGCCCAGCACCGCCAGCAAGGCGGCCAACGGATTGGCCGCAAAGTAGAGCAGTGCAATGCCCGCAATGCCGAGGGCGCTCGCGTACCAGAGCGATACGCCGGGGGCGATCAGACCCTTCACCAGAGCACGGTTCTTGGTGCGCTCCATGATGCAGTCGATGTCCCGGTCGATGTAGTTGTTGAACACGCAACCGGAGGCGACCACCAGTGATACACCAGCCATGGTCAGGATGAAGAGGGGCACATCCAGGCTCCCCTTGGAGGCCAGCAGGAACCCTCCGATAACCGAGATGAGGTTACCGAAGATGATGCCCGGCTTGGTCACTTGCAGGTATTGCTTCATCATCATTGCCAACCTGCTCAGTGAACCATCATGTTGATGTTGAGGTTGTACATGATCCACAGGGAACCCACGACCACGATGGCGATGATGAGCACGGTAAAGATCAGTGCCACCAGGTTCCAGCGCTCCTCGGACGAGGTGTTCATGTGCAGGAAGTAGACCAGGTGCACGAAGATCTGCACCACCGCCATGCCGACCACGGTGGCCAGCACGGTAGTGTGGGAGGCAGAACCGTCCATCACCATCCAGAACGGCACTGCGGTCAGGATCAGGGACAGCACGAAGCCGATCAGGTAGCTCTTGGCGCTGCCGTGGCTGGCGCCGTGATTGTCAACGGAATGACTCATTACATGACCCCCATCAGATAGACCACGGTGAAGACGCAGATCCACACCACGTCCAGGAAGTGCCAGAACAGGCTCAGGCACATCAGACGGGTGCGGTTGCGATCGGTCAGCCCCTTCTTGGCTACCAGCACCATCATCACGATGATCCAGACAAGACCGCTGGTCACGTGGATACCGTGGGTCCCCACCAGGGTGAAGAAGGCGGAGAGGAAACCGCTGCGATCCGGACCGTAGCCCTCGGCAATCAGGTGATGGAACTCGTAGATCTCCATCGCGATAAAGCCGGCACCGAACAGGAAGGTGATGAACAGCCAGGTATTGACCGCCGCCACCTTGTTCTTGTTCATGGCCAGCATGCCAAAGCCAAAGGTGATGGAGCTCAGCAGCAGCAGCATGGTTTCGGCAAACACGAACGGCAGTTCGAAGATGTCCTTGCCGCTCGGGCCGCCGGCGGTGCCGTTGACCAGGACCGCATAGGTCGCGAACAGGGTCGCGAACAGGATGCAGTCACTCATCAGGTAGATCCAGAAGCCGAATACCTTGTTGGCGCCGGCATCATGGTGCCCATCCTCATGGGCACCGTGAGTGTGATGTAGAACGTCAGTCGCCATGGAATTAAGCCACCTTGTTGAGATTTTCAAAATGCTGACGCTCGATCCGCTCGATCTCGTCAACCTGCACGTAGTAGTCCACGTCGTCATTGAAGCTGTGGATGATCCAGGTGGCGATCATGCCGACGAAGCCGGCGATGGCCATCCACCAGATGTGCCAGATCATGGCAAAGCCGAACAGGGTGCTGAAGGCGGCGATGATGACGCCGGCACCGGAGTTTTTCGGCATGTGGATCGGGTCATAGTGCTTGGGCTGTTGATAGGCAGAACCGTCCTGCTTGGCTTCCCAGAACGCATCCAACCCTTTGATCTTCGGCTCGATGGCGAAGTTGTAGAAGGGGGGCGGCGAGGAAGTGGACCACTCCAGGGTACGGCCACCCCAGGGATCGCCGGTCAGGTCGCGGTTCTTCTCGCGGTCGCGGATACTCACCACGATCTGGATCACCTGGCACAGTACGCCCAGCGCAATCAGACCGGCGCCACAGGCAGCCACCACCAGCCAGCCGTGGAACTCGGGATCGATGTTCTGGCTGACACGACGGGTCATGCCCATGAAGCCCAGCACGTAGAGCGGCATGAAGGCCACGAAGAAGCCGGTGATCCAGCACCAGAAGGCGCGCTTGCCCCAGACGTCATCCAGCTTGAAGCCGAACGCTTTCGGGAACCAGTAGGTGATACCGGCGAAGCAGCCGAACACCACACCGCCGATGATGACGTTGTGGAAGTGGGCGATCAGGAACAGGCTGTTGTGCAGCACGAAGTTGGCTGCCGGCACGGAGAGCAGTACCCCGGTCATGCCACCCACGGTAAAGGTGATGATGAAGCCGACGGTCCACAGCATGGGTGAGGTGAACTCGATGCGACCGCGGTACATGGTGAACAGCCAGTTGAAGATCTTCACCCCGGTCGGGATGGAGATGATCATGGTGGTGATGCCGAAGAAGGCATTCACGTTGGCGCCGGAGCCCATGGTGAAGAAGTGGTGCAGCCAGACGATGAAGGAGAGCACGGTAATGGCGATGGTCGCCCACACCAGGGAGGTGTAACCGAACAGTTTCTTCTTGCAGAAGGTCGCCACCACTTCGGAGAAGATCCCGAACACCGGCAGTACCAGGATGTACACCTCGGGGTGACCCCAGGCCCAGATCAGGTTGATGTACATCATCATGTTGCCACCCATGTCATTGGTAAAGAAATGGGTACCCAGGTAGCGGTCTGCGGTCAGCAGGGCGATGGTGACGGTCAGGATCGGGAAGGAGGCGATGATCAGCACGTTGGCGCACAGGGCGGTCCAGGTGAACACCGGCAGGCGCATCATGGTCATGCCAGGGGCGCGCATCTTGATGATGGTGGCGAAGAAGTTCACGCCGGTCAGCAAGGTCCCCAGACCCGAGATCTGCAGACTCCAGATCCAGTAGTCGACCCCGACTCCCGGACTGAACTCCAGCCCCGACAAGGGCGGATAGGCCAGCCAGCCGGTCTGGGCGAATTCACCGACCCCGAGGGAGACGTTGATCAGCACCACGGCGGCGGCGGTGAACCAGAAGCTCAGGTTGTTCAAGAAGGGGAAGGCGACGTCACGGGCACCGATCTGCAGCGGCACCACGATATTCATCAGACCGATCACCAGCGGCATGGCCACGAAGAAGATCATGATGACGCCGTGGGCGGTGAAGATCTGGTCGTAGTGGTGCGGTGGCAGTATGCCCTCGCCGCCAGCCGAGGCCATGACCTGCTGGGTACGCATCATCACCGCATCGGCAAAGCCGCGCAGCAGCATGACCATGCCGAGGATGAGATACATGATACCGAGGCGTTTGTGGTCGACCGAGGTCAGCCACTCTTTCCACAGATATTGCCACTTGCCGAAATAGGTGATGAGACCGGCGATACCCAGCCCACCCAGAATGATGCCGGCGATCGTGACCATGATGATGGGTTCATGGTACGGAATGGCATCGAGTGTTAATTTTCCAAACATCAGTTAATACCCGCTTTCACAGTCTTGTCGGCCGGCATGTGACCGGCGTGGTCCATCTGCTCGCCCTGGGCCTCATGGTGCATGGCGTCGCCGTGCTCCATGCCTTCGTGGCTCATGGAGGCATCATGCGGCATCGCGGCCTGCGCTTCGCCGTGTTGCATGGCGGCGTGCTCGCCGTGCTTCATGTCGCCCATGAACTTGTTGATGATGTTGACGAACAGCTTGGGATCGGCGCTGGCGAAGTACTCCACCGGGTGGTTTTCGCTCTTCTTGGCCAGGGCATTGAACTCATCCATGGTGTTGAGCGCCTTGGAAGAGGCTTTCACCTTGGCGACCCAGGCGTCGAAACCGGCCTGATCCTGAGTGGCGATGGCGTTGAACTTCATGCCGGAGAAACCGGCGCCGCTGTAGCCACCCGAGATACCCTTGTACTGGCCTGCCTCGTTGGCGATCAGGTGCAGCTTGGTCTGCATGCCCGCCATGGCGTAGATCTGGCCGCCCAGCTGGGGAATGAAGAAGGAGTTCATCACGGTGTCGGAGGTCACCCGGAAATTGACCGGGGTGTTGACCGGGAATGCCAGCTCGTTGACCGAGGCGATGCCCAGCTCCGGATAGACAAACAACCATTTCCAGTCAAGGGAGATGACATCGACCTGGATCGGTTTCACCTCGGATTCCAACGGTTTGTAGGGATCCAGAGAGTGGGACGTTTTCCAGGTAATCACCGCCAGGATGGCGATAATGATGACGGGTACGGTCCAGACGACCGCTTCAATCTTGTTGGAGTGGGCCCAGTCAGGCGCATAGGTGGCATTGGTGTTGGACGCTCGGTATTTGTAAGCGAACGCCACTGCCATCACGATCACGGGCACCACCACGATCAGCATCAAGCCGAGTGCGGTCAATATCAGTGACTTCTGCTCCAGACCAACTTGCCCCTTGGGGCTCATCAGCGCCATGTCGCAGCCGCTCAGCAAGCCGGCAGTCGCGAGCAACAGCAAAGCGCCCAAGCCCCTCTTTACATCAAAAGGTCTCATGCAATGTCCTCATCTTCGCAAGGCTAAAGTGGTAAGAAAAACGCAGCATTCTATTTCACCGGGGGGGGATGTGAACAACATGAAAAATTAATCTTTCACTTGTGTGCTGTTTGCGATTTCTGTGTGTCGCATGTTAATGGCTTGACGCCGCTGAATTTATCCATATCGGGCCCTTCTCAATTAATCAGCGGCTGGCTCAATTTCATTCAATCAGCGTTGATTAAATGACCACATCATCGTTTAACCTTTTATTTTACAAGGATAAAGGGTGTCATTTGGTGGCCTTGCGGTGAAAATTCAGGCGATAATCAGGCCCTGTTTGTCGACCATGGCCGAATAAAGGTGAGACTCGAAATTAACCATAATTAATCAAATTAAATTTCAATTAATTCCTTGGTATTGATGTGGCTTTGCCCCACAAACATGCATATTTCATCCATCTCACCGCCATGACCATCACATGATCCCCCATTTTGTTTAATAAGTTATTATCAAAGCCATGGACTCCATCGGGATATAGCGGTAGGTTGCGCCCCTTCGTTACTCGTCAGTCACGAATTCAACCCTATCCCACTTCTCATTCGACTCTTCATTTACAGGGATTGCCATGAGCATCACACGCAGAGACTTTCTCAACGGCGTCGCCATTGCCATTGCGGCCGGCGTCGCCCCCATCCAGCTGCTGCAGGCCGCCGAAGGCGGCAAGGCGCTGGCCGAGAAGACGCTGGTCTATCCGCCCGCTCTCACCGGCCTGCGCGGCAACCACCCGGGCTCCTTCGAGCCGGCTCACAGCATCGCCCGCGACGGCAAGCAGTATGACTTCGCCCACCTCCCGCTGGAGGGCGAGTACGATCTGGTGATCGTCGGCGCCGGCATCAGCGGCCTCTCCGCCGCCTGCTTCTATCAGCAACTGCTCGGGGCGGACAAAAAGATCCTGCTGCTCGACAACCACGATGATTTCGGCGGCCACGCCAAGCGCAACGAGTTCACCACCCCGGACGGCCTGCGGCTGGGTTACGGCGGCAGCGAATCCCTGCAATCACCGCGCTCCGTCTACAGCCCGGTGGCGCTGGGGCTGCTCAAGGCGCTCGAGGTCAACATCGATGAGCTGGCCAAAGGCTTCCAGCAGACCTTCTACCCGGATCTGGGTCTGAGCCGCGGCGTCTTCTTTGACGAGAAGCACTTCGGGGTCAACAAGATAGTGAGCGGCGACCCGGGCCACAGCGTGGCAGACGACATCCCGCGCGATCGCTTGAACGGCCGGCCACTGGCCGAGTTCATCGGCGACTTCCCGTTCGACGACACCGACAAGGCCGCCCTGCTGGCGCTGCACGAAGAGAAGACCGACTACCTGCACGGCATGACCCGCGAGCAGAAAGACGCCTGGATGGAGAGCAACAGCTACACCACCTTCCTGCGCGACAAGGTGGGGCTGAGCGAGCGGGCCATCACCTTCTTCCAGCAGCGCACCGACGACTTCCAGGCGGTCGGCATCGATGCCACTTCCTGCGCCGACGCCCGCCTGTGCGCCCTGCCGGGCTTTGCCGGCATGGATCTCACCCCGCTCGATGCAGAATCCCAGGCCGAGCTGGACGACCCTTACATCTTCCACTTCCCGGATGGCAACGCCGGCCTCACCCGCTTGATGGTGCGCAAGCTCATCCCGCAGGTGGCTCCGGGCCACACCATGCAGGACGTGGTGCTGGCCAGGTTCGACTACAGCCAGCTCGACCGCCCCGAGCACAAGGTGCAGCTGCGCCTTGGCAGCACGGCGCTGCAGGCCAGAAACGTGCCGCTCAAGGACGGCAAACAGGGGGTGGACGTCACCTACATCAAGGAGGGCAAGCTGCACCGGGTACAGGCCAGGCAGTGCATCATGGCCGGCTACAACATGATGATCCCCTACCTGGTGCCCGAGATGCCGGAGCCCCAGAAGGAGGCGCTGCGCCAGAACGTCAAGGCGCCGCTGGTCTACACCAAGGTGGTGATCAGAAACTGGCAGCCGTTCGTCAAACTCGGCGTGCACGAGGTCTATGCCCCGGCCGCCCCCTACAGCCGGGTCAAGCTCGACTACCCGGTCGACCTCGGCGGCTACGAGCATCCCAAGAACCCGGATCAGCCCATGTGCCTGCACATGGTCTATGTGCCGACCCTGCCGGGCAGCGGCCTCTCGGCCCGCGAGCAGTCCCGCAAGGGGCGCGCCATGCTCCTCGGCATGCCGTTCGAGCAGCACGAGCAGATGATCCGCGAGCAGCTGCAAGCCATGCTGGGCGAGGCCGGCTTCAACCATGAGCAGGATATCCTCGCCATCACGGTCAACCGCTGGTCCCACGGCTATTCCTACATCGCCAACTCCCTGTTTGACGATGAAGAGCAGTCGGAGCGCTTCATTGAGCGGGGTCGCCAGCCGGTAGGCAACATCACCATCGCCAACTCGGACGCGGGCTGGAGCCCCTATGCCCACGCCGCCATCGACGAGGCGTGGCGCGCCGTCAACGAGCTGGTCGCCCTGACCAAGGGAGGTGCCAAATGATCCGTTCCCTGACTGCCAGTGCCGTGCTGCTGGCCCTGCCCACCTTCGCCCTGCAAGCCGCCCCCGCCATGTCGGCGGGTGAATACGTGGCCAAGCTGGGGGACTGCGCCGCCTGCCACACCAGCGAGGCGAGCAAGCCGCTCGCCGGCGGCAAGGGTTTCCCCACCCCGGTCGGCACCGTCTACGCCACCAACATCACCCCGGACAAGACCCACGGCATCGGCAACTACAGCCTGCCCGAGTTCATCAAGGTGATGCGCGAAGGGATCACCCGCAGCGGCGACCCCCTCTACCCGGCCATGCCCTACACCGCCTACGCCAAGATGAGCGATGAGGATCTCACCGCCCTCTACCACTACCTGATGCAGGATGTGCAGCCGCAGGCCATTGCCAACAAGGCGAGCGACATCCCCTGGCCGCTCAACATGCGCTGGCCCCTCAGGGGCTGGAACTGGCTCTATCACGATGACGGCCGCTTCACCCCGGTCGCCGGCAAGAGCGAGGAGTGGAACCGTGGCGCCTATCTGGTGCAGGGAGCGGGCCACTGCGGCAGCTGCCACACCCCGCGCGGGATCGGCATGCAGGAGAAAGCCCTGACCGAGGCGGATCCCCTCTATCTGAGCGGCGCCACCCTGGATGGCTGGTATGCCCCCGACATTCGTGGCAGCCGCTACGACAAGCAGGCCCTCATCGATCTGTTGAAAACCGGCCGCAGCCAGCATCAGGCCGTCAGCGGCCCCATGGCGGAAGTGATCACTCACAGCAGCCAGTACTTCAGCGACGCGGATCTGGCCAGCATCGCCACCTACCTGACCGGGCTGGATGACGATGCACCGGCCGCCAGGGGCAACCGGGCCTATGCCAGTGCCGGCGGCAAGGCGGATTACGCCATGTACTGCTCCACCTGCCACGGCAACGACGGGCGCGGCAACGACCACGTCATCCCCTCCCTGGTCGGCAACCAGACCGTGCTGGCCGAGGACCCGAGCAGCCTGCTCAACGTGCTGCTGCACGGCGCCGAGACCCCGGTCACCCAGGGCCACATCGGCTACCACATGCCGGGCTACGGCTGGACCCTCAACGACCAGCAGATCGCCGAGCTGGTCAACACCCTGCGCGCCTCCTGGGGCAATGAAGGGGTGGCCATCAAGCCGGAGACGGTCAAGGCCCAGCGCACCCTGCACCCATAGGTCACGCCGACCATAACGAAACGGGCCTCCAGTGGAGGCCCGTTTGCTGTGTGAGTGACAACTCACCCCTTGCGCGGTTTGGAGCCGGAGAGCGGCACCGCCCCCAGCCGGTAATCGCCATAGGGGAAGATGTTGCGAAAACGCTGGGCCACCGGCTCCGGAATGGAGCGGGAGAAGACCAGCTTGACCCCATCGCCATCGCGCTGACCCAGGATGCGCCCGCGCACCGTCTCGTGACGCAGGATCTGTCTGGCATGCTCGATGAATGCGGGCGACACCTTGCCCCGCTTGACCTGCACCTTGCCGGGGGCAAGCCGGATCTCGAACAGGGCGCCACGCCCCAGCTTCATCAACCACCAGATCAGGGCAATCGCCACCAGCAACGACAACCAGGCCATCCTGTTTCTCCTTCTTCACACGGTTGCTGTCAGTATAAGCCGCAACTGGCCCCCGATTGTTTGGTGCGGATCACAGCCGTACCTCAAGTCCGACCGCAAGCCACCCTGCTCGCCGAGCCCTCTAGCGGTTGCGACCCCAGGCCACCAGCGTCTCCCGATAGAGTGCCAGCAGCGTCTGATCCCGTACCGCCACCCCGACCTGCTGGGCCGGATGATCGGCCCACTCGTCGTGGGGGTGGGACTTGCCGTCAAATTTCTGCAGGGTGTGGCCGATGGCTGGGCCCTCGTTGATGACCCGCACCGGCCCCGCGCGCAAGGTGAACAGGGTCGGATCGATCACGTAGGCGATGGCGGACGGGTCGTGCACGTGGCAACCGTCGAGCCCGATCCGCTCGGAGTAGAAGCGCAGGTAGAAGCGGCTGACATCCCACAGGAAACGGCCCGGCTCGCCCGCTTCGTCGCGCAGTGCGTCCAGATAGGCGCTGCTGAAGAAACTCTGCTGGGTCACGTCCAGCCCGATGATCACCACAGGCCAGCGGGCGGTGAATACCCGGTCGGCGGCATCCGGATCGTCGTGGATGTTGGCCTCGGCATAGGGGGTCACATTGCCGCGATGGCCGTTGACGCCGAAGGCGCCGCCCATCACCACCACCTGCTTCACCAGGCCGGCAATCTCGGGGGCCGCCTGCAGCGCCAGCGCCAGGTTGGTGAGCGGCCCTATGGTAACCAGGGTGATCTCGCCGGGAGCGGCCTTCACCGCTTCGACGATATACTGCCAGGCCGGCCGGGGATCCGGAGTGAGCGTCACCTCCCCCGCCGTCACGTCGCCAAACCCGCTCGGGCCGTGCACGACCGTGGTCGGGCCCACCGGCTCGCGTCGCAGCGGGGCGGCCGCCCCCTGCGCCACATCCGCCTTCATGCCGTATTGCTGCTTGAGCCAGAGGGCGTTGTGGGTGCCGTTCTCGATGGTGGCATTGCCAAAAACCGTGGTGATGGCGAGCAGCTCGATGGCGGGGTGGGCTTCGGCAAACAGAATTGCCATGGCGTCATCGATACCGGGATCGGTATCCAGAATGATCTTGTGAGTCATGGGGCCTCCTTGGGCAACAGAACCGCCAGTGTAGCGAGCCGCCGCCGCTTTAACAGCGACGGGATCACAGCCTGCCGTTTTGCCCTCTCGCCGCCCTGCACAAGTGGTTGCGTTTCATACAGCCGCGACGGGCAAGCAGCTAATGCAAGGGCGATGGCTGGCCTGACTGATGAAACTGATGAAATAGTGGGCGGGCAGTGCGGGACGAACAGACGCGGCCTTGTGGGTCGGCGGGCGGGATGGTATCACTGGGCCACCAGGTTCACCCCTCTCACCAACCGCCGAGGCGCCATTGATCACCCTGATAAAAGAGTCCGACCAGCTGAAGATGCCCTGGAAGAACAAGCAGGGCACCACAGCCCAGATCCTCATCTCCCCTGCCGACGCCAGCCTCGACAGGCTCGATTTTGCCTACCGGCTGAGCTCGGCGCCCATCAAGGGGGCCGGCCCCTTCTCGAAATTCCCCGGCTATCAGCGCATCCTGCTGCCCATCAGCGGAGCCGGCTTCGTGCTCAACGGCCACCCCTACGCCACCTTCGAGGCGGCCCACTTCAGCGGGGATGACGACACCCACTGCGAGCTGCTGAAAAAAGAGGTGACGGATCTGGGGCTCATCTATGATCCGGCCCGCCTCAGTGCCAATGTGCGGGTGCTCAACCTCCCCTTCCCGCTCAGCCTCACCCTGGAAGCGGACAAGACCTATCTCTGCTACCTGCTGAGCGGCCAGCTCACGGCGGCGGGCCAGCCCATGGCAGTCAACGAGACCCTGCTGATCAGCGGCGAGCAGAGCATCCAGTTCGACTGCCAGAAGAAGAGCGCCATCGCCTTCTTTACCCTGCAGCCCATTATTTAAAGTGACAGCCTCACATCAATATCGCTCAAAAAACACCCCCTAATATTGAAAGCAATCAATATTAGGGGGTAGTATGGGTCTCATTGCTTTCCTGTAATGAGAGATCCTATGCAATACACTCTTGAAGGATTCGAGGCTCCACCAGAATTGACTTCGGAAGAAGAAAAAAGCAATCAACAGCTACAAACCAAGATAAAAGAAATTCTTATTGAGTTTCAATACGTTGAAGACAACAAAATCGCTATCCCAAAAACGTTCAAATGCCGGGTGCCTTATGAGGATTTGTACGGTCTCAAAGCCATTAGCGCTTTTGTAATTAACCATCCGATATATGGCCTCACTCGAATTGAGCCACACCAACAACAAGTATCTGGCTCCGTAGACCGCAAGTTTCCTTTCTTCCTGCAAAGTGCTTATAAAGCCCCCGAGCCCAATGTCATTATTTTGATTGAAGGACAAGGGCATAAAAAAGCAGCCTTTGAATGGTTAAAGACTGAATCAGCCAAATGCACAACTAAAAACATCAAATGTTTTGACTTGGCCGATTTCACACTTTGGATTTGATTTTTCTGTGCAGTAATCAGCGTTTCGGCGCCCGGCCGCCACTGTCGAGGCAGGCCTGCATGGAGTCATAGGGGGTGTAGTGCTTGGTGCGGCTGTAGTAGGTGCCGCCCTTGGGATGGCAGATGCCGTTGCGGCTCTTCTTCACCGGCGGCTCTGCCGCCAGCGCAATGGCGCATACCAGCAGCAGGCAACAGCCGACCACCCAGTTGATGGCGTATCTCACGACAAACGGCTCCTCTCCCATGGGCATCAGGCCCGAAAGGGGCCTATCTTACCCGCTATGCTCCCCACTCACCCCGCGCCGGATCATAAAACGGCACACAACTCCCGGCGCAGAGCCAGGGTTTCCTACGGCATGGCAAGCGGCCACAAAAAAGCCGGGCACTGCCCGGCTTCTGAGTCGGCACAACGTGCTTAGCCGACCTTGAAGGTGCCCTTCATCATGGCGAAGTGACCGGGGAAGGAGCAGAAGAAGGTGAGGTCTTTGCCGGCCAGGCCGTCGGTCTTGAAGGTGACGCTGGTGCTCTCGCCGCCGCCCACCAGCTTGGTGTGGGCCAGTACGCGGGGATCATCCTTGGGCAGGTAGTTGTTCTCGGCACCGGCACTCATGCCCGCGGTGGCAACGGCCTGATAGTCGGCGGTGTTGGCCAGCGCCCAGTTGTGGCCCATGGCGGTCACCGGCATCTTGCCGGTATGGTTCAGGGTCACGGTCACCTCTTTGCAGGTGGCCGGTACGCTCATCTCCTTGAGGTTGTACTGCATGGCATCATTGCCTTCGATGACCAACGCGCACTCATCGGCCAGAGCCGGGGCAGCCAGGGTGCTCAGAAACAGCAGGGTAATCGCCTTTTTCATCATCCTCTCCTTTGATTGGCAATAGATGGCAACACAATTGCCTGCAGGCTCGCACCATGGCTGGCAAACATGCTGTCAAAATCGACCTTATTCTACTCAACTGTCGTCATTCGGCTATGTCTTTAGCGCAAAGCTGCGGGTCAGGTCACCAGATTGTTCCCATTATTTGACTGGACAAACCGGCCGTGCCGTCCATTAACCACTCTTTGTTTAATTATCTCCCGCCCTTTTCTCCAGCCGACGCTCGCCCGCCGCTGCGCCCTTGGCTAAGCTGGCGACCCCGGCTCGCAGCCCGCGCTCGAGCCATCCGTTTTTAGCCAGAGAGATCCCGCATGTCGCTCCTTGCTCGCCCGGCCCCCCGCGGCCTGTTGTTGACCCTGCTGCTGATGCTGACCGCCTGTCAGCCAGCCCCGACCCAGACCCGTATCCAGGGCAAGACCATGGGCACCTATTATGCGGTGACCCTGAGCGATCCCTTCCCGGGCGGGGAGCCTGCGCTGCAGCAGGAGGTCGATGCCCTGCTGGTACGCATGAATCACGAGATCTCCACCTACGACCCGAACTCCCTCATCTCCCGCTTCAATCAGGGCAGCGGCCAGCCGCCCATAGCCATTCCCGCCACCATGGCCAAAATCGTGCAGCAGGGCATCGATGCCGGCCATCTCACCAAAGGCAAGCTCGACGTCACCGTGGGCCCGCTGGTCAACCTGTGGGGATTCGGGCCGGACAAGCGTCCGGTCAAGCGCCCCAGCGCCGAGCAGATCGCCAGCGCCCGCCACAAGGTGGGCATCGACCGGCTGACCTTGACCCCCGAGGGGGATCACTTCCTGCTCGGCAAGGGCATTCCCGATCTCTACCTCGATCTCTCCACCCTGGGCGAGGGGGCGGCCTCTGACGAGATTGCCGGCCTGCTCGAGCAAAAGGGGGTGCACAACTACCTCATCGAGGTGGCCGGCGCCGTGCGCAGCAAGGGCAACAACGCCAAGGGCAAGCCCTGGCGGGTAGCCATCGTCGAGCCGTCCGATCAGCCCGGCGCCTTCTCGGACGTGGTGATCCCCAACGGCATGGCCCTCAGCACCGCCGGCAGCTATCGCAACTACTACGAGCTCGACGGCCAGCGCTACTCCCACATCATCGACCCCGCCAGCGGCCAGCCCATCACCCACAAGCTGGTCTCCGCCAGCGTCATCACCCCGACAGCGCTCGAGGCCGACGCCCTCGACACCGCCCTCATGGTGATGGGGCCGGAGCAGGCGATGGCCTTTGCCAAGGAGCATGGGCTCGCGGTCTACCTCATCGTCAAGACCGAGCAGGGCTTCGCCGCCAGCCATACCCCCCAGTTCGCCCCCTATCTGGTGGCCAAACAGCCATAAACTGGCAGCCATAACCCAGCCACCATAAAAAAGAGGCCCCGCAGTGCGGGGCCTCGTTGTTTTCAAGCCGGCGTGATTCGATGGGAATGCAGTGAGGCATTGGCGTATTCCCTCGGCGACAGCAAGCCAGTGAGCGCCGTGAACGCGCTTGCGTGTTACTCCTCGCAGCCAGCAGGCGAGGCCGACGGACGCGCCTCCCGGTGACCCATCCCGTAGAGGGCAAACACCAGCATGCAGATCGCGGTCATCACGGCGAACAGGGCCGGGCCACCCCACACTTGCAAGAACCAGCCTCCCACCATAGGCGAGAATGCCCAACCGAGCCCGGCTAGGGCACTCGCGCCGAAGTAGCTCCCCTTGAGGTGAGCCGGCGCCATCTGGTCGATCAGCACGTTGAAGAGCGGAAACAGCACCGCCTCCCCCACGCTCAGCAAGAACATCGCCACCAGCCAGGGCCACAGCAGGGCCGGGCTCGACAGGGCAAACATCACCTGGGCCGATGCCATCAGCAAGATGGAGAACTGCAGCCGCAGGCTTACCCGCCAGCGCCGGGTCAGGTGCAGCAGCGGAAACTGCAAGGTGATGATGGTGAGCGCATTGGTGGCCACCAACAGGGCCACCAGCGTCTCCACCTCGGGGGCGCCGGCGCGGGTCAGGTACTGGATCAGCGGCGACTCCACCTGGGCGTAGACCAGATTCATCAGCAGGTTGGCGAGGATGAACAGCATGAAGGCGCGATCCCGCCCCACCACCCTGAGCATGGCCCCCAGGGAGAGACCGGCATCCGGCCGGCTGGCGCAGTCGCGGCGAAAGCCGAGCAGGAAGGCGATGCCGAGCAGACCATAGCTGGCGGCCGTCACTACGAAGGTCTCCTGGCGCGCACCCAGCCCCACCATGACGCCGATGAGGGGCCCCACCCCTGCCCCCACGTTGAGCAGGAAGTAGCGCAGGTGCAGAGCCAGCTCCCGCAGCGCCTTCTCGGGCAGCAGATCCCCCATCAGCGCCTTGCCCGGGGTATCGATAAAGGCGTAGGAGAGCCCCGACCCAAACACCCCGAGGGTGATGAGCCAGAGGGAGTGGCCGAATCCGAGCAACAGGTAGGCACCGCACGACAGGGCGCAGCCGAGCAGCAGTATGGTGCGCCGGCCGAGCCGGTCGGAGAGCCAGCCGACGTAGAAGCCGATGAGGCAGGAGAGCACGGCCGCGCCACCCAGCAGCATCCCGATACCGGAGGCTGACAGGCCATACTCCCGGTAGAGCAGGATGGAGAGGAAGGGCCAGACCATGAAGAAACTGGTGCGCACCATGAAGGTGCCCAGGATCACGATCCAGACCAGCGGGGGAAAGGGTGGCAGGCGCATGGGAACTCCTTGTCGCGCAATGGTGGCTGATCCGCAGGGGAAAGCGTTCAGTGGTATCAAAAGAAACCCAATTGCACAATCCCCCCTCTGCAAAAATCCACCCGGAGGGCTGTCCGGGGCCGAGCGGCGGGTGACCTTGTGATCAGGAACGAGCCGGGGTCGCCACCAACCCCCTTGCCCTCTCCTCAGCCTGCCACCCAACCACCATAAAGAGCGAGGCCCCGCACTGCGGGGCCTCGTGGTGTGCAAGCCGGCGCTACTCGATAGGGATGCGGTGGGGCGCCGGGGTCACCGCCTGCTTGGGCAGTTGCAGGGTGAGGATGCCGTTGTCGAAGCGGGCGACCACCTGCTCCGGCATCACCTCCACCGGCAGTTCGACGGTGCGCGATACGCTGCCGAAATAGCGCTCGCTGCGCAGGGGGCGTTCATCCTGGCTCTGGCTGTCGTGCTGGCGGATCTCCGCCTTCAGGGTCACCAGCTTGCCGTGCACATCCACGTGGATGTCCTCCTTCGCCACCCCGGGCAGCTCCGCCTGCAGCAGATAGCCGCCGTCGCTCTCCTTGAGGTCCAGCTTGATCTGGCTCGGCAGCGGATCCCCGTGCAGGGGCCGGATGTAGAAACCGGAGGCCATGTCGTGAAACAGGTCATCAAACAGACTGGTACGGCCTGGTAGCAAACTCATTTGATTCCTCCTTGTGGTCACTGGATGGTCGAAAGCAGGCCCGCGGCCCGCCTCTTTTCAGTCTAAAAACCGGCGTGGGCGCCGCCAGTGCAATCCAGCGCCCGTTTGACCGGGATCAAGGGCTGCGGCGATTTTTTTCAGGCCCGGCGCCCCCTTGCCAGAGGAAAAACGGCGGCGGCATGGATGTTCAATTGCCTGTCTGCGCGCTTTGGTGGCACACTTCTGTTATCCGCCCGTAGCGCCCTGACCAGACAGATGCAGACACCGGAATCCGAGCCAGAGAAAAAAGCCCCACCCAAACCGAAGCGCATCCTGCTGGTCAACGAACAGCGCTCCTTTCAGGTGATGATGAAGGCGATGCTGATCAACATCGGCATCAGTCGCATCACCTATGTCAACTCGGCCGAAGAGGCCAGACGGCGCTGCCAGAAAGAGTCCTTCGACATCTACCTCATCGATTACGAGCTGGGGGTTGGCGAGAACGGTCGCCAGCTGCTGGAGAGCCTGCGCGATCAGAAGCTCATCCCGCCCCAGAGCGTGGTGATCATGGTGAGCGGCGACAGCTCCCGCGCCATGGTGCTGAGCGCGCTGGAGGCCGAGCCCGACGAATACCTGATGAAGCCCTTCTCCCAGGAGCAGTTCTCGTTTCGCCTCAAACGTGCCCTCGCCCGTCGCCAGGCGCTGGAGAGCGTGTTCAGCGCCCTTGCCGAGGAGAACCTGACCACCCTGCTCGCCGCCTGCGCCGAGCGGGCCGATGCGGTGCCGCGCTTTGCCAACTTCTGCCGCTGTCTGCAGGCCGATACCCAGCTCAAGCTGGGCCAGGCCAAGGAGGCCCGCAGCCTGATGCGCCAGCTGCTGGCCGGCCAGGAGAACAGCTGGGCCCGGCTCACCCTCGGCAAGGCGTGCCACACCCTAGGTCTGCACGAGGAGGCGGTGAGCCACCTGCAGGCGACCCTCAAGAACACCCCGCTGATGGTGGAGGCCCACCTCTGGCTGGCGGAATCCCTGCTGGCACTCGGCAATGACGAGCAGGCCCAGCAGGAGCTCAAGCGGGCGGTGGATATCTCGCCCCAGTCGGTACAGCTCTCCCGCCGGCTGGCGGAGGTGTGCCTGCTGCGCCACGACTACGCCCAGGCCAAGGACGTGCTGCTCTCCCTCATCGACCTGTCGCGCAACTCGATCCACCGCACCCCCCACTATCTGGGGGCCTATATCCAGGCGCTGACCCTCTACGCCCTCAACAGCAACGACATCTACCACATCGCCAACCTGCAAAAGCAGGTCAACTCGGCCCTGTCGCGCATTCGCGATTCGTTGATGATGGCGGAGTTCAACTACCCGGTGTTCGAACAGATCTGCCAGGCCCGGGTGCAGATTGCCCTGGGGGAGCTGCTCAAGGGCAAGAAGATGCTCTACCGCGCCAACCAGAACTGGCTCGATCAGCCGGCCACCATGCCCCCCAGCCTGCTGGGCGAGACCATCCTCGCCCTCTATCAGCTCGGCGAGTTCGAGTATGCCGAGAGCCTGCAGGCACTGCTGGCCGAAGACGAGGATCGGCTGCTCACCACCTGCATCCAGGCCACCCGCGACGACAAGACGGTGCTGGAACGCCGCCAGCGCTACCAGCAGCTCAACGAACTGGGCATCAAGGCCTATCAGTCCGGCGAGCTGGAACAAGCGCTCGGCCACTTTCGCGAGGCGCTGCGCCGGGCCCCGGCCAATACCGGTGCCGCCCTCAACAAGATCCAGGTGCTGCTGCAGCTGATGCAGAAAAACCGCAAGAGCCCGGAGTTTGGCACCGAGTGCAAGGAGACCCTGGAGGTGCTGGACGGCATCCCCCTCAACCCGGCCCAGCAGGACCGTTTTCGCAAGCTGCGTCAGGAGTTTACCCAGCTCAGCTGACCCCGCTCGCCGGCCGCTCGCCTATGCTGATACTGACTCGGCAAGGGGAGGAGACGGGCGATGGCCATGTGTCGATATCTGGTGGCGGATGGCCGCCACTGCAGCGAAGAGGCGGGGGAGCATGATCTGTGCCGCTGGCACGATCCCCATAGCCAGCATCAGGATCCCCACACCGCCCGCGAGCTGGAGCACTACGTCCACCAGGGCGGCCTGTGCCACGGCCTGCAACTGGCCCGCGCCAACCTGGCCGGGCTCAATCTGGTGAAGAAGGGCGCGCCGCACGGCTTTCTGCTGGAGCAGTGCAACCTCTACCGGGCCAATCTGCAGGGGGCTCACCTCTACGGTTTGCGCATGAAAGGGGGCAGCCTGATGAAGGCCGATCTGAGTGATGCCAACCTGCACTGCGCCACCCTCGACAACGTCAACCTGCTCGGCATCCGCTGGCACAACACCCGCCTCGACAACCTGGATACCGGCAAACGGCTGATGCAGGACAGAAAGGGGCGCCGCGAGCGGGACCCGGCGCAGGCCCGGATCTGGTTCAAGGAGGCCGAGGAGACCTACCGGGATCTGCGCAAGGCCTCGGAAGCGCAGGGCATCTTCACCATGTCCGGCCGCTACATCCAGCAGGAGCTGACCATGCGCCGGCTGCAGCTGCCATTCTGGTCCGGCCGCCGCTTCACCTCCTGGATCGTCGATCTCTTCTGCGGCTACGGCGAGGCCCCCATGCGGGTGGTGCTCTTCTCCCTGCTGCTCATCTTCATCTGCAGCCTCTTCTACTTCTTCTTTGGCCTGAGCTTCAACGGCAACCACCTCGTCTATCGGCCCGGCGCCCCTTTCGAGCAGAACGCCATCTTCCTGCTGGAGTGCCTCTACTACAGCGTGGTGACCTTCACCACGCTAGGGTACGGGGATTTCACCCCGGTGGGACTGTCGCGGATCTTCGCCGCCTTCGAGGCCTTCACCGGCAGCTTTACGCTGGCGCTGTTTGTGGTGGTGTTTGTCAAGAAGATGACCCGCTGACAACCTCTCGCGACGGATCGTGAACAGGTTACCGAGCAGCTGCGCCAGTCACAGCCCCCGAACTTGCATCCACGGCGGATTCCTAGTCCAATAGCCACTTATAAAAATGACATGAGCATCCCGGACATGAAGATCATCTCTTTCAATATCAATGGCCTGCGCGCCCGTCTGCACCAGCTGCAAGCCATCATCGACAAGCATCAGCCGGATGTGATCGGCCTGCAGGAGATCAAGGTACACGACGAAGCCTTCCCGCTGGCCGATGTGGAGGCCATGGGCTATCACGTCGAGTTCCACGGCCAGAAGGCCCACTACGGGGTCGCCATCATGAGCAAGCAGAAGCCGGTCAAGGTGGAAAAAGGCTTCCCCACCGACGATGAAGAGGCCCAGCGCCGCATGATCATGGCCACCTTCGAGCGCGAAGACGGCTCCCTCATCAAGGTGATGAACGGTTACTTCCCGCAGGGTGAGAGCCAGGATCACGAGACCAAGTTCCCGGCCAAGCAGAAGTTCTACGAGGATCTGCAGCACTACCTCGAGACCAATCACACCCCGGGTGATCAACTGGTGCTGATCGGGGATATGAATATCTCCCCCACCGATCTCGACATCGGCATCGGCGAGGCGAACCGCAAGCGCTGGCTGCGGGACGGCAAGTGCTCCTTCCTGCCCATCGAGCGCGAGTGGATGGAGCGTCTGAAAGGGTTCGGCCTGACCGACACCTTCCGCGCCGCCAACCCCACCGAGTGCGAGCGTTTCTCCTGGTTCGACTATCGCTCCAAGGGCTTTGACGAGAACCGCGGCCTGCGCATCGACCTCATCATGGCCTCCGACGCCCTCAAGGACAAGGTGACCGAGACCGGCATCGACTACGAGCTGCGCGGCATCGAGAAGCCCTCCGACCACGCCCCCATCTGGGCCTGCTTCGCCTGATAACGACAACTGAGGGGGCATTTGACGCCCCCTCTGTGACCAAGCCCCCACTTCCCCCGTTTTTTCCTTCTTATAATTTCTCCCTGAGCCCTCGCATCCGGGCAACACCACGCCGAAAGAGGCCTGCGGGCTGACACAGATTGTCGCTGGCCCCTCGCCCCCATGCCGCCAGATGCAGACAACTTTCACTGCCGAGCAGCTTGGGTTCAATATTCGTGCTTTATCATTAAAAAACTGTCAGTAATCCAATAAGTTAAATTTGTAACCATGCAGTTAACCATGTTCATGAAGAGAAAGGGTGGGCGCGGCAATCGTGCACCATCCCACAGGAGTGTGATGATGAAGGTGCAATCCGTCAGGGAAGAGATGTTCAAGCGCGGCTGTATCGCCCTGGCACTGGCCAGCGCACTGACCGCCTGTGGTGATGAACCCGCCGCCAGTGCCCAGGCACTGCCAGCGGTGCCCGTGGTGGTGGCCGAGGTCAAACTGACCGACGTGCCGCTGACCACCGAGATGGTGGGCGAGACCGCCGGCTTTCGCGAAATTGACGTGCGCTCCCGGGTGAGCGGCATCCTGCTCAAACGCACCTACATCGAAGGGCAGCCGGTCACCGCCGGTCAGGCGCTGTTCCTGATCGACCCCGAGCCTTACAAGGTGGCGCTGGAGCAGGCCAAGGGCACCCTGGCCCAGGAGCAGGCGCGCCTCAACAAGGCTCGCGCCGACCGCGATCGCATCATCCCGCTGTTCAAGCGCCAGGTGGTGAGCCGCAAGGACTATGACGACACCATCGCCAACTACGAAGCCGCCGTCGCCAGCCACCAGGCCGCCCAGGCCAAGGTGAAAGAAGCCGAGCTCAACCTCAGCTACACCCAGGTCACCGCCCCCATCAACGGCATGGCGAGCAAGAGCTCCCAGTCCGAGGGGAGCCTCATCTCCACCAGCGGCGAGAACGGCCTGCTCACCACCATCACCCAGTTCGACCCGCTCTACGTCAACTTCTCCTACTCGGAGCAGGATCGCCTCAACTTCGATAATGCGGTGAAGCAAGGGTTGATTGAAGCCAAGGACGCCACCAACTGGCGTACCCACATCCGGCTGGCGGACGGCTCCGTCTATCCCCAGGCGGGCAAGCTCAACTTCTCCGACAGCCGGGTCGACCCGGCCACCGGCACCATTCGCGCCCGCGCCATCTTCGACAACAAGAACGGGGTCCTGCTGCCCGGCCAGTTCGTGCGCATGACCATCGATCTGGGCACCCGCAAGAACGCCATCGTGGTGCCGCCCCGCGCCATCGTCCAGTCCCAGGCCGACCGCATGGTGATGGTGGTGGATGCCGACAACAAGGTGGTGCCCCGTCCGGTCAAGCTGGGGTCGGTGGTCGACAGCGGCGTATTGATCGACAAAGGCCTGCAGGCCGGCGATCGCTACATCGTCGAGGGGCTGATGAAGGCTCGTCCCGGCGCCGTGGTCAAACCGGTTTCCGCCGAGGAGATGAAGGCGATCAACGCCAAGATCACCCAGGGTGCCGCTGGCAAATAAGGAGCCCCCATGTTTTCCAAGTTCTTTATCGAACGCCCCATCTTCGCCAGCGTGATTTCGATCATCATAGTGCTGGGCGGGATGGCGGCAATGCGCGCGCTCCCGGTGGAGCAGTATCCCCAGATCACCCCCGCCGTGGTCTCGGTGACCGCCTTCTACCCGGGTGCCACCCCGGAGGTGATCTCCCAGACCGTGGCCGCCCCCATTGAACAGCAGGTCAACGGGGTCGAGAACATGATCTACATGCAATCCGGCTCCGCCTCCAACGGCCAGATGAACCTCAACGTCTACTTCGACATCGGGGTCGATCCCGATCAGGCGACCATCGACGTCAACAACCGGGTCTCGGCCGCCATGGCCCAGCTGCCGGAAGAAGTGAAGAAGCAGGGGGTGACGGTGCGCAAGAAGTCCACCTCCATCCTGCAGGTGATCACCCTGCAGTCCCCCAGCGGATCGTTTGATACCACCTATCTGTCGAACTACGCCCTGCTCAACATCATCGACGAGCTCAAGCGGATTCCCGGCGTGGGGGACACCTCCCTGTTCGGCGGTACCGACTACGCCATGCGGATCTGGCTGCGCCCGGACCGACTGGCCCAGCTGCAGCTCACCCCGAGCGACGTGATCGGCGCCATCCGCGAGCAGAACACCCAGTTCGCGGCGGGCAAGATCGGCTCCCAGCCCACCAGCACCCCCACCGACTTCACCTACACGGTGCAGACCAAGGGGCGCCTCGATGACGTGAAGGAGTTCCAGAACATCATCATCCGCGCCATGCCGGACGGCTCCAAGATCCGGGTCAAAGACGTGGCCCGGGTCGAGCTCGGCGGCAAGGACTACGACGTGCTGGCCCGCGCCAACGGCAAGCCGGCCATCGGTATCGCCACCTACCTGCAACCGGGTGCCAACGCGGTGGCGGTGGCCGATCAGGTGCGCGAAACCATGGATCGCCTGCAGGGCCGTTTCCCGCAGGACGTGGAGTACCAGATCCCCTACGACACCACAGAGTTCGTGAAGATCTCCATCGAGGAGGTGGTCAAGACCCTGCTCGAGGCGATCGTGCTGGTGTTCGTGGTGGTCTACCTGTTCCTGCAGAACTTCCGAGCCACCCTGATCCCCTGTATCGCGGTGCCGGTGTCACTCATCGGTACCTTCGCCGGCATGCTGATGCTGGGCTTCTCCATCAACCTGCTGACCCTGTTCGGCATGGTGCTCGCCATCGGTATCGTGGTGGATGACGCCATCGTGGTGCTGGAGAACGTCGAGCGGATCATGAGCGAGAAGAAGTGCTCCGCCAAGGAGGCTGCCATCCTCGCCATGCAGGAGGTCTCCGGCCCCGTGGTCGCCATCGTGCTGGTGCTCTGCGCCGTGTTCCTGCCGGTTGCCTTCATGGGCGGCATGACCGGGGTGATGTACAAGCAGTTCGCCATCACCATCGCCGTGTCGGTGGCCATCTCCGGCCTGGTGGCGCTCACCCTGTCGCCGGCCCTGTGCGCCATCCTGCTCAAAGAGGGCCACCACCAGCCGGCCCGCTTCTTCGTCTGGTTCAACAATGCCTTTGACCAGCTGACCCGCCGCTATGTGCGCGGGGTGGCCTTCCTCAACCGCCGGGTCGGCGTGGCCTTTGGCATCATCGCCATCATCCTCGGCAGCAGCTATGTACTGTTCCACAAGGTGCCGGGCGCCCTGGTGCCGGACGAGGATCAGGGCTATCTCATCGGCTCCGTAATGCTGCCCGATGCCGCCGCCCTGACCCGTACTCAGGCGGTCGCCAATGATTTTGACAAGATGGCCATGGCCAACCCCAGCGTGAAGGACGTGGTCACCTTCTCGGGCTTTGACATCCTGTCCGGCTCCATCATCAGCAACCGCGGCCTCACCTTCATCACCCTGAAAGACTGGAAAGAGCGTCAGGGCGAGGGGCAGGACTCCTTCTCCCTGGCCAAGACCTTCCAGGGGATGAGCCTGATGGGGCTGGCCGATGGCTTCACCGCCACCTTCAACCCGCCTCCCATCCAGGGCATGTCCACCACCGGGGGTCTCGAAGGCTATCTGCAGAACCGCGGCACCGGCGACGTGCACGCCTTCGCGGGCGAGGTGCAACGCCTGATCGATGCCGCCAAGCAGCGTCCTGAGTTCGCCAGCGTGAGCACCACCTTCCGCGCCAACGTGCCCCAGGTCTACCTGGATCTCGACCGCGAGAAGGCCAAGGCGCTGGGACTGCCCATCAACGCCGTGTTCGACACCATGCAGGCCACCTTCGGCCAGGTATACGTCAACGACTTCAACCAGTTCGGTCGTACCTACCGGGTCCAGTTGCAGTCCGAGGCGGACTACCGCGCCAAGAAGGATGACATCCGCAACGTCTATGTCCGCTCCAACAGCGGCGAGATGATCCCGCTCACCAGCCTGGTGACGGTGCGCGATGCCACCGGCCCCGAACTGGTGGAGCGTTTCAACATCTTCCCGGCCGCCAAGATCATGGCCCAGCCGGCGCCAGGGGTGAGCTCGGGTCAGGCCATTGCCGCCCTAGAGGAGATCGCCGCCCAGACCCTTGGCAACGACGCCAAGCTGGAGTGGACCGGCGCCGCCTACCAGGAGAAAGCGGCCGCCGGCAGCGCCGCCACGGCGTTTGGCTTTGGCATCGTGATGATCTTCCTCATCCTGGCCGCCCAGTATGAGCGCTGGAGCCTGCCGTTTGCGGTGATCACCGCCGTGCCGTTCGCCCTGTTCGGCGCCCTGCTCGCCACCTGGGCCGTGGGGCTCACCAACAACGTCTACTTCCAGATAGGTCTGGTGACGCTGGTGGGGCTGGCGGCCAAGAACGCCATCCTGATCGTGGAGTTCGCGGTGATGAAGCACGAGGAGGGGATGAGCCTCATCGAGTCGGCCCTGGAGGCGGCGCGCCTGCGCTTCCGCCCCATCGTGATGACCTCGCTGGCGTTTATCCTCGGCTGTGTGCCCCTGGTCACCTCCAGCGGCGCCGGTGCGGCGAGCCGCCACGCCCTCGGCTGGCCGGTCATCGGCGGCATGCTGGCGGCGACCTTCATCGCCATCTTCTTCATCCCGCTCTTCTTCCGCCTCATCATGCGGCGCTCGGAAAAACGGGCCTGACCATTCGAGTCACGCTCACCCGGCCCCTCCTTCATGGAGGGGCTTTTTTATCGTCATCGTTCGCCGGCAAGAGAACACATAGCCGGCCACCTCCCAACGGACCAGTCAGGCCTCAGAACTGGTGTTGCACCCCTATGCTCAAGAAGTTCAGGTAGCTGTTGTGGTAGGTACCTGACAGCTGGGGACGACCGACCCCATCCTGCTCCACTGCCATATCCCCCAGCCAGGCCAGGGTATAGCTGGCTTCCGGCCTGGTGGCTGGTGTCAGCTGATAGCTGGCCCCCAGACCCCAGCGCCAGCTCTCGCCCAGCGGGAGGGTAACAGTGCGGTGCACGTCGTCCACGGCACTGCTGTCATAGCCGATGCCGCTGCTCAGGCGCAGGACCGGCGTCACATCAAACTGGGTGCCCAGGCTCAGGTGCCAGGTGTCCTGGTATTGCATATCAAGAGTTCGGCTCTGCAGTCCCGACGCGAGATCCACCTCGCCAAAGCGGGACCACTGCTGCCAATTGGCACTGGCCAGCAGGGCCCATTGCGGGTTGAGCTGGTGATAGCCACTCAGGGTCAGGGTCTGCGGGATCATCATCTCCACCCCCAGCCCGGCCCCATTCAGCCGGCTCAACGGCTGATCGTCCAGCTCCCAGTTCAATTCGGAGAAGTAGCTCAACCCGATGCGGGAGTCGTGATCCAGCTCGTAGAGCACCCCGAAGGAGGCGCCATATGCCCAGTCGCTGTCGGAAAATGCCTGACTGGTTGAACCGTTCGGCGTCATGTCCAGTGAGGCCTCCAGCGCCCCATGCATGGCGATCAGGCTGGCCCCCACCGACCAGTGGTCATCGACGCGATACGCCAGGCTGGGAGCAAAGGCGATCCCGGTCAGCTTGGCGGACTGCACATAGCCACGCCCCTGCCACCCCTCGCCATAATCGATCCCCAGCCCGTGGCTGCCGAAGAGCCCGAGGCCGGCGACCCACTGATCATCGATGGCGTGGGTCAGATAGAGGCTGCCGAGCGGGGCGCTCTGCAGGGCATTGCCGCCGTTGTTGCCCCCCTGGTCCAGATCCAGCTCGAGGTCGCCGTATACAGCGCCGCCATTGACCTGCAACTGGGTGCCTGCCAGCCTGGTCATGCCGGCCGGATTGCTGGCGATGGTCTCCGCCCCCTGGGCGCGGGCGGCTGCCCCTGCGTTGGCCAGGGCACTGTTGGCCGCGCTGGTTTCATACAAGGCAAGGCCGCCGGCCATGGCAGAGGGACTCAGCAAGGCTGCAAGCATCAGCGACAGCCGTCGTTGCTGCATATCGTTACTCCCGAACAATGAACTGGATGGAGACTGCCAGAGAGACAGCTCAAACACCCGGTTTGACGCCCCGGCAACTTCTGACCGGTACGCATCCTAACGAGAGAAGAAGCCGGCTTCATTAGGGTTGGCTATACGCCATCGTTAAGTGACGCTTAACGATTCATCAGACCCCTCTCTGACACGCCCGGAGCCATTGACCTTCTCCTCAAGGCAAGGTTTACAGTGTCCCCAGTCATTGTCAGGATTTTCCCCATGCTCTCATCGAGATTGCCCACAGAACGCATTGCCCGGCTGCTGCTGGGGCTGATGCTCGTCTGCAATCTCACCCTCTGCATCGGCTGGCACGGGCTGGATGCCCTCAACGCCGCCATGGCGCAAGAGCATCAGGCCATGAGCAGCAGCGCCATGCAGGGACTCTCCTGCCACGGGGCATCCCAGGATGCCGGGGCACCAGATGCCGCCAGCCAGGAGTGCCAGATGCACGGCGGGCTCACCTCGAGCAGCAGCCCTGGCTTGCCGCTGCTGGCCGCCCTGCTGACCCTGCTCGCCCTGCCGCTGTTGCTGCTGCCCCTCGGGACTGCCAGCTGCGTGCTGGACAACTGGCTGCGGGATCCCTTCCTGCGATCCCGCGGTACCCACCCTCCCTCCTGGCCGCGCCGACACCTGATGCTGTCGGTGCTGCGCCACTAGAAAGCACTTCTCTCGGGGCGGCCCTTGCCCGTTGCCGCCCACCTTGCCTGACCCTGTGTCGCCGGCTGACCCGGCCATGGCACAGGGAGCCGTGCGCACGCTGACCATTCAGCCGCGCCCAGTTTGCCGCCCGGACTCTGGTGATGCCTTGCCTGCACACCCCCTCCGGCGCTCTGACAGAAGAGAAGAAGTATCATGTCATATGCCCCGATCCCCGGCCCCGTGGCCGAACACGGCCGCCCCGCGCCTCTTGCCCACTGCGCCGACCTGCCCCACCCGTCCCGGACAGGAGGTGCGCGATGAGCCGGACCCTGCTGCTATCCACCCTGCTGCTCGCCCTCGGCGCCGGTGGCGGCTACTGGGCCGCCAAACAAGCGGACGGTGGCGCCACCGCCAAGGAGAAGACACCGCTCTACTGGGTCAACCCCATGGATCCCCGCGACAAGCGCGACGGCCCCGCCAAGGACAACATGGGGATGGACTTCATCCCCGTCTATGAGGAAAAACAGGGCGGATCCCCCGGCACCGTCACCATCAGCCCCGAGATCCAGCAGAACCTGGGGGTGCGGCTGGCCAAGGTGGAGAAACTGCCCGTCCACCAGCAGATCGAGACGGTGGGCTATGTGGGTTATGACGAGGAGCGCCTCGAAGCCATCAACTCCCGGATGGCGGGCTGGATCCGCAACCTCGCCATCAAGAACGAGGGGCAGCAGGTCACCAGGGGCAGCTTTATCTACGATCTCTACGCCCCGGATCTGGTGAACGCCCAGCACGAATACCTGCTGGCGCTAGGCACCACCAACCCGCTGCTGCTGCGCGCCGCCGAGGGCAAACTCAAGTCGCTGCAGGTACCGGCGGATCAGATAGCGGCCCTCAAGCGCACTCGCAAGGTGCAGGAGACGGTGCGCATCTATGCCCCCAGCAGCGGCTATGTCTCCGAGCTCAAGGTGCGGGAAGGCCAGTATGTGGAGCCCGCCGCCCCCCTGTTCAACATCAGTACCCTCAAGCAGGTATGGGTGAGCGCCGAGGTGTTCGAGCGCCAGGCCGCCCAGATCAAGGTCGGCGATCCGGTCACCATGACCCTGGACTATGCCCCGGGCCGCCGCTGGCAGGGTCGGGTGGACTACCTCTACCCGACGCTCGATGCCAGCACCCGCACCCTGCGGGTCCGCCTGCGCTTTGACAACCCGGACGAGTTCCTGAAACCCAATATGTTCGCCAAGGTGAGCATCAGCACCGGCAAGGGAGAACCCCGCCTGGTGGTGCCGAGCGAAGCGGTGATCCGCACCGGCAGCCAGGACAGGCTGGTGCTGGCGCTGGGGGATGGCAACTTCAAATCGGTGGCCGTCACCCTGGGCCCCCAGTTTGGTGACAAGGTCGCCATCGACGAGGGAGTCGAAGCCGGTGACAGCATAGTCAGCTCGGCCCAGTTCCTGCTCGACTCCGAATCTGCCATCGATTCGGACTTCCAGCGCATGACGGCGGTGCGTCCCATGCAGGTGTGGACCCAGGGCCAGGTGCAGAACATCGATCTCGCCGGGCGCACCCTCGGCATCTCCCACCAGCCCATCCCCGAGTGGCAGTGGCCCGCCATGGAGATGGACTTCACCGTGGCCGACGATGTGGACATCAGCCAGCTGAAACCGGATCAGACCCTGCATCTGCAGGTAGAGCAGGAGGGGGACGAGTACCGCATCATCCAGATCCATATGGAAGATAAACCGGCCGCGGGCGACGCAATAAAAGAGGCCAAGGGCGAGATGCCAGGCATGGAAGGCATGGATCACAGCCAGCACCAGATGGGGGATAAATCATGATCCCGGCCATGCTTCGCTGCATTGAGCACAAACCCAACCTGCTGCCAGCCCACCGAATGAGAGGAGCCCAGTCATGATCCCTTCCATCATTCGCTGGTCCGTCGGCAACCGCTTTTTGGTGTTGCTGCTGACTGTCATGCTCACCGCCTGGGGCCTCTGGTCGGTCAAGCAGACCCCGGTGGACGCCCTGCCGGATCTCTCCGACGTGCAGGTGATCATCAAGACCTCCTACCCGGGCCAGGCGCCCCAGGTGGTGGAGGATCAGGTCACCTACCCGCTCACCACCGCCATGCTGGCGGTGCCGGGGGCCACCACGGTGCGCGGCTACTCCTTCTTCGGCGACTCCTTCGTCTATGTGCTGTTTGACGACAGCACGGATCTCTACTGGGCCCGCGCCCGGGTGCTGGAGTACCTGAGCCAGGTTGCCCCCAATCTGCCCGCCGGGGCCCAGCCCCAGCTCGGGCCGGACGCCACCGGGGTGGGCTGGGTCTACCAGTACGCCCTGGTGGACAAGAGCGGCAAGCACGATCTCAGCGAGCTCACCTCGCTGCAGAACTGGTTCCTCAAGTACGAGCTGCAGACGGTGAACGGCGTCTCCGAAGTGGCCACCGTCGGCGGCATGGTGCGCCAGTACCAGGTGCGAGTCGATCCGGACAAGCTGCGCGCCTACGGCATCCCGCTCTCCCTCATCGAGACCGCCATCAAGCAGGGCAACCAGGAGACCGGCGCCTCCGTCATCGAGATGGCGGAGGCGGAGTACATGGTGCGCTCGAATGGCTATTTGAAGAGCGTGGAGGATCTGAAGCAGATTCCGCTTGGCACCAATGTGCGCGGCGCCCCCCTGCTGCTGGGTGACGTGGCGGACGTAGTCACCGGCCCCCAGATGCGGCGCGGCATCGCCGAGCTCAACGGCGAAGGGGAAGTGGTGGGCGGCATCATCGTCATGCGTTACGGCGAGAATGCCCAACACACCATAGACGGGGTCAAGGCGCGGCTGGCCGAGCTCAAATCCAGCCTGCCGGAGGGGGTGGAGATCGTCACCGTCTACGATCGCTCCGACCTTATCCAGCGCGCCATCGACAACCTCTCCGGCAAGCTGGTGGAGGAGTTCGCGGTGGTGGTGCTGGTCTGTCTCGCCTTCCTGTTCCACCTGCGCTCGTCGCTGGTGGTGGTCATCACCCTCCCTATTGCGATTTTGACCGCCTTTATCGTGATGCATCTGCAGGGGATCAACGCCAACATCATGTCGCTGGGGGGTATCGCCATCGCCATCGGCGCCATGGTGGATGGCGCCATCGTGATGATAGAGAACGTCCACAAACACATGGAGCGGGAGGCGCTCACCGACAAGAACCGCTGGCGCATCATCACCGAGGCGAGCATCGAGGTCGGGCCGGCGATTTTCTTCTCCCTGCTCATCATCACCATGAGCTTCCTGCCGGTGTTTGCGCTGGAGGCGCAGGAGGGGCGCATGTTCCATCCGCTGGCCTTCACCAAGACCTACGCCATGGCCGCCGCCGCTGCGCTCGCCATCACGCTGGTGCCGGTGATCATGGGCTACTTCATCCGCGGCAAGGTGTTGCCCGAGCAGGCCAACCCCCTCAACCGTGGCCTGAGCCAGGCCTATATCCCGCTGCTCAACGCCGTGCTGGCCCGCCCCAAGACCACGCTCGCCGCCGCCCTGGTGGTTACGCTCGCGGGCTTCTGGCCGCTCCAGCACCTGGGCTCCGAGTTCATACCGCCGCTCGATGAGGGGGACATCATGTACATGCCCACCACCGCGGCCAACATCTCGGTGGGCAAGGCGCGGGAGATTTTGCAGCAGACCGACAAGCTCATTCGCACCGTGCCCGAGGTGCAGAACGTGTTCGGCAAGGCGGGACGCGCCGACTCGGCCACCGACCCGGCGGATCTGGTGATGATGGAGACCAGCATCCAGCTCAAGCCCCGCGATCAGTGGCGCCCCGGCATGACCCCGGAGAAGCTCAAAGAGGAGCTCGACTCCCTCATCCGTTTCCCGGGCCTCACCAACGCCTGGGTGCCCCCCATCAAGACCCGCATCGACATGCTGGCCACCGGCATCAAGACCCCGGTGGGGATCAAGATTGCCGGGCCCGATCTCAAGGTCATTCAACAACTTGGCCAGCAACTTGAGCAGATCGTCGGCAAGGTGGAAGGCGCTTCATCGGTCTACGCCGAGCGGGTGGCGGGCGGTCGCTATGTGAAGGTGGACATCGACCGGCTCAAGGCGGCCCGCTACGGTCTCAACATCGCCGACGTGCAGGCGGTGCTCGCCACCGCGGTGGGTGGCATGGAGGTGGGGCAGACCATCGAGGGGCGCGAACGCTACCCCATCAACCTGCGCTATCCCCAGAGCTATCGCGACTCGGTGGCCAGCCTCGAACTGCTGCCCCTGGTCACCCCCAAGGGGGAGCGGATCGCCCTGGCGGACGTGGCCCGAGTCTACATCAGCGACGAGGCGCCTATGCTGCGCAGTGAAAACGCGCGCCTCAACGGCTGGGTCTACGTAGACATCCGCGGCCGCGACATCGGTTCCTTTGTGGCAGAAGCCAAGGCCGAGGTTAGCAAGCAGCTGGTGCTGCCACCTGGCTATGCCCTCAGCTGGTCAGGTCAGTACGAATACATGGAGCGGGCCATGGAGCGCCTCACCTACGTGGTGCCGCTCACCGTCGCCATTATCGTGCTGCTGCTCTATCTGGCGTTTCGCCGCTTCCAGGAGGTGCTGCTCATCCTCACCACTCTGCCGCTGGCGGTCGTAGGGGGGATCTGGACCCTCTGGCTGCTCGACTTCAACCTCTCGGTGGCGGTGGGGGTGGGCTTTATCGCCCTGGCCGGGGTGGCGGTGGAGACGGGCGTGCTGATGCTGGTCTACCTCAACCACGCCTGGGACGATCTGGTGGCCGGCGGCAAACCGGACCAGGCCGGCCTGCACCGGGCCGTGGTCCACGGCGCCGCCCTGCGCCTGCGCCCCAAGATGATGACGGTGGTGACCATCATCGCGGGCCTGCTGCCCATCATGTGGAGCCAGGGCACCGGCTCAGAGGTGATGCAGCGCATCGCCGCCCCCATGATAGGCGGCATGGTGACCGCCCTGGTACTGACCCTGCTGGTGCTGCCCGCCGCCTATTACCTCTGGCGCAGCCGCACCCTGAAGACCCTCGACCACACGACTGCGCAGACGGATACCCCGACTGCACCCTGATCAACCGGACAACCCAAACAAGGAAACCATCATGAACTACAAGACGCTGACCCTGACCCTGCTGCTGGGCCTTGCTACCCACACCGGCCTGCAGGCCGAGGAGATGATGAACCACGAAGGCCATGACATGAGCCAGATGGGTGACATGCAGCAGATGGAGGGAATGCAGGAGAGGGTGATGACCAAGGGAGTCATCAGCCGCATCGACGCGGCAAATGGCAAGGTGGGCATCAAGCACGAGGCCATCGCGAACCTCAAGATGCCCGCCATGACCATGGTGTTCCAGGTGGCCGACCCGGCCCTGCTCAAGGATCTGCAGGTGGGGGATGCGGTGCGCTTCCACGCCGAGAACCCGGCCGGCAAGCTGACGGTGACGGCACTTAAGAAGCAGTAACCGGAGCCAATAAAAAACGGCGGGATCATCCCGCCGTTTTACTGTCCGGCTCTCTTTAAATACCGTTCGCCGCTCAGCCGCGGATATGGTCGATAAAGGCGTCGATCTGCTCGCGGCCACAGGCCGGGTTCATGAAGACCGCCTTCTCACCGGCAATGTAGGAGTACTTGCCGCGGGCATCGTAGTCGGAGTGGGCGATGGCCTCCACCCAGTTGGTGTAGAGCCCCACCTTGCCACGCCCGGTAAAGAGGCTGCGGTGATAGTCGGTGTTGCGCTGCAGGCGCGCCTTGTAGGCGGGGTCCGTGCTGCGCGCCAGCTCGAAGGCGAACTCGGCCTCCGGATCGCTTACCCACTCGGGGTTGTAAATCTTGAAGCCCACACTCGGACCCTGGTTCTCCTGGGCCACCAGCTTGACGTTGCCGAGCTGGCTCAGGCGGAAGCGGAAGTAGTTGGCGTTTTGCAGGCAGTGGGCCAGCACGGTGCGATACCCCTCGACCCCCAGGTAGTTGAGGGCCGCATAGGCACCGAACAGGCCGCTCGCCCCGCGGGAACACTCGATGGTGGACTGCAGGTGAGTCTGACCCTGGATGTCCCGCTCAAAATAGGAGAAGTTCTCCGGGTCGTTCTCCATCGCCTTGAGATCGTCCTGCTCTTTTATCATCACCAGGCTGGAGGTGTAGGGCACATAACCCCACTTCTGGAAGTCGACGGTGAAGGAGTCGGCGTATCTGAGCTCGGCGAAGCGGCTCACGTTGCGCTCGATACCGGCGAGGGTGGCGGCGTTGATAGCGAGCGGGTTGGCGGCAAAGTCGTAATCCAGGAAGAAGATCATCGACCAGCCGATGGCGGCATCCACGTGGATGTGCGGCTTGACCGCCACCTCGAACCGCTCGCAGAGGCGATCCCGCAGCTCGACCACGGGTCTCACCTGGTCCACCCCGAAGGTGTCGGTGGTGCCCATGGTGAGCATGATGGTGGGCACCACGTGCTTGAGGGCAAAGCAGGCGGTCAGGGTGCGCTCCAGATGGTCGAGATCGATGTCGTTGTTCTCGCCCACCTGGATGCGGATGGTCTTGTTCTCGATGTCCACTCCGAGCAGGGAGAGGTTGGTGATGTTGGAGTAGTGGCCGCCCTGGGAGTTGATGATGCGGTAGTCCTGATAGTGGCCGAGCCCCTTGTGCTTGGCCTCGGGCAGGCTCTTGCGAATGCCGAGCAGGTAGCCATAGAGGTTACAGAAGGTCCCCCCCTGGGTGAAGATGCCGGTGGCGCGGGCCGGATCGTAACCCGCCAGCAGGGCAATCTGGCGCACCACCTTCTTCTCCAGCTCCTCGGCCACCCCGGCATACTCGGAGTAGACCAGGTTGGGGTTGGCGAGGATCCCCATCTGGGCGCCGTAGATGGCGGGATCCGCCGACATGGTGACCACGTTCTCGACGCTGGAGGGGTTCTCCCAGTCTTTGGAGAGGGCGCCGGCAAACAGCAGCTCCGCCATGGGCTCGCCCGGCGTGCGCATGGCTTGCGGCACCGGCATGGTCTCGCACAGGTCGGCGAGACGGGCGCGACCATCGGGCCAGGCGTTCAGCCGCGCCGACGGGGCCAGGCCGCGGGCG
Source organism: Aeromonas sp. R5-3 (assembly GCF_040908225.1). Classification (NCBI taxonomy): domain Bacteria; kingdom Pseudomonadati; phylum Pseudomonadota; class Gammaproteobacteria; order Aeromonadales; family Aeromonadaceae; genus Aeromonas; species Aeromonas sp. R5-3. The sequence continues at coordinate 28,581 of NZ_JBFODH010000018.1, read as the reverse complement.
CGAAACTCGTTGAGGGTGGCGAAGCCGGGTTCACGAAAGACCGGCCAGAGATCGGGATTACGCGAGAAAAAGTTGGCTTTGACTGTGGTAAAACGACGTTCGAATTCGGGGTGGATGGCGTTGACGCCTTCATCTTTCAAATAGACCAAGTCACTCATTTTTATACCATTAGTACAGCAAATGTGCTGCCCTTATACCCCTGGGTCACCGTTTGAAACAGCGACAATATCTAATGGCCTCCCCTACTTTTTGTCATGCATGAGGGCGGACAACGGCTGGCAAAAAGGCGCCTTTCGGGCGCCTCTTTTGATTTTGTGATCCACCCGCCCCAGCGGCGAGAAAAGCGTCAGCGCAGCGATGCCAGCAACCAGCGCGAGAATGCCTCCAGCTCGATCTGCAGGGCCGGGAACTCGCGGCACCACTGGCGCAATAGCTTATCGATGACCTCCACCTGATAAGCCACCCCGGGCAAGCGCGCGGCCAGCGCATCCAGCGGAGCCGGCTCCAGGCTGTCGCTGAAGATCTGCGCCCGCCCTATCACCCCCTTCTCCACATCGAAGTGCAGCTCTACCCCGCCCCAGCCGAAACGCTCGTCCAGCTGATGGGTAAACGCCGGGGCGTGGCCGAAGTTCCACTCCCAGCTGCGCTGGCGGGCGAAGGTCTCGGCAAAGCCGGGCAAGTCTGGCAGCCGCTCGGGGGAGATGTGCTCTGGCCGTACCCGCTCACCGTAGTGGCTGAAGAAGGCCTCGCACAGGGCCTGGCTCACCTGGCCATGGTCGATGCCCGGCAGCAGCTCGCCGAGGTTGGCCACCCGGCTGCGCACCGAGCTGATCCCCTTGGCCGCCAGCTTCTTGGGGTCAGGATTGAGGTAGTGGGCGAGCCGGCCGAGGTCTGCGTCCAGCAACAGGGTGCCGTGGTGAAAGCCGCGATCATGGGTCTCCCGATAGGCCGAGCCCGACACCTTGCGATCCCCGTCCGGGGTCGCCACCAGCAGATCGTTGCGACCGGAGGCGAAAGCCTCGACCCCGAGCCTCTTGAGCGCGTCCAGCACGATGGCGGTGGAAACGCTCTTGTCATACTCCGGCTTGCCCGCCATGAAGGTGAAGCAGCTGTTGCCAAGGTCGTGAAACACGGCGCCACCACCGCTGCTGCGGCGAGCCAGGGTCACCCCGTCCTCTTCCATGCGGCGGGTATTGCACTCCTTCCAGGGGTTCTGGGCCCGGCCGATCACCACGGTATTGGCGTTGCGCCACAGAAACAGCACCCGCTGATGCGGGTCCATCTGGCGAAAAATGCACTCTTCCACCGCCAGATTGAACAAAGGATCGTGGGAGTCGGACAACAACAGACGCAATCGGGACATGAGAAGGCCTCATCGGGATGGGAGAACCGCTATCATACCACCCGGGCAGCAAGGATCCGCTTCCCCCCTCCCGCCAATAATTGACTCATAACGCAATAATCGCAGTTTCGACACATTTCGACAGCAAGTTGAAAGTATCCCGTGATACGGCGACACAGACTGACGCATTGCGCTAAAAAGAGCCCAAACACTCGCGCTTATTGAGGTAATCGACAATCAAATACGACTAAAATGCGACCATTTTTATAGGTCATATGGCTCCGTAATTCTTCGCTTAATTGCCAAAAATAACGAGCAGGAAGGCCAAATGTGATGAATGACACAGAAATCATTTTTTCTGTTACGCATCCCCTGTTATAGCGCCCTTTCGCCCCCTTGCGGGCAACAAGGAATTGTTTGACTCTAGGACGGACCATCGTCTCCCGAGAGGAATGAGTATGAGCGTCGTAAATTCCTCCCTTCATCGCCTGCTCTGGTACCTGCCAATGCTTGGCTCGGCGATGTTTTGCGCCTTTTTTTCACCGCCGTCGAAGGCGGTGATTGACAAGGTGACAGTGCAGTTGCCCTGGCAACACCAGTTCCAGTTTGCCGGCTATTACGCGGCCCAGGCCAAGGGTTTCTATCGAGCCGCCGGTCTGGATGTCACGCTGCGACCCGCCATGACCGGCACCGATGTGGTCAACGAGGTGATGTCGGGCAATGCCCAGTTCGGGATCAGCGGCAGTGATCTGCTGCTGGCCCGCGCCAGCGGCCAGCCCATCGTGGTGCTGGCCTCCATGTTGCAGCACTCGCCACTGGTGCTGCTCACCCTGGAGCGACCCGACATTCGCCAGCCGGCGGATCTGGCGGGCAAGCGGCTGATGCTGGAGCCCGGCTCCCAGGAGCTGCAGATCTACCTCAACCGCCACACGCCACCGGAGAGCTGGATAAAGCAGCCCTACCGGCAGGGCTTGAAGGCATTGCTGGCGGGCAAGACGGATGCCATCAGCGCCTACAGCACCACCGAGCCCTTCTATCTGGCCAAGATGGGCATCCCCTACCGGGTGTTCTCCCCCCGCAGCATCGACTTCGACTTCTATGGTGACAACCTGTTCACCTCGGAACGCGAGCTGAACAGCCGGCCGGAGCGGGTCTATGCCTTCCAGCAGGCGACCCTCAAGGGGTGGCGCTACGCCATGGACAACCCTGCCGAGATGATCGACTGGATCGTGACCAACTACCCGAGCGGCGCCGGCCGTGATCTGCTGCAGTTCGAGGCCGACACCACCCGGGAGCTGATGCAGCCCGATCTGGTCGAGCCCGGTTACATGCAGCCGGAGCGCTGGCAGCAGATCGCCAGGAACTATCTCGACGCCGGTCTGCTGTCGGCCCTGCCCGATCTGGAGCACTTCCTCTACAACCCGGATAGGGAGCGGATCCGCCAGCAGCGCCAGCTGCTCGACAAGAGCGTGGCGGTGGCCATGCTGATCACCCTCTCCCTGCTGACCCTGCTCGGCATCTTCTGCTACCTCTATCTGCGCCTGCGCCAGGAGGCGCGCGGCCGACAGCGACTGACCCGCGAGCTGGCCCAGAGCGAGCAGCACTACCGCTTCGTGGCGGAGAACAGTGCCGACGTCATCTGGACCATGGACACCACCACCCTGCGCTTTCGCTATGTCAGCCCCGCCATCCAGCCGCTCAGCGGTTACGACCCCACCGATGTGCTCACCCTCCCCCTCAGGCAGCTTATTCCGGAGACATCCAGAAAGCAGCTGCGCGCCGAGCTGAGCGGCTCCCTCGCCGCCTGGCAGCGCGGCGATCACGAGCAGACCCGCTGTGTCATTCGTACCCAGCTGCGTCACAAGGAGGGACATCTGGTGGCCACCGAGACCATCACCACCCTGCATGGCAACGAGCAGGGCCAACCCGATGCGATCCTGGGGGTCACCCGCGACATCACCGAGCGGGCCGCCAGGGAGGAGATGATGCGCCGGCTCGCCTTCTACGACCCGCTCACCAACCTGCCCAACCGCCGCCTGCTGCAGCAGCGGCTGAAGGAGGTCATGGAGGGCAAGGTGGCCCAACTCGCCCTGCTGTTCATCGATCTCGACCACTTCAAGCCGATCAACGACACCTTCGGTCATGAGACCGGTGACGTGCTGCTCAACATGGTGGCCGAGCGGATGCGCCACTGCGTGCGGGAGCGGGACCTGGTGGCCCGCCTTGGCGGGGACGAGTTCGTGATCCTGCTGCCCGATACCGGTGACGAGGCGCTGACGGTGGCCGACCACCTGCACCAGCGCCTGCGCCACCCGTTTCGCATCGACGAGGAGCAGGAGCTGCGCATCTCCAGCAGCATAGGAGTGGCCCTCTACCCGGAGCACGGCACCGACCCCAAGACCCTGATGCACCACGCCGATCAGGCCATGTATCAGGCCAAGGGACGAGGGCGCGGCCGGGTCTGCCTCTATACCGCCGGACTGGATCCGGAACAGGGCTCGCTGGTGTGGCAGAGCAGCCACGAGTGCGGCCACCCGCGCATCGATGCCGAACATCGCCAGCTGTTCGTGCTGACCAACCGGCTGCTGGAGCACATGAAGGATCACCAGGAGCACCCCGCCCTGTTCCTGGAGTGCATGGAGAATCTGTTCGACGTGGCACGCCACCACTTCACCTTCGAAGAGCAGGTGCTGGCCGAGCTGGGTTATCCCGAGTTCACCAGCCACCAGCAAGACCACCAGCTGCTGCTGCAAAAGGCTGACCAGCTGATGACCGCCGCCAGGGCGGGTACCCTTGGCAACGACGAGTTGCTCAACTTCATCATTCAGGAGCTGGTGGTCGGCCACATGAGCCAGGCCGATCGGCGCTACTTCCCGCTGATGAAGGGGCGCTGAGCCCCGCCAGCCGGCATATCTCCTCCCTGAACGTGTGAAACGAGAAGGGCCACCCGGGTGGCCCTTCTGTCATTGTGCGCCCGGCACATCTGCCGTGCCCCCCTCCGCCCGGCGCGACATCAGGCTGTAGTAGAGCAGCGGTATCACCACCAGGGTGAGCAGGGTGGAGACCAGAATGCCGAAGATGAGGCTGATGGCCAGGCCGTTGAAGATGGGGTCATCGAGGATGAACAGGGCACCGATCATGGCCGCCAGCGCCGTCAGCAAGATGGGCTTGGCCCGCACCTGAGCGGCGCCGATCACCGCCTGCTCGAACGCCATACCGGCGCTGCGCTGCTGCTCGATGAAATCCACCAGCAGTATGCTGTTGCGCACTATGATCCCGGCCAGGGCTATCATGCCGATCATCGAGGTGGCGGTGAACTGGGCCCCCAGCAGGGCGTGGCCCGGCATCACCCCGATCAGGGTGAGCGGGATGGGCGCCATGATGATGAGCGGCACCAGATAGGAGCGGAACTGGGCCACCACCAGCAGGTAGATGAGGATCATCCCCACTCCGTAGGCTATCCCCATGTCGCGGAAGGTCTCGTAGGTGATCTTCCACTCCCCGTCCCACAACAGCGCTACCTCCCCCAATTTATCCGGCTGCTGCACGTAATATTGGGGCAAGTCGATATCGGCTCCGGCGGCAAACATGCCGTAGAGCGGGCTGTCGGCATGGCCCCCCATGTCGGCCACCACCATCACCATGGGCCGCATGTTCTTGTGCATGATGTAGCTGGGGGCCACCTCGTCGCGGCGACTCACCAGCTCGGAGACCCGGATGAGCTGCCCGCTCTGGCTGCGCACCTTGAGCGCCAGGATGCCGGCCAGATCCCGCTTGTCGCCGGGGGTGAGCTCGACACGGATCGGTACCGGGTACTTGGCGCCCTGACCATGCAGCCAGCTGGCATCCTGATAGCCCACGCCGCCGTTGAGGGTCGCCACCAGATCGCCGAGATCAACCCCGAAGCGGGCCGCCTTGCTGCGATCCACCACCAGCCGCCACTTGGGCTGGGGGTCGGTCAGATAGATGTCCACATCCATCAGATCCGCCGTCGCCACGAAGCGGGCCTCTACGGCGCGGGCCGCCGCCTCACGCAGCTCCGGCGTGGGGCCATACACCTCGGCGACGATGGGTGACCAGACCGGCGGGCCGGGGGGCACCTCCACCACTTTCAGGTTGCCGCCGGCTGCGGATGCGATGGCCTGCAAGGGGGCGCGCACCGACTGGGCAATCTGGTGGCTGCTGCGATGGCGATCGTGTTTGTCCACCAGATTGACCTGGATGTCCCCCACATTCGCACCGCTGCGAATGAAGTAGTGGCGCACCAGCCCGTTGAAGTTGATGGGGGCGGCGCTGCCGGCGTAGATCTGGTAATCCTTCACCTCGGGCACCCTGGCCAGCTCCCGCCCCACCGCCAGCAGGGTGCGCTCGGTCTGCTCCAGGGTCACCCCCTCCGGCATGTCGAGCACCAGCTGGAATTCCGACTTGTTGTCGAAGGGGAGCATCTTGAGCACCACCCACTGCACCATGGGCATGGCGGCGGCCCCCGCCACCAGCAACAGGATGGCCAGCCAGAGCTTGCGTCTCGAGCTCCTGGCGCCAGCGCCAATCAGGAAGGGGGTCATCAGCCGCTGGAAGAGCCCGGCCCTGGCCTCGCCGTGGGCGACATCTCCCTCGCTCTTGAGCAGATGGCCCGCCAGCCAGGGGGAGAAGATAAAGGCCACCAGCAGCGAGATAAGCATCCCCATGCTGGCATTGATGGGGATGGGGCTCATGTAGGGGCCCATCAGGCCGCTGACAAACGCCATCGGCAGCAGGGCCGCGATGACGGTCAGGGTGGCGAGTATGGTGGGGCCACCTACCTCGTCCACCGCGCCCGGAATGAGATCCTTGAGCGAATCCTTTCCCAAACCGCGATGGCGGTGGATGTTCTCCACCACGACTATGGCGTCATCCACCAGGATGCCAATGGAGAAGATAAGGGCAAAGAGGGACACCCGGTTGAGGGTAAAGCCCCAGGCCCAGCTGGCAAACAGGGTCAGTGCCAGGGTGATGACGATGGCGATGCCCACCACCAGCGCCTCGCGCCACCCCATGCTCACCAGCACCAGCAGCACCACCGCCGTGGTGGCAAAAATCAGCTTGCCGATGAGGGTGTTGGATTTGGTCTCGGCAGTGACGCCATAGTCACGGGTCACCGTCACCTCGACCCCGGCGGGGATGAGCCGGTTCTTGAGACTCTCGACCCGGGCCTCCACCCGCTTGGCCACCTCTACCGCGTTCTGCCCCGGCTGCTTGCCGATGGCCAGGGTCACTGCCGGATGGCTCTGCTCACCCTGCCCCATCCAGCTGCGCTGCACCGGGGTCTCCTCCCCAAGGGACACCTGGGCCACCTCGCCGAGGTAGACCGGCTTGCCATCGTGCAGGCCCACCACCAGCTCGCGGGCCTCCTGCTCGCTCTGCAGGAACTGCCCCACCTGCACCTTGATCTCCCGATTGTCCTGCACCACGGCCTGCTCGTTGCCCGCCTGGTTGGCGGCGGCGAGCCGCTGGTTGAGCTCACCCCAGCTGATGCCGTGGGCGCTGAGGGCGGCCGGATCCGGCATCACCCTCAGCACGGCGCGCTGACCGCCCAGGCTGTAGATATCGCGGGTGCCGGGCAATCGCTTGAGCTCGGTCTCCAGCTCGTGGGCAACCCGGGTCAGCTCGGCGGCCCCCAGCTGCTTGCTCCAGAGCGTCAGGCTGACGATGGGCACATCGTCGATCCCCTTGGGTTTGACCAGTGGCTGGCCGACGCCAAGCCCCTGGGGCAGCCAGTCGCGGTTCGAGTCGAGCTGGTTGTTGAGATCGACGATGGCCTGCTCGCGGCTCACCCCCACCTTGAACACCACCACCAGCAGGGCGCCGTCAGGGCGAGAGAAGGAGTAGAGGGTATCAATACCCTTTATCTGGGAAATAACCTGTTCGGCGGGAGTGGTGACGAGGGATTCGACCTCCGCCGGGCTGGCCCCCGGAAAGGGGATATAGACGTCGGCGAAGGTGACATCGATCTGGGGCTCCTCCTCCTTGGGGGTTACCAGCACCGCAAACAGGCCGAGCAAGAGCCCCACCAGCGCCAGCAGCGGGGTGATGGCCGAGCCCTGAAACAGGGCCGCCAACCGGCCGGCCGGCCCCAGTTTGTTCTTGTTGTCGTGAGCGTCGTTACTCATGGGCCACCGCCTGCTGGCGCGCCCAGCCATCTGGTGCCACCCGATCGCCGCTCTGGACGCCCGCGAGGATCTCGCACTGCCCTGCCTGGCAATGGCCGACCCGCACCGGCGTCAGCACCCAGCCATCCCCCTCCTTCAGGTAGAGACCGCTGAACTCACCCTGCCGGAGCAGGGCCTGCTCCGGCACCTGCAGCAACTGACGTTCGCCCTGCTTGAGCTGCACCTTGAGCCACATACCGGGCAATACCCCGGCGGTTTGCGGCGGCAAGTCGAGGCGCAGCCGAAAGGCGTGGCTCTGGCTGTCGGCGTAGTTGAAGCGGGTCAGTTTGAGGGGGGTAACGGCCTTGCCATCCGGCAGCAACACCTGCGCATCCGACGGCTGGCCGGCGAGGGCCAGCGCGGACTGGGGCAGCTCCACCTCTACCCGCAGGGCATCGAGGGAGAAGCCCGAGAGCAGCGGGGTGCCGGGGGCCACCGTCTCCCCCAGCTCCACCAGCCGCTTGGTGACCACCCCGGCGTAGGGGGCGAGGATGCGGGTATAGCCGTAGGCCTCCCGAGCCTGGGTGAGGGCGGCCTCGGCGGCGTTCACCTCGGCGCGGGCAGATCTGTCGCTCGACAGGGCGCTGTCGAGCTGGGCGCGGGTGATCACCCCCTTGGCTATCAGCGCCTGGAAGCGGGCGAGCTGGCGCTCGGCTTCCACCTGCTGGGCCTGAGCCCGGGCCAGTCGCGCCTCGGCGCCGGTCACGGCGGCAAACTGCTCCTTGCCGCTGATCTCCAGCAGGGGTTGCCCGGCCACCACCTCATCGTTCACATCCACCAGCATGCGGGAGACCCGACCGCCAGTCTGGGCCGCCACCGTCCCCTGATGGATGGCACTGACGGTGCCATCCAGGGTGAGCCAGTCAGTCACCTGACGGGGAGCCAGAATCAGGGCCGCCTCGCCATTCGTCTCGGCAGACCATGCCGTCGACTGCGTCATGGGAGAGACAAGCGCAGATGTCACGGCCAGCAGAATGGCTCCCGGCAAGCGGATCGGTTCCATGATAGTTCTCCTTCCCCGGCAGCGGGGGCAATCCATTCAGGCGGAGCGGGCGTGGCAGCGCTTCTCCCGCACCTTCACCAGGACCCGATCAACCAGCAAGATCCCGGCCACCATGGCGGCTACGAACAACAATATCATGGGCTGGCCACTGGAAATGAGACTCAAGGCAGGCCCAGGGCAGATCCCCACCAATCCCCAACCTATGCCGAACAGGGCAGATCCCCCGATGAGGCGGCGATCCAGCTTGGGGGCTGGCACCACAGCCATGGGCTCTCCCAGCAGGCTCAGGCGCCGCGGCTTCACCAGCAAGAAATAACCCGGCATGAAGACCAGCAGGGCGCCCCCCATCACGAATCCCAGGCTGGGATCCCAGGCGCCGGCCAGATCGAGAAAACCGGTGACCCGGGCGGGGTCTATCATGCCTGAGATGGCCAGACCCAGACCAAACAGCAAACCGGCGAGCAGACTTGTCAACAAGGTCATCGCAATAGCCTCCTAGAAGAGATGATGAGTCAGAAACACGGTCAGCACACCGGTTGCCATGAAGGTGAGGGTCGCTACTATGGAGCGCACGGAGAGCCGCCCCATGCCGCAGATGCCGTGGCCGCTGGTACAGCCATTGCCAAAACGCGTGCCGATGCCCACCAGCAGACCGGCCAGCAGCACCAGCGGCCAGGCGGGCAGCGCGGTGAATGCAGGCATGCTGGCCCAACCCAGCGTCAGTGCCAGCCAGGCTCCCGCTCCCAACCCCAGCAGGAAGAGCAGTCGCCACGGCGCCCTGTGTTGCAGCGCACCGGCCAGAATGCCGCTGATCCCGGCCACCCGGCCGTTGCACAGCATCAGGATCAGGGCCGCGAGCCCCACCAGCATGCCGCCCCCCAGGGAGAGCAGCCATTGGCTTTCCATCATCAAGATTCCTTATTTTCTGAGTGACAAAAATGGGTTTGCAGCGCCGCCAGCACATCGGCGGCCGCCTCGCTCACCAGCGAGTAGTAGATCTGCTGGGAGACCTTGCGCGAGCGAACAAGACCCTGGCGCTTCAATACCGACAGTTGCTGGGAGAAGGCCGACTGGCCGAGCTGGCTGCGGGCCAGCAGCTCCCCGACTCCCTTCTCCCCCTCCACCAACTGACAGAGCACCATCAGGCGTTCGGGATGAGCCAGCGCCTTGAGCAGGGAGGCGGCGGCCGTCGCGTGTCTGTTCATCTCGTCGAATTGGCTCATGGGAGTAAATTAGCAATTGCTGATATTTGGTTCTATTGTATAAAGTGACACTAAATTAGCAATATCTAAATTAACTAAGGAGAAGGTCATGACAGTAGAAAACGGAGTAAGAGTGGTCGCGGGCTGCATGTTGTTGCTGTCGCTGCTGCTCACCGCCTGGGTGCACCCGGGCTTTGTCTGGCTGAGCGTCTTTGTCGGGGTCAACCTGATCCAGAGCGCCTTCACCGGCTTCTGCCCGGCCGCAATGATCCTCAAACGGCTGGGGCTGAAATAGCGGCGCGCCAAGGTAGAGAAAAACCTGCCATCTGGGGCGGGATGAGGGGGCGGGGCATCCCGCTGCCCTCTTATGGCCACGGAGGTAGCCAGCCGGCCCCGACTATTGACGAACTTGTATCTAAATGTTGCTAAATGGGCGATGAGGCTTTACCCCACCGCTCTGGATGAGTACCATCAGGCCGTCCATCAACAGCGGAGACCATCAGTGGGCAACTCATCAAGTGACAGTTGTAGACCGACCCTCGTCGTCGGTACCCGGGTCGCGAGCTAGCCGCAGGTCATCCTCTGCCGCATGCTCGCAGCCCTGCGAGAAGCGGAAATCCACTCCCCTCTTCTCTTTTTACACTTGACGTCTGGTGACCATTGGCCAAAAGCCATGGCCGCCATGCCTGCATAGTTTCTGCTTCCCACAAGGAGGCTGCTATGCGTTTTATTTCAACCCTGTCCGTAACCAACCGGACTCACCCCCTGCTGAGCAGACTGGGTCGCGGCATGTTGCCGCTCTGGCTGCGTGGCAAGGAGCGCCAGCACCACTACCGGCTGCAGATCCGTTGCGAGGATCGGGCCGACATGGAGCAGGTGCTGGATCTGGTGAACCACACCCTGCAACCGGCGGGCCTGCACCCCTTGCAGTCCCTGCGACCCGGTCGCAGCGGCGGGCGGGAGCTGGTGCTCAATCTGCACTGCACCCCGCCCCAGCGGCGCTACCTGGTGCAGTTCGTGCACCAGGTGGGGGTACATCACCCGGTTCGCTGGGAGCTGCATCCGCGCCGCGACCCCGAACCGGCGCTCAATTGAGCAAGCCATAACCGGGGCCAGCCACGCTGGCCCCTTTCAATCCGTTTCGCAGCCCAGCCCGCCATCCTGCATGGCCGGGTCGGGTTTTCCGTGCGTTTTTTCGATGAGGTGATGGCCTTCACGCACGGGGATCAGGCAAGGGAACCCTCGCCCGCCTTCAGGAAGGCCATCTGCAACAGAAGGAGTACGCCATGAGAATGTGGCAACAATTGGACATGATTTCCCTGCTCAACACCCTGGCCAGCCTGCTGCTCGCCTTCGTGCTCGGCAGTCTGGTGGGGCTGGAGCGTCAGTATCGTCAGCGTACCGCGGGCCTGCGCACCAATGTGCTGGTAGCGGTGGGCGCGGCCCTGTTCGTCAACCTGGCCCAGCGCATCTATGACCTGCACGGCGGCACCTACGGGGTGGTGCACGTGGTGGCCTACATCGTCTCCGGCATCGGTTTTCTCGGCGCCGGCGTCATCATGCGCGAATCCGGCAACATCCGCGGCATCAACACCGCCGCCACCCTGTGGGGGGTGGCCGCGGTCGGTGCCGCCAGCGGGGCCGGGCTGGCCATGGAGGCGATCCTCGGCGCCCTGTTCGTGCTGGCCGCCAACACCCTGCTGCGCCCGCTGGTGAACCAGATCAACCGCCGCCCGGTGGACAACACAGACACCGAGGTGACCTACCGGGTGACCGCCCTCACCCAGCGCGAATACCAGAAGGAGGTGCTGCACTGGCTGGAAGAGATGCTGGAGCAGGCCAACTATCCGTTGAGCGAGCTCGACATCGAGCCCTTCGGCGAGCGGGATCTGGAGATATCCGCGGTGCTGCTGGCCACCTCCATCGATGGCGACGAGCTCGACGCCCTGATGGTGAAGCTCGGCATCCACCCTCACATCAAACAGGTGTTCTGGCGCGCCAGTACCACGGATTGAGACGAGATCTCGCCCAACAGCAAAAAGCCCCGCACTGGCGGGGCTTTTTCATCTTTCCGGGTTAGCGGCGGCTGCGCCAGCGCACCCTGGGGGGGATGACCTGAGCGGTCTGGGTGGGGGGATTGCCCGCGATAAGCTGTTGCATCAGCTCGAAGGCGGCGCGAGCCAGGGCCGGGCAGTCCTGGGCCACCGAGTCGATGCGCATGGGGATGCAGTCGAGCAGGTCGTGATCGTCGAAGGTGCACAGCCGCATCCCTGTCTCCATCAGGCCCGTCTCGTTGAGGTAGCGAAGCACCCCTTCGAGCAGGGTGAAAGAGGCGGTGAAGAGCCCCTTGGGCGGCGTCCCGAGCTCGGCCACCAGCTCGGCCATCAGCTGATAGCCCGAGCTTGGCTGGTAGTCACGGTGACGGACCCGGTCTGATGTGGCCTCCAGCCCGGCGCGGTGCAGACCCAGCTCGTAGCCCGCCAACCGGTGGCGGCTGGGGGAGAGATCCAGCAGGCCGCCGAAGTAGTAGATCTCCTCCCCGCAACCGGCCGCCATGTCCTGCACCAGCTCGGCGGTGGCCTTGCAGGCATCCGAGATCACCATGGGCAGGCGCGACTCGCCGATGTGGCGGTCGAGCTGCACCACCGGCAGACGGTCGTGAATGCGGGCATAGATGTCGTCGCTGTGGCCGCTCGAGGCGACGATGAGGCCGTCCACCTGGCGGCTGATAAGGTTGTCCACCACCCGTTGCTCCAGGGTGGGGTCATCCTCGGAGCAGGCGATGAGCAGCTGGATCCCCGCCTCCCGGCAGTGGGCCTCAAGGGCCCGGGCGATGCTGGCGAAACCGAAGTTGGTGAGGTCGGGGATCACCAGTCCCCAGGTGTAACTACGCACCGCCCGCAGGGAACGGGCATGGATGCTCGGCTGGTAGTGGCACTCGTCCGCCACCGCCTGGATCCGCTTGCGAGTGTCGTCGGCGATGCGGTACTCCGCACTCTTGCCGTTGAGCACCAGGCTGGCGGTGGCCTTGGAGACCCCCGCGAGCGTGGCTATCTGGGCAATCGTGATCCGTTTCTTCTTCTCCACCTGACCTCCCGGCAAACTGACACCGGGCTATTGTACAAGGCAGGCCGCCAGCGGCCAGTGATCGAGGCAAATTTTGCTGTCATCACCGTCACAACGTGCGGAAAGTATTGGGTTTTCACCGGGGAAGTAGCGGGTCGACAGGGTCTGGCGACCGCCATCCACGAAACACTCCAGGCTGGATCGATCGCACAAGACGGTGATCTTGCCACCCAGCCAGGGGCAGGATCGCTCCTCCCACTCCCCGCTCTGCCAGTTCTGCCGGCGCAGGACAAGGCGCCCCGGCTGCCACACCAGCTCGGCCACGGCGCCGAACCCGAGGCGTCCCTCCCCGCTCAAGGCCAGGTCCAGCCAGGCCGAGTCGATGGCCAGGGCAGGCAGCTCGTCCGGCGCTCCCTCGAAGCGGGTCGGAGCCCCCTTGAGGGCCGCGATCTCCGCCACCGGCCGCTGGCAGAGCCAGTCGTCCTGCCAGAACAGCTCCCGTGGGCAGCTCATCTGGTGGATCCAGCCATGCTCGACGGTGGGCTGGCTCATCTCGTTCTCCTCCGGCAACCCCAGCCAGGCGAACAAGAGGCGGCGCCCCTGGCTGTCCTGGGTGGTCTGGGGGGCGTAGAACTCGAAGCCTCGGTCCAGCTCGTGGAAGGCACCGTGCGCGAAGTGCTCGCCGTCGAAGTCGCCCGCCAGCCAGCCGCACTGGTAGAGGTTGCGATAATCCTCCCCTCGGGGGTCTATGCCCTGGGGACAGCAGATCAGCACATGGCACTCACCAAGAGCAAACAGATCCGGGCACTCCCACATATAGCCGAACTCCCCAAGCCCACCGCGCCCGCTGCCGGCGATGGGGCCCACCAGCGTCCAACCATCCAGCGCGTCGCCGCGATAGAGCAGCACCTCCCCCTTGTCATCCAGGGTGCGGGCCCCCAGCACCATCAGCCACTGCCGGCCGTCGTGCCACACCTTGGGGTCGCGCACATGGCCGCTGTAGCCTTCGGGCAGATCCAGCACGGGCCCCAGCTTGGCAAAACCGCCCTCACCGTCGGCGCGGGCCAAGCACTGGTAGGCAGTGCGGCTGCCGTCCGGGTACTTGACATTGCCGGTGTAGATCAGGGTCAGACGCCCCTGCTCGTCGCTCACCGCCGAGCCCGAATAGCAGCCGTGGCTCTCATAGGCCTCGGTGGGCAGCAGGGCGACCGGTTCGTGCTGCCAGTGCAGCAGATCGGTAGAGCTGACATGGCCCCAGCCCTTGTTGCGGTGCTCGCAACCGAGCGGATTCCACTGGTAGAAGAGGTGGTAGCGCCCGCCGTGCTCGATAAAACCGTTGGGGTCGTTGAGCAGCCCTACCGGGGCTGCCAGGTGCCAGCGGGGCCGATGGGGATCGGCCGCCGCCTTGAGCTGTCCGGCCAGCAGCGACCGGACAATCTGGTTGAGCAATGCAACGTCCTTCATCACTCCACCTTGTACTTGAGCAGGTAGGAGGCGGCGAAGGCGGCGCCAAAGGCGATCACCAGCCCGATTATGTAGTGGATGAGGCTCATGGGCTGGACGATGGCCATGCCTGGAATCCCGGTCAGCCCCACCGCCGTCATCCCCACCTTGGCCGCCACTACGTAAGCGCCGCCGCAGGCCCCGCCAAACAGACCGGCCAGGAAGGGCTTGATGTAGCGCAGGTTGACACCAAAGATGGCCGCCTCGGTGATGCCGAGTAGGCAGGACATGGCCGCCGGCACCGTGATGGCCTTGATCTTTACATCCCGGGTCTTGAAGTAGACCGCGAGACAGGCGCCGCCCTGGGCCACGTTGGCCATGGCCCAGATGGGCAGCAGGAAGTTGACGCCGATCTGCGGATTGGCCAGCAGGCCCGCCTCGATGGCGTGGAAGCTGTGGTGTATGCCGGTGATGACGATAAGCGAATAAGTCCCGCCAAACACCAGACCCGCCAGCCAGCCCGCCTGCTCATAGAGGGCACTCAGGCCGAAGGAGATGCCATCCCCCAGCACCCGCCCGGCGGGGCCGATGAAGAGCAGCGCCACGAAGCCGGTGATGATGACGGTCAGGAACGGCGTGAGGATGAGATCCAGGGCATCGGGGACGCGCCTTCTCAGCTGCTTCTCCAGGTGGGACATGAACCAAACCGCCAAGAGCACCGGGAAGACGGTGCCTTGATAACCGATCATGGCCACGTCCAGCCCGAAGAAGTCCATGGTCTTGAAGCCCCCCGCCACGCCCCAGGCGTTGGTCAGGGCCGGGTGGGTGAGGATGCCCCCAAGGGTCGCCCCCAGATAGGGGTTGCCGCCGAATTCGCGCGCCGCGGTGAAGCCGATGAGGATCGGCAGGATGACAAAGGCCGCCGAGCTGAACATGTCCAGCATGATGAAGAGGGCGCTGTCGGCGTTGACCCAGCCATAGGTGCGCACCATGCCGAGCAGCCCCATCAGCAGGCCGGAGGCGACGATGGCCGGAATGATGGGCACGAAGATGTTGGAGAGGGTCCGCGCCAGGCGCTGGGCCACGTTGAGCTTGGCCGCCGCCATGTCGGTCAGCTCCGCCTTGCTGGCGGTGCCGGCACCGGTCAGCGCCACGAACTCCGCATGGACCTTGTTGACCAGGCCGGTGCCGAAGATCACCTGGATCTGGCCGGCGTTGCTGAAGCACCCCTTGACCCCGTCCAGCTTGTCGATGGCGGCCTTGTTCACCTTGCTGTCGTCCGCCAGCACCAGCCGCAGCCGGGTGGCGCAGTGGGCGGCGCTGACGATGTTCTCCTTGCCCCCGAGCAGGGGCACAAGATCCTTGGCTATCGCACTGATATTCATATTCTTCCTCTTATGGCCCGCCATCGGCAGGCCCTTGTCACATGAGAGTAGGGTCTGTCGACCCGCGGCTCTAGCCGCGGATCAACAACCGCTTGCACCCGATCGCAAAAAGGCATCCAGTTCGATGCGACTCGGCAGCGCCGTCATGGCCCCCTTGGCGGTGGTAGCCAGCGCCCCGCAGCCGTGGGCCCGGGCCAGGATGGCGGGCAGCTCATCCAGAGCGGGCAGCGAGGTCCGTTCGGCCAGGGCCGCCAGCAATCCGGCGACGAAGGCATCCCCCGCCCCCGTGGTGTCGATGGGCGTCACTTTGGGCCCCACCCACTCCAGCAGCTCGCCGCCGAGACGAGCCACCACGCCGGCCGCCCCCCGGGTCACCAGCACCAGGGCCGGGCCTGAAATGGTGGCGAGCCCCGTCGCCAGATCGTCCAGACCGCTTAGCAGTTGCAGCTCCTCCCCCGAGAGCTTGACCACGTCCGCGAGGGCGATGGCCTCGCGCACCACGGGCAGCATCTCGGCCGGGTTGCCCCACACCTCGGGCCTCAGGTTGGGGTCGAAGCAGACCCGCCCCCCGACAGCCTTGATGGCCGCCATGGCTTGCAGACAACTGCCGCGTACCGGCTCGTTGGCGAGCGCGATGGAGCAGGTGAGCAGCCACTGCCCGGCCTGGAAGACCGGCAGATCGGTGGGGGTCAGGAACTGATCCGCGCTGGGCCTCACCATAAAGGTGAAGCTGCGCTCCCCTGCCTCATCGAGCTCCACCAACACTGTGCTGGTACTATGGGCCGGATCCAGGATCAAGTGACGGGTGTCGACCCCTTCGCTGGCCAGGGTGTCGGCCATAAAGCGGCCGAAGGGATCGGCGCCGACCCGGCCGATAAAGGCCGACTCTCCACCGAGCCGGGCCACCCCGACCGCCACGTTGGCTGGCGCGCCCCCCGGACACCTGAGGTAGTGCTGCCCCCCTTCCGGGATCAAGTCCACCACCGCATCCCCCATTACCCACACACGATTCGTCACCTTGCTACTCCACTGCTGCATCGGATCGACAGTCAAACCCGGACTCTGTTTTGTTGGTTGGCATTATCAGCTAAACCGTTTTAGCCAACCAACAGATCCCGCCGCCGGCTGCCATTTTTGTGATCGGGATAACGAACTAGAACCAGGTTTCCATCTGCACGCCAAAGTTCCACTCGCCCCCGGCGGTGAAGTTGCTCTGACCCATGGCATCGGTGCTGGCGTAGTGGTCGAGCTCGGAGGACCAGTCCATCCAGGTGGCGAATACCCGCAACTCGGGCCGCTCGAAGAAGCCGGCGGTCTGCGCCTTGAAGGTGGGGGCGAAGGTGAGCTTGGTGAAGTCGCCACTCACCGCCTGACGCCCCTTGTAGCCCTTGGGATCGAGATCCATGTACTGCCAGGTGGCCTCGTAGACCAGCTCGACGTTCTGGCTCAGCACCTGGGCCAGCCGGCCATTGAGGGTCACCCAGCGGTACTCGTCCCCCTTCACGTAACGATCCTTGCTTTGCTCGGCCAGCAGGGCCGGGGCGATACGCCAGCGGGGCGCGAGATCGGTGGCGCCAAACACGGCGACTCGCACCGCATCGGCGTCCGCCAGCAGCTCGCTGTCGGAACCCAGCCCCTTGAGTTCGGCACCCAGGCCGTGGCCATACAGCACGGCCGCCTTGGAGAAGCCTGGGTTGATGCCAAAGAAGCTGTCGGCGTGGTAGGCCAGCAGGGTGTGCGCCCCCTTGTTCGCCGCCTCGCTGCCGGCGCCACCGTCGTTGATGCGCGCCTCGTTGTCCTTGGCCGACAGGCCGTTCACCATCCACTGCCAGTTGCCGACGCGGTTGTTCATGGTGAGGATGTAGCTCTCGATGTCGGAGAGGCCGCTGGCGCTGATGTCGCCGTAGTCGCGTCCGTAGAGGGAGAAGTTCGCCTTCCAGCTGTCGGCCAGCTGCACGTCGTAGACGCCACCGCCAGTGCCGGCCAGGAACACCACGTCCGAGTCGAGCCAGTGGATATCGAAGTTGTCCCGGTCAAAGCGCTTGCCCGCCCACAGCACTGCATGCTTGAAGGGACCGTCGAAGCTCGCCAGATTGCCGATCTCGGCAAACACCTGGCGGGTGTTGAGACTGGAATCGCTAGCGGTCCAGTCGTTGCTGGTCTCCACCCCGTCCGCCAGCATCAACTTGTAGCGGGCCCAGCTGCCATCGGCGAAGGTCTGGGTCTTCAGCAGGTTGGCCTCCATGTAGGTGTCATCCTCGTTGCCAAGGCGACCCACGGCGCCACCCACCGAGCCGGCCGGGGTGATGTAGGGGCCGCCGCGACCGCCGTTGCCATTGCCGTTGACCAGCAGGCCCGAGCGGGCATAGCCGTGGAACTCGAAACCCTGGGCCCCGGCGGTCTGCTTGTCCACCTTCTCGCTCTGGGCCTTGGCCACCACGGCCGTCTCGCGGGCTTCGTTTGCCTTGCTCTGGGCCTCATCGGCCCGCGCTTCGGCGGCGGTGGCGCGCGCCTCGGCCGCCTGCACCCGCGCCTCCAGCGCCGCCAGACGGGCCTCGATACCGCCATCCGCCGCCCACAACGGGCTGCTCATCCCCAATCCCAGCGCTACCGCCAGCGCCAACTTGTGCTTGCACATCGTCATCGTCCTCACCTGTCATCTGTTGCCCGGTCGGGCCTGTTGTTATCGACGACGAGAGCATAGCTAAACCAATTTAGCTAACTCAATACATCAGCTAAACCGTTTCAGCTCAAGTGTGAGCGGGATAACATTCGTACAGCAGGAATTGGCGGAAGTTGTGAGGAAGATCCCTCATCGGGATCCACTCAATAAGCGGGGATCTTGCTAAAGCTGGGGCAAAAAAAGAGCCGGCACAGGGCCGGCTCTTGATATCTGGGTCGCGAACATCAGCTGGTCAGATCGTCGAAGAAGCGTTTCACCCCTTCGAAGAAGCCTTCCGATTTCGGCTTGTGAGTCTTGGCGGCGGCACCGCTGAAGGATTCGTCCAGCTGGCGCAGCAGCTCTTTTTGCTGCTCGGTCAGCTTGACCGGGGTCTCCACCACCACCTTGCACATCAGATCCCCCACCTGGCCGGAGCGCACGGACTTGACGCCCTTGCCCCGCATGCGGAACATCTTGCCGGTCTGGGTCTCAGGGGTGACCTTGAGCTTGACCCGGCCATCCAGGGTCGGCACTTCGATCTCGCCACCCAGGGCTGCCGCGGTAAAGCTGATGGGCACTTCGCAGTAGAGGTTGTTGCCGTCACGCACGAAGATCTCGTGCTCCTTGACGTGCACCTGTACGTACAGATCGCCCGCCGGTGCGCCGGCCTCCCCCGCTTCCCCTTCGCCGGAGAGACGGATGCGATCGCCAGTGTCGACGCCAGCCGGGATCTTGACCGACAGGGTTTTGGTCTTCTGGTAGCGCCCTTCGCCGTGGCACTTGCGGCACGGATCCTTGATGATCTTGCCGCGGCCGTGACAGTGCGGACAGGGTTGCTGCACCGCGAAGAAGCCCTGACGCATCTGCACCTGGCCGGAGCCGTGGCAGGTCGGGCAGGTCTGGGCAGAGCTGCCGGTGTGGGCACCGGAGCCGTTACACACTTCACAGTGGACCAGGGTCGGTACCTTGATCTCCTTGGAGACCCCGCGTACCGCCTCTTCCAGGGTCAGCTCCATGGTGTAGCGCAAGTCGGAGCCACGGGCCGGGCCGCGACGGCCACCACCACGGCTGCCACCGAAAATATCGCCAAACACGTCGCCGAAGATGTCGCCGAAATCGGCGCCACCGCCAAAGCCGCCGTGGCCACCGCCACCCTGGCTCTGATCCACGCCGGCGTGGCCGTACTGGTCATAGCGGGCACGCAGGTTGGCATCGGTCAGGATCTCGTAAGCTTCCTTGACCTCTTTAAACTTCTCTTCGGCACCGGCATCCCCCTGGTTGCGGTCAGGGTGATACTTCATGGCCAGACGCTTGTACGCCTTCTTGATCTCGCGCTCGTCGGCATCTTTCGATACCCCCAGCACTTCGTAGAAATCGCGCTTCGACATACTTATCCTGTTGCTATATCAGCAGTTACGCAGACGGGCGTTGGTTACCCAACGCCCGTAAATTCATTGACGAATCTGCTCACACTCTTTCTACGAAGCCGTGATCAAGGCTCATGTGCTGCTCGGAATCCTCATGTATTCACATACACTCCGGTTCCTGCGCTGCGCTTTACCTTGCTGACGGCCTCTCGTGACAGACCGTGAACAGATTCTGAGCCGATGGGCGAAGCGGACTTCGCCCATCTGGGTCGGGCTTATTTCTTGTCGTCTTTCACTTCTTCGAACTCGGCGTCGACCACGTCGTCGTCAGCCTTGGCGGAAGAGGAGGACTGACCGGCGTCAGCACCGGCGGCGCCTTGCGCCTGAGCCTGCTGCTGGGCAATCTCCATCAGCTTCTGGGACGCTTCCAGCAGTGCCTGCTGCTTGGCCTCGATAACGGCCTTGTCGTCGCCCTTGATGGCGGTTTCCAGCTCGCTCAGTGCAGCTTCGACCTTGGTCTTGTCGTCGGCAGGCAGAGCTTCACCGGCTTCGGTCACCTGCTTGCGCACGGAGTGGACCAGACCATCAGCCTGGTTGCGGGCCTGCACCAGCTCTTCGAACTTCTTGTCCTCGGCCGCGTTGGCTTCGGCTTCACGTACCATGCGCTCGATCTCGTCATCAGACAGACCAGAGGAGGCCTGGATGGTGATCTTCTGCTCCTTGTTGGTCTCCTTGTCTTTGGCGGAGACGTGCAGGATGCCGTTGGCGTCGATGTCGAAGGTCACTTCGATCTGCGGCAGACCACGCGGTGCCGGACGGATGCCTTCCAAGTTGAACTGGCCCAGGGACTTGTTGTCGCTGGCGCGCTTGCGCTCACCCTGCAGCACGTGAATGGTCACGGCAGACTGGTTGTCTTCGGCAGTGGAGAACACCTGGGACTTCTTGGTCGGGATGGTGGTGTTCTTCTCGATCAGCGCAGTCATCACGCTGCCCATGGTTTCGATACCCAGGGAGAGCGGGGTCACGTCCAGCAGCAGTACGTCGGTCTTGTCACCGGACAGCACGGCACCCTGGATGGCAGCACCCATGGCCACGGCTTCGTCCGGGTTGACGTCTTTGCGCGGCTCTTTGCCGAAGAACTCGGCAACTGTCTTCTGAACCAGCGGCATACGGGTCTGACCACCAACCAGAATCACGTCGTCGATCTCGCCAACCGCCAGACCGGAGTCTTTCAGGGCGACACGAACCGGCTCCAGAGAGTCTTTCACCATGTCTTCCACCAGGGATTCCAGCTTGGCGCGGGTCACCTTGATGTTCATGTGCTTCGGACCGGTGGCATCGGCAGTGATGTACGGCAGGTTGACGTCGGTCTGCTGGGCGGAAGAGAGCTCGATCTTGGCTTTCTCGGCGGCATCTTTCAGACGCTGCAGGGCCAGCTGGTCGTTGCGCAGGTCGATGCCCTGCTCACGCTTGAACTCGTCAACCAAGTAGTTGATGACGCGGTTGTCAAAGTCTTCACCACCCAGGTGGGTGTTACCGTTGGTCGCCAGTACTTCGAAGGTGGTTTCCCCTTCCACTTCGTCGATCTCGATGATGGAGATGTCGAAGGTACCGCCACCCAGGTCATAGACGGCAACCTTGCGCTCGCCCTTGACCTTGTTGACGCCGTAGGCGAAAGCAGCTGCAGTCGGTTCGTTGATGATGCGTTTTACATCCAGACCGGCGATGCGACCGGCATCCTTGGTGGCCTGACGCTGGGCGTCGTTGAAGTAGGCCGGTACAGTGATGACGGCTTCGGTGACCGGCTCGCCCAGGTAGTCTTCGGCGGTCTTCTTCATCTTTTTCAGCACTTCGGCAGAGATCTGCGGCGGTGCCATTTTCTTGCCTTTCACCTCGACCCAGGCGTCACCGTTGTCGGCCTTGGCGATGGCGTACGGCATGATTTTCAGGTCACGTTGTACTTCGTCATCTTCGAAACGACGGCCGATCAGACGCTTGATGGCGAACAGCGTGTTCTTCGGGTTGGTGATGGCCTGACGCTTGGCCGGCTGACCAACCAGGATTTCGCCGTCATCGGCATAGGCAATGATGGACGGAGTAGTACGGTCGCCTTCCGCGTTCTCGATCACGCGAGCATGGTCGCCATCCAGAATAGCGACGCAGGAGTTGGTAGTACCCAGGTCAATACCGATGATTTTACCCATTTGACGAATCTCCAAATACTTTGAATAAACTGGCGAGGGGCTCGCCTTAATGCGTTAACGGCTAGGTGGGGCCTGCCAATCTGGCTTTCAAGCTCCCGGCATCAAATTTTTTGTGCCGCCGTGGCCTTGCATCCTATATGGGGTCGCAAGTGGCCACTTCAAGCCCCGCCCTGCAAAAACCCCACCTTTTGTCATGGCCGGGCCATGACGCACCGCAGGGATACACAACAAAAAGCCCGCCAAGCGGCGGGCCTGGGCATCAAGCGCCGACTCAGTCGACGGCCTTGGATACCATGACCATGGCCGGACGGATCACGCGACCGTTCAGCTCGTAGCCTTTCTGCATCACGGCGATGACGGTGTTCGGCGCCACGTCGGCACTCGGCACCATGCTCATCGCCTGATGGGCGTTGGGGTCAAACGGCTGGTTGGTCGGATCCAGCGCCGCCAGACCGAACTTGGCCACGCCGCTCTGCATGGATTTCAGGGTCAGCTCGACCCCTTCGATCATCGGCTTGAGGGCGTCGTTTTCCTTGTCGGCCAGCTCGATGGCGCGCTCCATGTTGTCCAGCACCGGCAAGAGCTCGGCGGCGAACTTCTCCAGCGCGAACTTGTGCGCCTTCTCCACGTCCTGCGCCGCGCGACGACGCAGGTTCTCCATCTCGGCGACGGCACGAATGGCGCGCTCGCGCTCTTCGGCAGAGGCTTGCTGGGCAGCTTCCAGCTGCGCCTCCAGCTCGGCAATGCGGGCCTGCTCGGCTGTCACTTCACTGTCTACATCGGTCGTCTCGACTGGCTGGGCTTCCACTTGCTCCATCGCTTCAACCTTTTGTTCTTCGTGGTTCATGACATCTCCAATTGCGGGTTACTTATGAGGGCCCGCTCTCCGGTTGCGCGACCGGACGGCAACGGGCCGACTATGTTGGCGCTATTATGGGGATGGATCCCCGGCTTTCAAGGGGAAAAGGGCGCCATTATCGCCAAGGAGGTGAAGCGACAGGCAATTTACGGCGTTTTCCCGCCCCATGGCACAAGCGGACACGCCGGCAGCAGACAAATCCCCCCCAAAGCGCGGTATACTCCCCCCAATACTCATCCCAGACCCGACAGACCATGGATTCTCCGTTCAAAACCATCGCCCTGATTGGCAAGCCCCACCACGAAGGGGCCAACCAGACCCTGACCGGCCTGCATCAATACCTGACCACCCGCGGTTTTCGGGTGCTGGTAGAGAGCCGGGTGGCCCACGCCCTCGGCATCATGGACGAGAACGTGATGGACTTGGTGCAACTGGGCCAGCAGGCGGATCTCGCCATCGTGGTCGGTGGTGACGGCAACATGCTGGGGGCGGCGCGGGTATTGTCGCGCTTCGACGTGGCGGTGATCGGGGTGAACCGGGGCAACCTCGGCTTTCTCACCGATCTCTCGCCGCAGGATTACCTGCTGCCACTGGAGCAGGTGCTGTGCGGCCACTACAAGAGCGAGCATCGCTTCCTGCTGGAGGCGGCGGTCTATCGCCACGGCGAGCGCAAGTCCAACAACCTGGCGGTCAACGAGGCGGTGCTGCACCCGGGCAAGATTGCCCACATGATCGAGTTCGAGGTCTACATCGACGGCAGCTTCATGTACAGCCAGCGCTCGGACGGCATCATAGTGGCCACCCCCACCGGCTCCACCGCCTACTCATTGTCGGCAGGGGGCGCCATCCTCACCCCCAAGCTCAACGCCATCACGCTGGTGCCCATGTTCCCGCACACCCTGAGCAGCCGCCCCATCGTGCTGGACGCCGACAGCGAGGTGCGGCTGCTGGTCTCACCGGACAATCAGGACGACGCCATGCAAGTGAGCTGCGACGGTCAGGTGACGCTGGCGGTCCACCCGGGGGACGAGATCCTCATCAAGAAGAGCAGCCACAAGCTGCATCTGGTCCATCCGCTCGATTACAGCTACTTCCACGTGCTGCGCAACAAGCTCGGCTGGGGCAGCAAGCTGTTCTGATCCCCAGCCCTGCACTCCATCTCCCTCACAAAACGGTCCCTGGCGCGGGCCGTTTTGCATTCCGTCCCGCGGCGACATCTTTACTGTATGGAAAACCAGTATATACTGGATGCATACACAGTAATGTTGGCCCATACAGGATGAGACCATGCTGACCCAGCTGACCGTCAACAACTTCGCCATCGTCAAGTTTCTCGAACTCGATCTGCAACCGGGCATGACCTGCATCACGGGTGAGACCGGGGCGGGCAAATCCATCGCCATCGATGCCCTGGGCCTGTGCCTGGGGGAGCGTGCCGAAGCCGGCATGGTGCGACCGGACAGTGACAAGAGCGAGGTCAGCGCCCGCTTCCTGCTGGACGGCAACCCGGCCGCTCGCGCCTGGCTGGCCACCAACGAGCTGGAAAACGAAGGGGAATGCATAGTGCGGCGGGTCATCTCTGCCGAGGGGCGCTCACGCAGCTACATCAACGGCGTGCCCGTGCCCCTCACCCAGCTCAAGAACCTGGGCCAGCTGCTGGTCAACGTCCATGGCCAGCATGCCCACCAGATGCTGCTCAAACCCGATTACCAGCTCGCCCTGCTCGATGGCTACGCCGGCCACCATCTGCTGCTCGATGAGGTGCGCCGCCACTACCAGCAGTGGCGCCAGCTGCAGAACGAGCTCAACCGGCTCAAGGCCGAGCAGCAGCAACGGGAGGCCCGCCGCCAGCTCATCGAATACCAGGTGCAGGAGCTGGACGAGTTCGCCCTGCAACAGGGGGAGTTTGAAGAGATTGAAGAGGAGCACCAGCGCCTGGCCAACGGCACCGAGCTGATGCAGGAGTGCGGCGCCTGTCTGGATCTGCTCTATGACAACGAGGAGACCACCATCGCCGGTCTGCTGCAGACTGTCGTCGATCGGGCCGAGGGGCTGGTCGCCATGGACAGCCGGCTGGGCGACGTGCTCGGCATGCTCAACGAGGCCCTGATCGGGGTGCAGGAGAGCCACAGCGAGCTGCGCAGCTACCTGGATCGGCTGGAGCTGGATCCAGAGCGCTTCAACGAGCTGGAGAGCCGCCTCTCCAAAGCCATCAACCTGGCCCGCAAGCACCACGTCAAACCGGCGGAGCTGGCCCTGCACCATCAGGAGCTGGCCGCCGATCTGGCGCGCCTCAACTCCGACGAGGAACGGCTGGAGGGGATGGAAGACGAGCTGGCCGAGGCCCGCCAGGCCTTCGTGCAGGCCGCCGAGGCCCTGAGCCAGAGTCGCCAACGCTATGCCGAAGAGCTCGGCGCCAAGGTGAGTGCCAGCATGCACGAGCTGGCGATGCCGGACGGCCGCTTCGCCATTGAGGTGCGCCCCGATGCCCAGAGCAGCCTGTCACCGCTCGGCATCGACCGGGTGGAGTTCATGGTCACCACCAACCCGGGCCAGCCCATCCAGCCGCTCGGCAAGGTGGCCTCCGGCGGCGAACTGTCGCGTATCAGCCTCGCCATCGTGGTGATCAGCGCCCGCAAGATCTCGACGCCGACCCTCATCTTCGATGAAGTGGACGTGGGGATCAGCGGCCCGACAGCGGCCGTGGTAGGGCGCCTGCTGCGCCAGCTGGGGGAATCGACCCAGGTGATGGTGGTCACCCACCTACCCCAGGTCGCAGGAAAGGGGCACCAGCACATGGTGGTGAGCAAGCACACCGACGGCAAGACCACCGAAACCCAGATGCAGGCGCTGGATCAAAGTGCCCGTCTCAACGAGCTGGCCCGTCTGCTGGGGGGCGATCAGATCACCGACAACACCCTGGCCAACGCTCGCGAACTGCTGGCCTGCTGAGGCAAAGGTCAGCCATCTGCACGCGGGGCCCACGTTGAGGATCAGGTTCCCCGCGTAACCCCGCCTGCTGGTGACGGCGGTTTGCTGCGCCGCGGCGGGTGCATCATCACCATGCCGCCGTTGCCGCATTCTGGAGAGCTCACCCCCCGAGAGATCACTTTCTGGCGGTTTGAATGGTCACGGCCTGCCTGGCCGGATCGAAGCCTCATAGCCTCTCGCTCATACCGAGACGCGGCCTAATCTCTTTGCTTGCCCATCCCCCTATCCACCTCTTGCAGCGTGAACCTTGCGGCCATGGGCGATCCCCCGGCGCTTGCCACACAGCTATCTCCTTCCGCTTGTCTCCCTGTCCGAGTTTGCCTCCCTGCCCTAATCTGCTGCCCGGGTCTGCCTCCCTACCCAGCCCCAAGGCGATTCAGCAGCAGGAGTGAGCGCCCCTTTTACAACAGGGTCTCGCCCGCCGCAGGGCGGCCTGCGCCGGTTGCCATGAGCGGGGACGGCGCATAGAGTGAATCCAGAGCAGGGCAAGCCCCTGTTTTCCCGTTTGCCCCGCATACCTGATCTTGCCTCAGGTACGTCATCAACCGCAGGAATGGCACCATGCTCCACGTGTTTGGTCACAAGAATCCCGATAGCGACAGCATCTGTACCGCCCTGGTGGCTGCCGACTGGCTCAATCGCCAGGGCCGCCCTGCCCAGGCCTATGCCCTTGGCGAACCCATCGCCGAAACCCGCTTCATTCTGGAAACCGCCGGCGTCGCCGCCCCGCCCCTGCTGCAGGGCAGCGTGGCCAACAAAGAGGTGTTCCTGGTGGATTTCAGCGAGCTGGAGCAGGGGCCGGATGGACTGGCAGAGGCCGACGTGCAGGGCCTCATCGACCACCACCGCATCGGCACCCTCATTACCCGTGGGCCGCTCGATGCCTGGATCCGGGCCGTGGGCTGCAGCGCCACCGTGCTGCTGGAGCTGATGGGTTACCATACCCTCTCCCGCGCCCAGGCTCGCCTGCTGCTCGGGGCCATCATCAGCGATACCTTCAGCCTCACCTCGCCCACCACCACGGCGCGCGATCGCGCCGCCGTCCATGCCCTGCTGCCGCTGGCGGATCTGGCGCTGGAGCCCTTTGCCCAGACCCTGCTGGAGCGCCGCACCCAGCTCGGTGACGCCCCCATGGCCGAGCTGCTCACCG
Organism: Aeromonas sp. R5-3; assembly: GCF_040908225.1. Classification (NCBI taxonomy): domain Bacteria; kingdom Pseudomonadati; phylum Pseudomonadota; class Gammaproteobacteria; order Aeromonadales; family Aeromonadaceae; genus Aeromonas; species Aeromonas sp. R5-3. The sequence continues at coordinate 1,719 of NZ_JBFODH010000018.1, read as the reverse complement.
CCGACGAGAAGGCCTACCAGATAGCCGGCTACCAGCTCTATGTCAGCCAGATCTGCGTGATGGATCCGGGTCAACTGCACAGCCGGCAGGCGGAACTGGAACAAGCTATGCAGCTGCGGCTGGCAGAGGATGGGCTGGATGCCTATGTCCTGATGCTGACCGACCTGGCTCAGGGGGGCAGCCAGCTCCATTTCGCCAGCAACGGCATCCTGCCCGCCCACCCCATCCAGCTGATCGGCGCCGTCAGTCGCAAGAAAGAGGGGCTGCCCTGGCTGACGAGCTATCTGGCAGGCAAGCCACTCTGACGCTGACCCGGCGAGTCCCGCTTCACGCCGGACTCGCCGTTCTGCTCACCCGTCCCACCCACTCTCTTGTTATCTTGCCGTCTGCCAGCCAACCCCCTCCGGCATGGCTCCAGAGAGGGGCCAATCCCGGCTTTGCTCACACTTTTGACGGCTCGCACGTCATTTGCCCGTCCAGCCCAGGTTTTCCTTCATTTTCCATTCAACTCAGTCTGTTATGATGATGTAAACGAGCATGCCCTGGCGCTGCATCAGCGACACCCGCTGACACCGGCAGCCACAGAGACAGGTTCGTGCTATGCGACACATAGCGGGTACACAGTGATCTGGGACAGGCCGTTTGTCCCTGGTGGCCCGCACCATGCCAAGGGAGAACTGCTTATGACCTCAACCAATATCGTGCTGTTGCTGGAAGGCAAGGATTACGAGCAGGAGACGCTGGCCAAAGCGAGTCAATTGGCACAAGGAATGGGGGGCGAGCTCACCCTGCTGCACCTGACCCACAGCAGCAAGATGCGCCGCAACAGCCTGTCGCTGTCGGAAGAGGAGCGCAGCGCCCAGGGTACGCTGGACGCCAAGGCCATCATCAGCGAGCTCATCACCACCCTGCAACACCCGGTGGATTACCAGTGCCTGGTGGTCGATGACGTGGTGCCTGACCTGAAACGCTGGCTGGCCACTCACCCGATGGATCTGCTGCTGGTCGGCAGTCGCCACCACTGGATGGAGGGCTCCCTGGCCCGCCTGCTTATCTACAAGCTGCCGCTCGACATCCAGATCTGCCACGAGCCCTACGCCGAACAACTCAAGGCCGTCGGCTGACGACCGGCCCCCGCCGACTCAGGCCGGGTACCCGAATGACCGCCCGCAGCGGGCTTTTTCGCCCGCTGCCCCCCGCCCCGTCTGCTCGCCAGGAAGCCCAACCAGGGCACGCTAGTGACAAGACTATCTACATGTTTTCTTACATATTCATCACTGTTTTTTGAGCCTCGTTTGCTGCAGGATGTTGCCCTTGCACGCCTTCGTTCGCTTCTTTCAGGTGAAAAATGAACATCACTCCCAAGCAGAGAAAAATTGCCCTGCTCGCCCTCGTGCCCGTGCTCGCCATCGGCTGGCTGGCCTGGCCGAGCAAGGCTCCCGAGCCGGTACTGACCGCCGAGGTGACCCGCCAGGACGTGGAGCAGACCGTACTGGCCAGCGGTGTGCTGCAGGCCATCGAGCAGGTAGACGTCGGTGCCCAGGTCTCGGGCCAGGTCACCTATCTGGCGGTAGAGGCAGGTCAGAAGGTCAAGCAGGGAGACCTGCTGGCCGAGATCGATCCGCTGATCGCCCAGAACAACCTCAAGACCGCCGAGGCGGATCTCGCCAGCCGCCGCGCCCAGCTCAAGATCAAGCAGGCCCAGCTCAAGCAGAACGA